>NZ_RSAJ01000270.1 GCF_003933965.1 Streptomyces sp. RP5T
CCCCGAGGTCACCCCCGACAGCTCCGCCATCTGGAACTACCTCCCCATGGCGCTGATGTCGGTCTCGATGATGCTCATGTACATGAGGCCCGGTGGTTCGAAGAGCGGCGCCTTCATCTACCTCGCTCTGGGCATGATGGTGGTCTCCGCGGCCGCCATGATCCTGGGTCAGCTGGTGCGGCGCAGCAGCGAGCGCAAGCAGCGGCTCAAGGGTGAGCGGCGGGACTACCTGCGCTATCTGCGTCAGACCCGGCGCAAGGTGCGCGGTGCGGTGGCCGATCAACAGCGGGCCCTGGCCTGGCGCCACCCGGCGCCGGCCGGGCTGTGGTCGCTGGTGGGCACGAGCCGGCTGTGGGAACGCAGGCCGACCGACGACGACTTCGGCGAAGTGCGGGTCGCGGTCGGCGACCAGAAACTGGGACTGCGGCTGGCCCCGCTGTCCACCAAGCCGGTGGAGGACCTGGAGCCGCTGAGCGCGCACGCCCTGCGCAGCTTCATCCGGGCCTACTCCACCGTGCCCGACCAGCCGATCGCCGTCTATCTGCGCACCTGGGCCAGGGTGCTGTTCCGCGGCGACGAGGACCGCGTCCACGCACTGGCGCGGGCGATGGTGGCGCAGCTGGCCGTGGTCCACTCCCCCGAGGATCTGTGGATCGCGGTGTGCACGTCGGACGCGCGGCGCGCCGACTGGGACTGGGCGAAGTGGCTTCCCCACAACCTCCACCGGCAGGACGTCGACGGCGCCGGTGCGGTGCGGATGATCGTCTCCTCCGTCAACGAACTCGACCATCTCCTCGGCGCCGAGTTCGCCGAACGACCCCCCTTCGAACCCGACGCCATGGCTGGGCGCGAGGAGCCCTATGTCGTGGTGATCCTGGACGGGGCCACGGTCCCGAGCGGGCATCGGATGGACGGTTCCGGCTTCCGCAACGGGGTCGTCCTCGACCTGGACGGCTCGCTCACCTGGCGGCCGGGCCGGGCCACGCTCCGGCTCGACCTGGCCGAGGAGGTCATGCGGCTGGTGCGTACCGACCGCGAACGCAAGGAGCAGCTCACGCCGCTGGGAGTGCCGGACCGCATGGAGGTCGTCGCGGCGGCCTCACTGGCCAAGCGGCTGGCCCCCTACCGGATGGGCTTCGCCCAGGAGTCCTCCGAACCCCTGGCTGCCGAGGTGGAGTTGACCTCCCTGCTCGGCATCCCCGACCTTCATCGGCACGAACCGGCCTCGCTGTGGGGGCGGCGTACCCGGTCGGAGCGGTTGCGGGTGCCGATCGCGGTGGGGCCGGACGGGACGCCGGTGGAACTGGACATCAAGGAGTCCGCGCAGGGGGGCACGGGTCCGCACGGCATGCTCATCGGTGCGACGGGTTCGGGCAAGAGCGAGCTGCTGCGCACCCTGGTGCTCTCGCTCGCCCTGACCAACTCCTCCGAGACGCTCAACTTCATCCTGGTGGACTTCAAGGGTGGCGCGACCTTCCTGGGGCTGGACCAACTGCCGCACACCTCCGCTGTCATCACCAACCTCGCGGACGAGGTGGCGTTGGTCTCCCGTATGCAGGACGCCCTGCACGGTGAACTCATCCGCCGCCAGGAGCTCCTGCGTTCCGCCGGCAACTACACGTCGGCGCTGGAGTACGAGAAGGCCCGGGCCGACGGAGCGCCGCTGGCGCCGTTGCCGAGTCTGTTCGTCGTGGTCGACGAGTTCAGTGAACTCCTGGCCGCGCACCGCGAGTTCATGGAGCTCTTCGTCATGATCGGGCGGCTCGGCCGCAGCCTCGGGGTGCATCTGCTCCTCGCCTCCCAGCGCCTGGACGAAGGCCGGATGCACCAGCTGGAGTCCCATCTGTCGTACCGGATCGGTCTGCGCACGTTCTCCGCGATGGAGAGCAGGGGCGTCCTGGGTGTGCCCGACGCCTATGAGCTGCCTCCGCGCCCCGGAAGCGGATACATCAAGACCGGTATCGAGGCACTGACCCGGTTCCGTGCCGCCTATGTCTCCGGCCCCTACCGCCGCCGCAGCGGAAGCGCCCACCAGGCCCGGGTGGCCAGTCAGGTGGTGCCGTGGACGGCGTCCTGGGTGGTGCCCCGGCAACTGCCCGACCTGCCGGAGAACGAGCCGGAGACGCCGAACGAGGAAGAGGGCGACTCCCTGTTGTCCATCGCCGTCGACCGGATGCGCGACGCGGGTCCCCCCGCCCATCAGGTCTGGCTGCCGCCGCTGAACGAGCCGTCCACGCTGGACGAGCTGCTCGGCCCGCCGGCACCCGACGCCACGTACGGACTGACCTGCGACCGCAGCCGGCGGGGCCGGCTCGTCGCACCGGTGGGCATCATCGACCGGCCCTTCGACCAGCGCCGGGACGAGCTCCAGGTGGACCTGTCCGGTGCGGGCGGCCATGTGGCCATCGCGGGCGGCCCGCAGAGCGGGAAGTCCACCCTGCTGCGCACGCTCATCACCTCGCTGGCGCTCACGCACACCCCCCGCGAAGTGCAGTTCTACTGCCTCGACTTCGGCGGCGGCACCCTGGCCGGCCTCACCGGACTCCCCCACGTCTCGGGCGTCGCCACCCGTATGGACAAGGAGCGGGTCGGCCGTGTCATCTCCGAGGTGACCTCTCTTCTCGCGCGGCGGGAGAAGTTCTTCCTCGACCACGGCATCGACTCCATGGCCACCTTCCGGCGACGCCTGGCGGCGGGGGACTTCCCCGACGAGGCCCACGGGGACGTCTTCCTGGTCATCGACGGCTGGTCCACCGTCCGCCAGGACTACGACCGGGACATCCAGACCTTCAACTCCATCGCCGGCCGCGGCCTCAACTACGGCATCCACCTCGTCATCACCACCGCCCGGTGGGTCGAACTGTCCTCCAGCATCCGCGACCAGTCCGGCACCCGGCTGGAACTGCGCATGGGCGATCCGATGGACTCCGGAATCGATGTGCGCAAGGCCGCCGGTGTTCCGCGCATCGCCGGCCGCGGACTGACCCGCGACTCCAAACTCCACTACCTGGCCGCCCTGCCACGCATCGACGGCCGACCGCGGTCCGACGACCTCTCCGACGGCGTCGCCGACCTGGTCGCCCGGGTCCGCGAGCACTGGAGCGGGCCCCCCGCTCCCCCGGTACGGATGCTGCCCACGCTCCTGCCCGCTTCCGAACTCCCGCCCGCCGAGGGCGACATCCGCATCCCCCTGGGCATGGGCGAGGACCGGATGGACACCCTCTGGCACGACTTCAGCACCAACCCGCACCTCATCGTCGTCGGCGACACGGAGAGCGGAAAGACCAACCTGCTCCGTCTGATGGCCAAAGCCGTCACCGACCGCTACACACCTGACGAAGCCCGCATCATGGTCGTGGACTACCGGCGCGAACTCGTCGAAGCCGTGCCCGAGGAATACCGGCTCGGCCACGCCGTCTCCATCGACGCCCTCAAGGAACTCGTCGAGGGAGCCTCACGCGCCGTACGCTCCAGGCTTCCGGGCCCCGACATCTCCCCCGCCCGCATGCGGCTGTGCGACTGGTGGACCGGCCCCCGGCTGTTCGTGCTGGTCGACGACTACGACATGGTCGGTGGCGGCGGCCCTCTCAACCAGCCCTTCGCCCCCCTGATGGACTACCTCACCCTGGGCTACGAAGTCGGCATGCACCTGATTGTCGCCCGCGCGGCAGCCGGTGCCGGCCGCGGACTCAACGACCCCCTGATGCGTCGCCTGCAGGAGGTCAACTCCCCGGGAATCCTGCTGTCCTGCCCACCCACCGAGGGGTACGTCTTCGGCAACGTCAAGGGCCGGAATCTCCATCCGGGACGCGGTACCCACATCACCCGTCGCACGCAGGTGGAGGTCCAGACCGCGCTCCTCGACCCGGACGCCGCCGGTGCGGGCCCCCTGCGGTCGGGGTCCTGATGCCGGGCCACCGATGTGCCGCGGGTGCGGGATCAGACGTGTCCCGCACCCGCCCCGGAGGGACGGTTGCGAACCGCCGGCCGCCAGCCGCGGCGCTTGCCCTGGGGCACGATCACCATCGCGGCACCCACCAGCACGGCCACCACGAGGGCGACTCCGCCGAGCAGCAGGGACCGCTCGCGGGGCTCGTCCGACGCGGCCGGGGGCAGGTGCGCGGGCGCGGCCTCGGCCTCGGCGGCGGGTGCGCGGGTCGGCAGGACGGCCGTCAGGCCGGCGTAGACATCCAGCTTGGGGACCCCGTCGGGGTAGGCGGCCTCCAGCAGTCTGCGGGACACGTCGGCCGCCGAGAGAGCGGGCTGGTAGGAACGGATCAGCGCCGCCGCCCCTGCCACGTGCGCGGCCGCCAGCGAGGAGCCCGAACCGATGAAGTGACCGCTGCCCTCGGGTCCGATGCCGACCACGGAGTCACCGGGCGCCGCCAGATCGGGGGCGAGCACCGCGGGCGCGCCCTGGGGACGGGTGCCGGCCGGGCCGTAGTCGACGACCGACAGCACCTCGGGTACCGCGGCGGGCCAGTACTTCCTGGCCCGGGTGTCGGGCTTCCCGTCGGGGCCCTCGGGAACGACATCGGGTGCCGCGGGTGCGACGACCAGCGCATCCTTGCCACGGGCGTAGGCGACCGCCCGGGTCAGCTCCTCGGCGCCGGAGGTCAGGGCCTGGCCCACGTACACGACCTTGGCCCCGTCGTCCACGGCGGACCTGATGCCGTCCGCGACCAACGCGGCGGAGGCGTTGCCGCGTTCGTCCGTCCCCCGTACCGCGAGAACGCGTGCGGCGGGCGCGACACCTGTCACGGCGCCGTTGCCGAGGGGGGCACCCGCGATCAGCCCCGCGGCGAACGTTCCGTGGCCCACGCAGTCCTCGCCCGCCCGGCCCTCCGCCGTGACACGGCCGGACAGCGCGGGGCTCCGGAGCCCGACCCCGGTGTCCACCACGGCCACGGTCACTCCGGCGCCCTGCGACAGCTGCCAGGAGCGCGACAGTTGGAGCGCCTGGTGCTTCCAGGACCGGGACTCGGCCGTCTTCGTCGAAGCGGTGGCGCAGGCGTCGTCGGCAGCCATCCGCAGCCGCAGCGGAGGCAGGCTCACCGGACCGCCGTCGTCGGCCTGGGCCAGTGGGGACATCACCAGAGCGGGAAGTGCGACTGCCGCCGCGAGTACTGCAGCCCGGCGGTAACGGTCAGATTGCATACGGCAGATGATATGGGATCAGCATCCGGGTTCCGGGCCAGGCCCATCCACCAGCAAACCAGGAGGGCGTGACGTGTCACGGCAGGTACTTACGGTCGATCCGGAGCACCCGGAGGGATTCCGGACGATCGCTGCGGCACTGGCCACGGCACGAACAGGCGCGGTGATCCGCGTGCGCCCCGGCCGGTATGCCGAGAACCTCACGGTCCGCGCACGGGTGACCCTCGTGGCCGACGGGGAGCCGGGAAGTGTGGAGATCTGTCCACGGCGGGGTACGGCGCTGACGCTGGTGGCGGACGCGGTGATGCTGACCGATCTGGTGCTGCGCGGGGGCAGCGAGGACGTGGCCGTGGTGGACGCGCCGCGCGGTCAGGTGGCCATGGACAACTGCACGGTCGTCGGGTCGGGCTGGGTGGCGGTGCTGGCGCGCCAGACGGGTTCGCTGGCGATGCGGGGCTGCCGGGTCACCAACCGTGAGGGTGCCGGGATCGTGGACACGTCCGAGACCGGAAGCGTCATCGAGAACTGTGTGCTGGAGAATCTGGGCACCTCCGCAGTCGTCCTGAGTGAGGGCGCCCGCTCCACCGTCCGTGACTGCCGGATGCGCGATGCGCGGGGCAACGGCGTCCTGGCCAACGGCCAGGCTCAGGGGTCGATCGAGTCGTGCGACATCACCGGGACGGACAAGCCCGCGATCGCGTTGGAGGGCGACTCCACGACGTACGTCGTGCGCACCACCGTGCGGGACACCTCCGTCGGCGTCTACGTGACCAGTTCCTCGCGTCCTGTGCTGGAGCAGGTGTCGGTGTCCGGTACGACCGGGCCGGGCATCGCCCTCTCGGCAGGCGCCGACCCCCTGGTGCGGCGGTGTGCCACCACCCGGACGAAGAGCCACGGGCTGATGGTCTCGGAGCGTTCGCGCGGGACCTTCGAGGACTGTGAGTTCGATTCCGCGGGCGGAGCGGCGATCCTGGTGGCCGACTCCAGTTCGCCGTCGTTCTTCCGCACGCTGGTGCGCGACTGCGCCGACCCCACGGCCGCGGTGCAGCTCACCGAGGAGTCGACCCCGGAGTTCGACCGGCTGGAGGTGTCGGACGCCCGGGGCAGCGCGATCTCGGTCCGCTCGCGCGCCAATCCGCTGATCCGGCACGCCCGCATCACCGCTCCGGGCCGCTTCGGTGTCGAAGTGGGTGAAGAGGGCCGCGGGCGGCTGGAGTTCTGCACCGTCGAGAGGGCTGTCGGCGCCGGGATACGCGTCGCCGACGGCGGCAGCACCCAACTGGACGACTGTGTGCTGCGCGCCTCCGGCGACTCCGCCGTCTCCGTCGGCCGCGAGGGCGTCGCCACGGTCCGCGACGTCGAGATCGACGGAAGCGGCGCCTCCGGCGTGGCCGTGGAGGACGGCGGTGAACTGGCCCTGACCAGGGCGCTCATCACCGGAGCGGCAGCGCACGGCGTCCTCCTGGCGACCGGGTCCCGTGGTGAGCTGCGCGCCTGCGGCATCAGCGGCAGCGTCGGGGACGGCATCCGCATCGACACGGCCGAGCCGGTCACCGTGAGCGACTGCACCGTCCGCGACAACCGCGGCGCCGGGCTGACCCAGATCCGGGCCAGTGAGCGGCTGGAGGTGCTGGATCTGACCAGCTCGGACAACGCCGCACCCGACCGCTGGGGCTCCGAGGTGACCGCGCAGGCCGGTGAACGCGCCGCGGGCAAGGAGCCGGGCCGCACCGGACCGCAGGACGCACTGGAGGAGTTGGAGGAGCTGATCGGCCTGGACGGCGTCAAACACCAGGTGCGCACTCTGGTGAACCTCAACCAGCTCGCCCAGCGGCGCCAACGGCTGGGCATGCCCGTGCCGTCCATGAGCCGGCATCTGGTGTTCGCGGGGCCTCCCGGCACCGGCAAGACCACCGTGGCCCGTCTCTACGGCTCCATCCTCGCCCAGCTGGGCGTGCTGCCGGAGGGGCATCTGGTCGAGGTCTCCCGCGCCGACCTCGTCGCCCAGGTCATCGGCGGTACGGCGATCAAGACCACCGAGGCGTTCAAGAAGGCGCTCGGGGGCGTGCTGTTCATCGACGAGGCCTACACCCTCACCTCCGGGGGCTCCTCGAACGACTTCGGCCGCGAGGCGGTGGACACCCTGCTGAAGCTGATGGAGGACCACCGCGAGGACGTGGTGGTCATCGCGGCGGGTTACTCCACCGAGATGGAGTCGTTCCTGTCCTCCAACCCGGGCCTCGCCTCGCGCTTCACCCGCACGATCGAGTTCGACAACTACTCGGTCGACGACCTGGTGACGATCACGGAGAGCATGTGCCGCTCCAACCAGTACGAGTTGGGGCCGGGTACGACGACGACGCTCGCGGCCCACTTCGAGGCGATGGAGCGGGGCGCCACCTTCGGCAACGGGCGGGCGGCACGCCGGGTCTTCGAGGAGATGGTGGACCGTCAGGCCGTCCGGCTCGCCACGATGACCGAGCCCGCTGAGCGGGACCTGACGCTGCTGCTGCCCGAGGACGTCAGCGAGGCGGCGACCACCCGGCAGCAGGAGGCCGACGACCGGGAGACGATGCTCGCCAAGCTGACGGCCATGGTCGGTCTGCACGCCGTCAAACGCGAGGTCACCGACCTGGTCAGCCTGCTCACCACGGCCAAACAGCGCGAGGCCGCCGGACTGCCGGCCCCACGCATCAGCCAGCATCTGGTCTTCTCCGGTCCGCCCGGCACCGGTAAGACCACCGTGGCCCGCCTCTACGCCGGGCTGCTGGCCTCCCTCGGTGTACTGCCCCGCGGTCAGCTCGTCGAGGTGGCGCGCGCCGACCTCGTGGGCCGCTATGTCGGCCACACCGCGCAGCTCACCAAGGACGTGTTCGAGAGCGCGATGGGCGGTGTGCTGTTCATCGACGAGGCATACACCCTCACCCCCGAGGGAGCGGGCCAGGACTTCGGCCGCGAAGCCGTGGACACGCTGCTGAAGCTGATGGAGGACCACCGTGACAAGGTGGTGGTCATCGTGGCGGGCTACACCGACGAGATGCGGCGGTTCCTGGCCTCCAACCCCGGCCTCGCCTCACGTTTCTCACGTTCCGTGGAGTTCGAGAACTACTCCACCGACGAACTGATCACCATCGTGCAGCGGCATGCCGAGGAGTCCGGTTACACCTGCTCGGCGCAGACGCTGGAAGCGCTGCACCTCCATATCGACGCCCTTCCCCGCGACCGCTCCTTCGGCAACGCGCGTCTTGCCCGGCAACTGCTGGAGACGATGATCACGCAGCAGGCCCGACGACTGACGGCGCTTCGCCAACCGAGCGTGGACGACCTGCGGACCCTGCTGCCGGAGGATCTGCCGCTCGCCGCGCCGGGCGTGCGGGGGCAGGGGTGGTGAGATCCGCCCTCCGCCCTGTTCTCCGCGCCGACGAAGTTGTCGCCGAGATCCCAACGGGTGTCGCGAAGGTACAAGCTTTCGCCGTACGGCCGTTCCTACTCTGGGCTGCACTTCAACCGTCAACGATCTACCGCCCGCGGGTGCCGCCTGCCCTGCACGCCGGCCTCCGAGGAGACGGCCACGATCTCCGCCTGTCCATCCCGTGATGCCGTGGCCGAGCCACCCGTGAGCTGAGCGCTGCACGAAATGACAGGAGCACGTGATGTCAGTTGCCGAAGTCATCGCGGTCGCCGGAGCGGCCGGCCGGCATGGCGACAGGGCGCTCACCCGGAACACGGTCGAGGCCGATCCGAACGACGAGCGAGCGATCGTACGGATCGTCGAGCACGACGGGTTACCGGGAGACACGTCAGGACGTGTCACCTCGGCGACCGTTCCAGCAGTCGCCGGAAGGTGAGCGGCACTGTGAACGAAAGGCAAGGTCAGACCCTGCTGTACGGCATGCTCGGCCCGGTCCAGGTGCTGCGTGGTGACATCCCCGTGGAACTGGGGCCACGGCAGCGCCGCGTGCTGCTCACCCGCCTGCTCATCGAGGACGGCCGGCCCGTCTCGCTGGGCGAGCTCTGCGGGGATCTGTGGCAGGGGGACCTGCCACGCGGAGCGGTCTCCTCCGTCCGCGCGCACATCAGCAGACTGCGCTCGGTGCTCGACCCGGCGCGGCAGGGCCGTTCCCCGGTCCTGGTCAACAGTGCCGCCGGCTACGCCCTGAAGGTGCCGCGGGAGGCGCGGGACACGGTTCTCTTCGACCAGTCCGTGGCCCGGGCCCGCCAGGCCCTGCGGAGCGGCCAACTAGTGGTGGCACGCGACGAAATAGAAGCCGGACTCCGACTGTGGCGCGGTGAGGCCCTGGGAGAGGCCGCCCAGCACGCCTTCGCGGCACGTGAGACAGCCCGGCTCACCACCGCCCACCAGGACGCCAGAGAGCTGCAGGCCGCCATCCTCATCAAGCTCGGCGATGTGGAGCGGGCGATCGGCGTCGCCGAGAGCCTCACCATCACCGCTCCGCTCCGTGAGGACGGCTGGGCCCTGTTGATGCGCGCGCTGTACGGAGCGGGCCGGTCGGTCGAGGCACTCCAGCAGTACGAGTCGTTCCGTTCCATGCTGGCCAAGGACCTCGGCCTGGATCCCAGCCCCGGACTGCGCGACCTGCACACCGCCATCCTGCGGCACGACGCGGGAGTCCTCGGCGATCAGCGCCCCTCTCGCTACACCGCCCCCTTCTCCGCCGCCCGGCCCGCCACCGAACCACTGGTGGGCCGGGCGGAGGAGACCGCCCACATGGCCACCGTCCTGGAGGCCGCGGCAGCGGGCCGCACCCAGTGGGCCGTGCTCTCCGGCGAGCCGGGGGCAGGAAAGACCCGGCTGCTGGACGAGATGTCCGCCCAGGCCGAAGCCGCCGGATTCACCGTCGCCCGCGCCAGTGGCGGCCAGGCGCTCAGGGAGAACCAGGGCATGACTCTGGCGTGGCCCACCGCCCAACTCCTGGACGGTCTGGGTCAGGAGAGGTCCGCCACGCCGGAACGGGACGACGTAGACGAGAGGCCGCTCGCAGTCCTCCTGAGGGAACTGGGCCGGGGGCCCGCTCTCTGCCTGATCGACGACCTCGACTGGGCCCCACCCGAGTTCCACGCTCTGCTGCGCGAACTGGCCGCCGTCCTGCGGGACGCCCCCGTCGCCGTCGTCTGCGCCCTGCGGAACGCCGATGACCCCGCGGTCGGCGGACTGCTGGCCGACCTGGCCCGTCGCGGCGCCACCTGGCTGCATCTGGAGCCGCTGTCGGTCGCCGATGTGGCCGAGCTGCTCACCGCCCGTGGGGAAAGTGCCTCCGCCGGGGAGGCGGCCGTGCTGCACCGGCGCGGTGAGGGCAATCCGTTCATCCTCGGCGAGTTGCTGAAACTCCCACCCGACCGGCGCACCGGCCCCGCGGCACGGGTGCCGGCCTCGGTGCACAGCGTCATCCAGGCGCGACTGGCCGAACTGCCCGCCGAGGTCAGGACGTTGCTCACCTATGCCGCCGCCGACGGCGAGTCGCTGGACATCGACCTGCTCGCCGAGGTCCGAGGCATGGCGCGGGAGCGGCTGCTGCCGTTGATCGACGTCGCTGTCACCGCGCGCATCCTGGTCTGGGACGCGGATCCCGACGAGCACACGACGGGGCGGTACCGCTTCCCCGAGCTGCACCGGGAAGTGGTGCTCTCCGCCCTCACCCCGTCCTCCAGACAACTGCTGCACACCGCGTTCGCCCGTGCGCTGACACACAGGAGAGGCGCCGAACAGGCGCGGCTGGCCCGGCATCTGCGCGCGGCGGGCCCGATGGCCCCGGCTGCGGAACCAGGACGCTGACCCGCCTCCCCGCACCTCGTCACCCC
>NZ_RSAJ01000271.1 GCF_003933965.1 Streptomyces sp. RP5T
CGCCCACAGGGCCCGCCCGTGCCCGAACTGCCCACCGCCCCGCACGGCCAGCGGGAAGCGGGCGGTCCGCCGGGCCGCCCGCTCCAGCCGCTCCGACAGTTCCGGTACGGCGTCCTCGTCGACCTCGCCGTAGAAGGCGAGCGTGAAGTGCCAGCCGGGGACGCCGGTCCAGCGCAGCGCCTCCGCGCCGGGCAGCGTCCGCAACTGGGCCACCGATGCGGCGAGTTCGTCGGTCACGTCCTGCGGGGGCAGCACCGCGGCGAAGAGTCTCATGGACCTCAGCCTGTCACCGTGAGGGCACGGGGATCAGCATCCGGGGCCGGCCGTGGGGATCACGCCGCCGCGGCCAGCTGTTCCTGCGCCTCGCGGGGCACGAAGCGGACGTGCGGGTGGCCGCGGTTCCAGCCGACCGACAGGCGCAGGTTGCCGACACGGGCCAGGACCAGGCCGATCGTCACGGCCGCCACGGCGGCGATCGCGCCGCCGGCCGCGAGGCCCGCGCGGACGCCGTACGCGTCGGTGATCCAGCCCGCGATCGGGGCGCCGATCGGGGAGCCGCCCATGAACACCATCATGTACAGGGCCATCACGCGGCCCCGCATGGCCGGGTCGGTGCCCATCTGGACGCTGGTGTTCGCGGTGACGTTGACGGTCATCCCGAACATCCCGATGGGGGCCATGAGCAGGGCGAACAGCCACAGCGAGGGAGCGAGCGCGGCCACGATCTCCAGCGTGCCGAAGGCCACCGCGCCCACGACGAGCACCCGCATCCTGGCGGTGCCGCGGCGGGCCGCGAGCAGGGCGCCGGCCAGGGAGCCGACCGCCATCACCGTGTTGAAGAGGCTGTAGGAGCCCGCGCCCGCGTGGAAGACGTCGTCGGCGAAGGCCGAGAGGTAGACGGGGAAGTTGAAGCCGAAGGTGGACACGAATCCGACCAGGACGATGGTCCAGATCAGCTCCGGCCGCCCGGCCACGTACTGCAGGCCCTCCCGCAGCTGTCCCTTGCCGCGCGGGGCGCGCTCGACGACGTACAGCTCACGCGACCGCATCATCAGCAGGCCGACCAGCGGGGCGACGAAGGACAGGCCGTTGGCGAGGAACGCCCAGCCGGTGCCCACGCCGGTGATCATGACGCCGGCGACGGCGGGGCCGATCAGGCGGGCCGACTGGAAGTTGGCGGAGTTCAGGCTGACCGCGTTCTGGAGCTGGCCGGGGCCGACCATCTCGGAGACGAACGACTGGCGGGCCGGGTTGTCGACGACCGTCGCGAGGCCCACGGCGAAGGCGGCGAGGTAGACGTGCCAGACCTGGACGTGGCCGCTCAGGGTGAGGACGGCGAGCGCGATGCCGGTGGCGCCCATCGCGGACTGCGTGAACAGCAGCGCGCGGCGCTTGGAGAGCCGGTCGACGAGGACGCCGCCGTAGAGGCCGAAGAGCAGCATCGGCAGGAACTGCAGGGCCGTGGTGACGCCGACGGCGGTGGCGGAGCCGGTGAGGCTGAGCACCAGCCAGTCCTGGGCGATGCGCTGCATCCAGGTGCCGATGTTCGAGACGACCTGCCCGGCGAAGAACAGGCGGTAGTTCCTGACCTTCAGCGAGCTGAACATCGACGACTTGCGGGACACAGAGGTAGAAGGGATCGGTGCGGGGGCGGAAGGTGCTCCGGGTCCCGTACTCAAAGTGCGTTCGCCTCCTCTTCGCGGCTTACAGGTGTGCGAGTTTCTCCAGCACGGGGGCGGCTTCGCGCAGTTTCGCCCACTCGTCCTCGTCGAGACCGTCGACCAGGGTGGCCAGGAAGGCGTTCCGCTTGGCGCGGGACTCCGCGAGCATGGTCTCGGCCTGCTCGGTCTTGGTGACGACCTTCTGGCGCCGGTCCTCGGGGTGCGGCTCCAGCCGGACGAGTCCCTTGGCCTCCAGCAGCGCCACGATGCGGGTCATCGACGGCGGCTGGACGTGCTCCTTGCGGGCGAGTTCGCCCGGGGTGGCCTTGCCGCAGATCGAGAGGGTGCCCAGTACCGACATCTCGGTGGGGCTCAGCGACTCGTCGACGCGCTGGTGCTTGAGCCGACGGGACAGTCGCATCACGGCTGATCGCAGGGAGTTCACGGCGGCAGCGTCGTCGCCATGGGTAAGGTCCGGCATCTCTTTAGCGTAACTCATTACTCTGGCTAAACAAGCTGGCGTGCGCGAGGATTCCCGTGACTCCCGCCACGGAAACCCGATCTTCACCCGTACGAGTGAGTCGATGGCGGAATGTGAACGGCACCCGGCGCGGGCGGCGACCCTCGTCTCCATGGGGACCAGCGTGCTCAGCCTGCGGATAGACGGGGAGCTGCTCGAACGGCTCCGGGACCATGCGGCCAAAAGGGGAATGAGCGTCCAGGACTATGTGGTCCGAACGCTCATCCGGGACGACTTCGACGAGCGGTTCCAGACCGCCGTCGACGAGACCGAGAAGTTCTACGGGGTCACGTGAGGGCGGGTCACGTCAGGCCCAGTGCCGGCATCAGGTAGTAGAAGGCGAAGACGGCGGAGACGACGTACATCGCGGCCGGGATCTCCTTGGCCCGTCCGGCCGCCAGGCGCAGCACCACGAAGGTGATGAAGCCCATGCCGATGCCGTTGGTGATCGAGTAGGTGAACGGCATCATCACCATGGTGATGAAGGCCGGGATCGCGATGGTCCAGTCGACCCAGTCGATGTCGCGGACCGAGTTGGCCAGGATCATGAAGCCCACCGCGAGCAGCGCGGGGGTCGCGGCCTGGGACGGCACCATCGTGGCGACGGGCGTCAGGAAGAGGGCCACGGTGAAGAGCCCGCCGGTGACCAGGTTCGCGAAGCCGGTGCGGGCGCCCTCGCCGACGCCGGCCGTGGACTCCACGAAGGCCGTGGTGGCCGAGGAGGAGCTCGCGCCGCCCGCGGCGACCGCGAGGCCGTCGACGAAGAGGACCTTGTTGATGCCGGGCATCTGGCCCTGGGCGTCGGTGAGCTTGGCCTCGTCGGAGACGCCCATGATCGTGCCCATCGCGTCGAAGAAGCACGACAGCAGGACCGTGAAGACGAAGAGGATGCCGGTCAGCACGCCGACCTTGCCGAAGCCGCCGAAGAGGCTGACCTTGCCGAGCAGGCCGAAGTCGGGGGTGGCGACCGGGTTGCCGGGCCACTTCGGGGATGTGAGGCCCCAGGACGGGACCTTGGCGACGGCCTCGATGATCACCGCCACGACGGTCATCGTGACGATCGAGATCAGGATCGCGCCGGAGACCTTGCGCACGATGAGCGCGAGGGTCAGCAGGACGCCCAGCACGAACACCAGGACCGGCCAGCCGTTGAGGTGGCCGTCGGCGCCGAGCTGGAGCGGGACGGTGGTCTGGGCGGCGTCCGGGATGCGGGAGACGAAGCCGGAGTCCACGAGCCCGATCAGCATGATGAACAGGCCGATACCGATGGAGATGGCCTTGCGCAGGCCGAACGGCACCGCGTTCATCACGCGCTCGCGCAGACCGGTGGCGACCAGCAGCATCACGATGAAGCCTGCCAGGACCACCATGCCCATCGCGTCCGGCCAGGACATCCGGGGCGCGAGCTGGAGCGCGACGACGGAGTTCACGCCGAGTCCGGCGGCCAGGGCGATCGGGACGTTGCCGACCACGCCCATGAGGAGCGTGGTGAAGGCGGCGGTCACGGCGGTCGCGGTGACCAGCTGGCCGTTGTCCAGCTGGTGGCCGTACATGTCCTTGGCGCTGCCGAGGATGATCGGGTTCAGCACGATGATGTAGGCCATCGCGAAGAACGTGGCGAAGCCGCCCCGGATCTCGCGCGGGAGGCTGCTGCCCCGTTCGGAGATCTTGAAGTAGCGGTCGAGGGCGGTCGGCATTGGATGTTCCTACGAGCAGAAGTGGACAGACACAAACCGTTTCAGTATGAACGTATAACAGCGAGGGGGCCATCTCCGCGCGTAGATGTGATCGCCTCGTAAGCTGTGCCCATGGCCGGTTTTTTCTCGGGACCTCTCAAGCACGAGGCACCGGAGCCCCTGGAGGGCCCCGTGGTCGCCACCGTCACCGGTGGCACGATCCTCTGGTTCGTGCTCTTCCTCGTGCAGCTCCCCTTCTACGGCTGGTTCGCGGACCACGACCACACCTGGTGGCTGTGGACCTGTCTGGCCGGAGGCGTGCTCGGGCTGTACGGCACCTGGTACGTGCGCAAGCGGGAGGCCGCGATCAAAAACGCGAGCGCCCAGGACGGCCCCGGCACCCCTGCGTCCGAGTGACGAGCGCCCCCTAGTACCACGGCATCACTCGCCCGTTCCCGTCTCCTCCCCAGGTCGGAACTTCCGGTCACTCGGCGGGTGAAGCCGTAAAACCGCACGTACCGTCGAATGCATGACGCACATCGAGGCGGGCGCCGAACTCGACCGCACGACGGCCCCGTCCCCGGCGGTGACCGGGCTGACCGCGGCCGAGGTCGCCGAGCGGGTGACGCGCGGCCAGGTCAACGACGTGCCGGTGCGCAGCAGCCGAACCCTGGCGGAGATCGTCCGGGCGAACGTCTTCACCCGGTTCAACGCGATCATCGGCGTGCTCTGGCTGGTCATGCTCTTCGTCGCACCCTTCCAGGACAGCCTGTTCGGGTACGTCATCCTCGCCAACACCGGGATCGGCATCATCCAGGAGTGGCGGGCGAAGAAGACCCTCGACTCGCTCGCGGTGATCGGTGAGGCGCGGCCGACCGTACGGCGGGACGGCACCGCGACCGCGGTCAGCACCTCGGAGATCGTCCTCGACGACCTCATCGAGATCGGGCCCGGCGACAAGGCGGTGGTCGACGGGGAGGTCGTCGAGGCCGACGGCCTGGAGATCGACGAGTCACTGCTGACCGGTGAGGCCGACCCCGTGGTCAAGCGGCCCGGCGACCAGGTGATGTCCGGCAGCTTCGTGGTCGCCGGCGGCGGCGCCTTCAGGGCGACCAAGGTCGGCCGCGAGGCCTACGCCGCCCAGCTCGCCGAGGAGGCGTCCCGGTTCACCCTGGTCCACTCCGAGCTGCGCTCGGGCATCTCCCAGATCCTCAAGTACGTGACGTGGATGATGGTCCCGACCGCGATCGGCCTGGTCGTCAGCCAGCTGTTCGTGAAGAACAACGCCCTCAAGGACTCGATCGCCCGCACGGTCGGCGGCATCGTGCCGATGGTCCCGGAGGGACTCGTCCTGCTCACCTCCGTCGCCTTCGCCATCGGCGTCATCCGGCTTGGCCGGAAACAGGCCCTCGTCCAGGAACTCCCGGCCATCGAGGGCCTCGCCCGCGTCGACACGGTCTGTCTCGACAAGACCGGCACCCTCACCGAGGGCGGCATGGACGTCACCGAGCTCAGGCCGCTCCAGGGCGCCGACGAGTCGTACGTACGCACGGTGCTGGGTGCTCTCGGCGCAGCGGATCCGCGGCCGAACGCCTCCCTCCAGGCGATCATCGACGCCTACCCGGACGCCCAGGAGTGGCGCTGCACCGAGTCGCTCCCCTTTTCCTCCGCCCGCAAGTACAGCGGGGCCACCTTCGGCGAGGGCGGCGGCGAGGCCGGCACCTGGCTGCTGGGGGCGCCGGACGTGCTCCTGTCCCCGGCCGACCCCGCCCTCGCCGAGACCGGGCGGCTCAACGAGCAGGGACTCAGGGTGCTGCTGCTGGCCCGGGCCTCCCGTGACCTCGACGATCCCGAGGTCGCCCGGGGAGCACGGCCGGCCGCCCTCGTCGTCCTGGAGCAGCGGCTGCGGCCGGACGCGGCCGACACCCTGCGGTACTTCGCCGAGCAGGACGTGCGCGCCAAGGTCGTCTCCGGCGACAACGCGGTGTCCGTGGGGGCGGTGGCGGCCAAGCTGGGGCTGACCGGCGGCACGGTGGACGCACGTGAGCTGCCCGCCGAGCCGGACGGGATGGCGAAGGCGCTCGACGAGGGCACGGTGTTCGGGCGGGTCACCCCGCAGCAGAAGCGGGACATGGTGGGAGCGCTCCAGTCGCGCGGGCACACCGTCGCGATGACCGGCGACGGGGTCAACGACGTGCTCGCCCTGAAGGACGCCGACATCGGGGTGGCGATGGGCTCCGGGTCGGAGGCCACGCGCGCGGTCGCCCAGATCGTGCTGCTCGACAACAGCTTCGCGACGCTGCCCTCGGTGGTCGCCGAGGGCCGCCGGGTCATCGGCAACATCACCCGGGTGGCGACCCTGTTCCTGGTCAAGACGGTCTACTCGGTGCTGCTGGCGGTCCTGGTGGTGTGCTGGCAGGTCGAGTACCCCTTCCTGCCCCGCCACCTGACCCTGCTGTCGACGCTGACGATCGGCGTCCCGGCCTTCTTCCTGGCCCTCGCGCCCAACACCGAACGCGCGCAACCGCACTTCGTGCGGCGGGTGATGCGGTACTCGGTCCCGGGCGGGGTGGTGGCGGCGATCGCGACCTTCGTGACGTACCTGATCGCCCGTCACCACTACACGGGGAGCGGCTCGTTGGACGCGGAGACCAGCGCGGCGACCCTGACCCTGTTCCTGATCTCGATGTGGGTGCTGGCGATCATCGCCCGCCCGTACACCTGGTGGCGTCTCGCGCTGGTCGCGGCGATGGGCGCCGCGTTCGTCCTGGTCCTGGCCGTGCCCGGGCTCCAGGACTTCTTCGCGCTGAAGCTGGTGGGGCTGACGGTGCCGTGGATCGCGGTCGGCGTCTCGGTGGTGGCGGCGGCCGCCCTGGAACTCCTGTGGAGGTGGGTCGACCGCCGCGCTCCCGCCTAGCGGGGTTGGGGCTACTGCACGTCGACGAAGTCCGCGGCCGAGTTGACCGGCGAGGTCGTGGTGGTGCCCGCGAAGACGTAACGGAAGTAGCCGTCCGTGGAGGCCGTCACCGTGGTCTTCAGGGCGCCCGTGGTGCTGGACTTGATGGTCTTCAGGGTGCTCCAGGTGGTCGCGCCCTTCTTCTTGAACTGGAGCTTCACCGGCTGGGTCGAGTAACCCGCGTACTTGTTGGTGTCCCAGTTGGCGCGGGCCAGCTTGCCCGTGACGGTGATCGTCCTGCCCTTCTTCACCGGCTCCGGGGAGGCGTCGGTGGTGAGGGTGGCCCTGCGCTGGAGGTGGGTCGTGCCCTGGTTGCCCTGCCAGGTCATGCCGCCGGCGTTGTTGACCGCGAGGGCGCCCAGCTTCCAGGTGCCGGCCTGACTGCTGCGCAGGTCGCCGTCCTCGTCGGAGCCCTTGGGGCGGAACTGGATCTTCGCCGTGCACTTCAGGACGGTCGAGGAGGACACCGTGCAGGTGCCGGGCTCGTCCCCGCCGAGCAGGTCGTCGGAGTTCAGTCCGAGCGTGGCGCCGCGGTAGAGGACAGGCCCGGTCTGGAAGGAACTCGCGTTCAGGCTCGCGGGCTTGGTCACGGTGTAGGTCGCCGAGACGGTGACCGTCGACGTCGTGCCGACCACGATGTTCTTGCCGCTGTTGACCTTCAGCTGGGAGAAGGTGACGGCGGGCCCGGCCGTGGCGGCCGAGGCGGACGGCACGGCGAGGGCGGAGAGGGCCACGGCGCCGGAGGCGGCGAGGACGAGGGCGCGTATGCGCATGTGCGTTCCCCATGAGGAGAGAAGGATTCGGGAGTCTGCTGACTCACTCCGTAGATCCGTGACTCAGGGGACTGGTTGTACGGGTGGGGCGTGATTTTGACCGCACATGCGCAACGCTTTACGTCTCGTCGACCTACTTGACGTCGATGAAGTCACCGGCGGCGTTGACGGCCGGGGTGGTGGAGGTGCCCGCGAAGCTCCAGCGGTAGAACCCGTCGACCGTGGCCTTGACCGTGGTCTTCAGGTCGCCCTTGGTGTTGGTCTTCACGGTCTTGACGGTCGTGTAGGTGTCGGAGTCCTTCTTCCGGAACTGCAGTTTCACCGGCTGGGTCGAGTAGCCCGAGTACGTCCGCATCTCCCAGTTGGCCCGCGTCAGCTTGCCGGTGACGGTGATGGTCTTGCCCTTCTTCACCGGTTCCGGGGAGGCGTTGGCCGTGAGCTTGGACAGGCGCTGGAGCCTGTGGGTGCCGTAGAGGTCGTTCCAGTAGTCGCTGCCGGTCTCGTCGGCGGCCAGCGCGGCGGCTGTCACGTGCCAGGTACCGGCCAGCGAGTTCATGTACACCTCGCGGTTCACGTCGATCGTGATGGTGAGCTTGCAGTTCGAGGTCGTGGTGCTGACCGCGGTGCAGGTGGCGTTCTGCTCGTTCGGGGCGAACACGCCGTCGACGTGGGCGCGGTCCCTGCCGTGCCACAGGTCGATGTACGCGTCCTGGATACCGGCGGAGTGGCTGGCGGTCAACGAGACGTCGAAGGTCTTGACGCCTGTCAGACCGGCCACGATGCTCTTGCCGCCGTTGACCGTCACCTTGGAGACGACCGGCAGCTCCGCGTCGTCCGCGGCGGTGCTCATCGCGGCTCTGGAGACGCCGAAGCGCTCCGCGGCCGTGGGTTTGTGCAGGCCCCCGCCGTCGGCCTGAGCGACCGGGACGGCGAGGGCGGCGAGGACGAGACCGCCGGAGACGGCGGCCACGGTGGTGCGGATGCGCATGCGTTCCCCCAGGGACTGGTCGAGGAGCCTGGCGGCTCGTGGGGTCAGATGCGCGCCCAGGCCACCACGTTGCGTGCGTGGTAAGAAATTTGTGTGATGTCACCGCGGCCGGCGGGCCGGCCCGGGCAGAACTCGTCGGGGTTCCGCCGGAGCAGTTGCCGGTGATCAGTCGAACCAGCGGTCCCGCGCCAGTTCTGCCGTGCGGGTCGGGTCCTCCAGCAGGGCCGCCACCTCGAAGCGCCGGGGCCACTGGCCCGCCGCCCAGGCCAGGCCCGCCGCCACGCCCTCCAGGGTGGCCGCGTGCAGGACGCCGTCGTCGGTAAGGCGCCAGTCGATCTCCACGCCGTCGACGACCAGTTCCTCGTGCTCGACGTACGTGGACGGGGTGCTCGCGCCCAGCAGGACCCGTACGGACTCCGGGACCTCGTGCTCGGTGCCCTCGGAGTCCACCGAACCCGTCACCGACTCGCTCAGGCGGCGGACCTGGAAGAGTTCGGCCAGTTCCGCCGCACGGGAGGGCCGCACCGGCAGCAGCGGGACGCCCTCCGTGAACGGCAGCAGGTCCGGCGAGTCGACGACCACAGCGTCGGCCGCGTCCACGACCTCGATCCGGCCGTCGACCACGGCCCGCAGTTCGTCGGGCAGGGTGACCTGTTCGGGATCCAGGTCCGCCAACGCGCTGTAGAGACCGTGCAGTTGCCCCGAGGACACGGTCCGCTCCGGGTCGGCGAGCCGGTCGAGGAGTTCGGCGGCACCCCCCGGCTCCTCCAGCAGCGCGGCCACCGACGTGCGGACGCCCAGTGCCCGCAGCACCTGCTCGTCGTCGAAGCCGGTCGCGTCCGCCTCGTCGTAGAGACCGCGCAGCAGCGGGTCCCCGCCCGCCGCCAGCAGACCGGCGGGGCGGCGGCCGTCGAGCACCGGGTTCCCGCGCAGCCACCAGGCGGTGTACGGCCGTACGACCTCGTGCGTGCCGTCCGGCAGGAGGATGCGGACCTGCTGGATCAGGGCGTCCCTCAGGGGCGGCTGGGCCAGCAGGGCGAGGGCCTCGGGCCACTTGTCCTCGTCGACCAGGTCGAGATCGCGGACGGCGACCAGTTCGGTGGCGACCGGCGGTACCGGTGTGTCCGGGAAGCGGTCGAGGACGTCCTCGCACCACACGTCCACGGCGTCCAGCAGCCCCGCGTCGTCCGGTTCGGCGAAGTCGCCCTCGCGCGGCTCCAGTTCGTCGGGGTCGAGGACCACGTCCGTGGCCCGGACCAGGGCGAAGCCGGCCAGCACCCCGCAGGCCGTGAGGGGTTGTTCACCCCACTTGGCGGCCAGGTCGGCGTCCACGAGCGCGAGTTCGTCCTCGCGCATCACCCGGGCGAACGGGCTTCCTGGCAGCACGAGTTCACCGGCGGGAACCAGTTCCCCCTCCTCGTCGGGCAGGGCGAGCGCGCCCAGCCACGGCTCGTCGCCGGGCTCCAGCCCCGCGTCCCGGACGAGCGCGAGCACGACGTCCGCGAGCTCCTCGGCGTCCGGGGTGTCCTCCTCCCAGTTCACACCGCCGTCGTCGTCCAGGGAGGCGGCGACGGCGGCCCGCACCTGGGGCGTGGTGAGCACCGCGCGCGCGGTCGCGGGCAGCGCGCCCAGCTTCTCCAGGAGCGGGTGGGCGGCCGCCGGGTGGGCGACCTTGAGGCCGAGCCGGGCGAGGAGTTCGAGGTCGATCAGGGGACCGTCCGGGGTGGGCAGCAGCACCTGCCGGGGCCCGATGGTCGTACGGCCTCCCCCAGTGCCGAAAGCCTGGGAGGTGCCCCCAGCGAGCGGCACGGGAAGCCCGGAGAGCCGGTCGGGGTCGACGCCCGCGAGGCTGCCGTAGAGCCGCTGCCACCACTCCGGCTGCTTCTCCAGGCCCGCGAGCCGGTCGACGGCCTCGGTCAGCGGAACCCGGGCGACACCCAGCGTCCGCAGCTCCACCCGGCGTTCGAGACCGGCGGGCAGCAGCGTGGGAAGCACCTCGGCGAGCACCCGTACGGTGTCGGCGCCTGCGCCCTCGACGACCTCCGCCTCGCGCGGGCGCAGCACCTCCGGCAGTTCGGAGTCGTCGCCCGGTTCCAGTGCGGGCGGGAGAAACGCGGTGCGCGGCAGCCGTTCCAGGATCGCCTGCCGCAGCGCCCCGTCCAGCTCGCCCTTGCCGAGGGGGCCGGGCACCAGCGCGATGATCCCCTCGCTCACCGGCCGCCAGCCGGCGAGGAGTTCGGTGTACGCGTCCGCCGCGCGCTGCACGAGGAAGTCGGTGAGGGGCCCGAGGGCCGCGTGCCGGCGGGTGGTGTCCAGCGGGAAGGACGCGATGAGCAGCGCGGGGACGCCGAGCGGTTCCTCGCTGGGCGTGGGGG
>NZ_RSAJ01000272.1 GCF_003933965.1 Streptomyces sp. RP5T
CCTCTTGCCTCCTCCGTCATGGGGCTGGTCTACGCGACATCGTGTGCGTGGCCCTGTCCGCCTTCTTGATGCGGGCCTCTTGTCCCGGAACGCCCGGCGGCGGGATGGCGGTTGTTCAGTTGTGTGGCGCCCGGGTCGTGATCGTGAGGGCGCGGGTGTTGCGTGGGAGGGGGAGTGTGGCCGGGATGCGTTCGAGGACGCCGCCGGCGAAGACGTCGTACAGCGGCAGGGTCTCCAGGTGGACGTAGCCGATGTGGCAGTCGCACACCGAGAGGGGGCAGGCTCGGGGGCGCAGGGCGGTGCGGTAGGAGTCGTCGTAGAGGTTGCCCAGTTCGGTGGGGATGAAGTGGCAGCGGCGGACGGTGCCGTCGCCGTCGACGGAGATCACGGACTCGCCGGTGCGGCAGGGCAGACCGGCGCTGTTGTGCGGGTGGCGGCTGTACGGGAAGAGGGGGTCGAGGGCGGTCCACTGGTCGGCCTCGGTGTCGTGATAACTGTGACCTTCGGCGGCGTTGATCCAGAGGTAGATGTGTTCGGGCAGGTCGGCGCGGAGTCGGCGGGCCGCGTCCAGGTGCTCGGGCAGTCCCACGACGCCGACGCTGAAGCGGATGCCGCGCTCGGCGAGGTCGTGGCATTTGGTGAGGAAGCGGTCGTAAGGGGTCTGGCCGGGGTGGTAGGTGCACCACAGGGCGAGAGTGTCGTGGTCGGCCTCGGCGAGCCAGTCGGTGCGGCAGCTGAGGTTGGTCTGGATGGCGACCCGGCGGATGTGCGGCAGATGTGACAGCTCCGCGAGGGTGTGCCGGTACCAGGAGCGGACGAGTCCTTCGCCCCATGGTGTGAAGAGCAGTGAAAGCTGGTCGTCGCTGTGTGCGGCCCATTGTGCGAAGCGTTGAAGGGCGGCGCGGTCGGCGCGGAGTTGGGCGGTGGAGTCGCGTCGCTTGGCGAACGGGCAGTAGGGGCAGTCGTAGTCGCAGGAGGCGAGGGGACCGCGGTACAGGACTGTCAGATCCACGGGGCCGGTCACTTCCGCTCGTAGGCGGCCATGGCGGCCCGGACCGCGGGGGAGAACAACTGGGGCCCGATGGCGTCGGAGTGGGCGAGTCCCTCCGGGGTGAGCCGCAGGTGCGTGGAGGGCGTGTCGGCCAGCCAGCCGCGGTCGGTGAGGAGTTGGAGCTGGGTGCCGAAGTCGTCGTGGGGCGTGGCGGCGAAGCGGGCCCGGTAGTCGTCGACGGGCAGGCCCTCGGCCTGCAGGAGGGACTGGAGAAGGTGCCGGCGGCGCGCTTCGTGCGCGTCCATGCGGTAGCCGACCTCGGCGTGGTGGAAGTCGTCGGTGGCCACGTAGTCGTCGATGATCCCGCGGATCTCGTGCATGGCGACCGCGTAGTCGAAGGAGTAGTGCAGCCCGGACGTGTAGGAGCGGGCGCCGCAGCCCAGGCCGATCATGCCGTCGGTCTGGCAGGCGTAGTCGTCCGTGCTGTGCTGCGGGGCGTCGGTGCGGCGGAACATCCGCATGGAGTGCTGGGTGTAGCCGAGGGCGAGGAGGTGGTCGCGGCCGGTTCGGTACAGGCGCAGTCGCTGTTCGTCCCAGGCCGGATCGGGGCCGGGGTCGGGGCGGTGGCGGTCGAGTCCGGTCAGGGGGCGGACGTAGAGCGGGTAGAGGTAGAGCTCCTCGGGGTTCCAGGCGAGGGCCGCTTCAAGGGATTGCAGCCAGGTCTGTTCGCTCTGGCCGTCGATGCCGTAGATGAGGTCGATGTTGAGGACCGGGATGCCGCTGTCGCGGATCCGGGTGAGTGCGGCTTCGACGTCGGCGCGGCGCTGCGGGCGTACGGCGGCCCGCGCTTCGGAGTCGATGAAGCTCTGGATGCCGAGGCTGAGCCGGGTGGTGCCGCGCGCGGCCAGGACGGCGAGGCGGTCGGCGGTGGCCGTGGCGGGCGAGGCCTCCACGGACAGCGGGATAGCGCTGAGGTCGGCGCCCATGGCGTGCTCGGCGATGTCGCAGAGGCGTCCGAGTTCGGGCGCGGTGAGGAAGGTGGGGGTGCCCCCGCCGAAGGCGGCGGTCGCGAACCGCACCGGGTCGCTGTCGCCGAGGGCTTCGCGTACGGCGCCGGCCTGCCGTTCCAGGGCGTCCAGGTAGGCGCCGGTCAGGCCGTCGGGGGCGCCGATGCGGGTGAAGAGGTTGCAGAAGCCGCAGCGGACCTCGCAGAACGGTATGTGCAGGTAGAGGGAGAGGGCGCTGGTGTCCTGGTCCGCCCACAGGGACCGCAGTGCGGGCCGGTCGGGCAGGCTGCGGTAGGCGCTCTTGTGCGGGTAGGCGTACACGTAGTGCTGGTACGGGCTGGTGCCGACGGGCTGGATGGTGGTCATCGGGCGGCCCCGGCGGCGTCGGCGGCCTCGGCTGCGTCGAGGAGGAAGTGGGCGTAGGGAACGGTCCACACGGACTCGTGTCCGAGGCGGTGGCCGGTGTAGCCGTCGTCGCCGTAGGCGGTGCCGTGGTCGGAGCAGACGATGGTGAAGCAGTGGCGCCGGGAGCTGGCGGCGGCGAAGAGTCGGCCGATGTGCCGGTCGACGTATTCCAGCGCGGCGGCGTGGGTTTGGCGGGTGTCGCCGGCCTCGCGGGTCGCGCCGGGCAGGTGGAACCAGTTGGGCTGGTGCAGGGCGGAGACGTTCACGAAGAGGAACAGCCGCTGCTCTGCGGGGAGAGCGGCGACGGTCTGCTCGGCGCGGGCGACCTGGTTCTCGAAGGAGTGGGGCGAGGTGACGCCGAACTCCGTTTCCCAGTGCGCCTCGTGGAAGAGGCCGGGCAGTACCGTGCCGAGCGGGCCCTGCTGGTTGAAGAAGCCCACACCCCCGATGCACACGGTGTGGTAGCCGGCCTGGGCCAGCCCCGAGACGAAGTCGGGGGTGTCGTAGACGAAGGTTCCACCGGCGGTCGTCTCGCTTCCGGCGAAGTTCGCGGCGAACAGCCGTGGGTGGGGACCGGGTTCGGCTGGTGTCGGCAGGAACCCCGCGAAGATCGCCTGGTGCGAGGCGTAGGTGAAACTGCCCGGCGCGTGACGCTTCTCCCAGCGACCGCCGGGCAGATGGCGGGCGAGGTTCGGGATGCGCCCGGCGGCCGCCAGCTCGACGGCCACGTCGTGGCGCAGTGTGTCGAGGGTGACCAGGAGGATGTCGTGGCGGCCCACAATCTCGTTCATGTCGGGCTCAGGCATGGTGTGTTCCTGTTCTGTACGGGTGGAGCGGGCCGAGCCGGGCGGGTCCGCGCTGGGCGGCCGCCACCTGCGCGGCGTAGGTGTCCAGGCCCTCGGCGCCGCTTCCGGGCAGGCCGGTCAGCCGGGGCAGCAGGTCACCGAAGGCGTTGACCTCGCCGACGAAGGACCTGCGCCAGCCCACGGCCGGCAGCAGGTCCACGCCGACGCACAGGGTGCGCGGGAAACAGGACGCGGCACGTTCGCACACGTCCAGTACGTCGGCCCAGCGGGCGCCGGCCGCCGTGACGGCCTGGCGGGCGGTGCCGAGGTCGCCGCGGCTGCCGCCGAGGTGCAGGTTGGTCAGGGGCGTACGGCTCGTGCGGACCACGGCGTGGGTGGCCCGACCGGCGACGACGACCACGCGCAGGTCCGCGGCGCGGCCCTGCTGGGAGGCCTTGGGCACCCAGCGTTCGAGGTGCAGCCCGTCAGGTGCCAGCGCGTCCACGATGACGGCGATGTCCCGCTCGCTGTCGTAGCGGCGCACTCTGAGCGAGTTGTACAGTGCGCCGTCCGCGGCGAGTTCGACGGAGGTGGTGGCCCTGATCCGACCGCCGCCGCCCGACTCGACGGCGAGCACTCCCGACGCCGAGGAACCGTGGGCGGGCTTGACGAACAGACGCGGCATGCCGTGCTCGCGCATCAGCGTGCGTACGTCGTCCCAGCCGCGCACCGGCGCGCCGCCTGGCCCGGAGGTGGGCGAATCGGGAATGGGGACCCCCGCCTCCTTGAGGACGCCATGGCACAGGCGTTTGTCGAACAGCACGGCGAGATCGGCGGGGTGGTCCAGGCGCACACCGCCGCGCAGGGTGCGCAACGCGGCGGTGAATGCGGCGTACCAGCGGCCCGAACCCTCGACCCGGGTGGGATCCGAGGCACCCCGCAGCAGCCGGTCGACCTCGGGATCCTCGCCGGGGGAGTCGATCCGTACGATCTCGTCGGCGGCGAAGTCCGCTCCCCCCTCGCGCAGGACGTTGCTCCAGGCGACGACGCGCGGGCCGGGCAGTCCGGCCGCACGCACCGCGTCCGCGAAGAGGGAGACCCGCCGGTTGCCGGGATTGCCGACCACGGCGAACCGCGGTCCGGCGCCGGGCTCCGGTCGGGCCGTGACGGAGGTGTTCACTCGCCCACGGCGACGTAGCGCCAGACGGTGCCGTCGTCCTCGGTGTCCTCCTCCGCGTCGTCGCGGTCGAGGTTCACCTGAACACCCGCGGGCTCCAGGGTCTGCCGCACCCGCTCCTCCATGGGCTTGCTGAGGTAGTGGTGGTGCAGATCGAGCTTCTTGAGGTGGGTCAGGGGCTGGCCGCCCAGGAGCGCGGCGGCTCCCTCGTCCGTAAGCACACCCATGGACAGATCCAGCACCTCCAGGCGCTCCACGACGGGGGCTGCTGCTAGGGCCGCGGCCACCGCGTCCTGCATCTCGCTGTTGCGCAGGGCCAGATGACGCAGCCGCGGCAGCCGGGCCCCGGACAGGATCGCTTCCAGGTCGGCCACCTCGCTGTCGCCGCCGTAGTCCGGCGTACCGAGCCACAGGTCGAGGTGCTCGAGGGCGGGCAGGTCACTGGCTCCGACGCCGCGCACCACCTCGACGGGCAACCCGCCCGTCTCCATCACGAGCCGGCGCAGCGCCGGGTGAGTGAGCGCCGTGAACCCGAGCCCCGACCCGCCGCGCACGCCGAACTCCTCCAGGGCGGGAAAGCCCGAGAGGAGCGGGCTGACGTCGCTCTGGTTGATCCAGGAGATCTCGCACTCCTCCATCACCATGTCGCCGAGGAACAGTGCACGCAGCGCGGGAAAGCGGTCCCGGGCGGCGAGGAGGGCCTCGATGACGGGGGAGGGGTCGCTGTCGTAGGCGTCCTGCCAGGCGCCGACGATCAGGGCCCGCACCCGGGTGGTGTCGACGGCGGCGCAGAAACGGGCGAACGCCTGCGGCCAGCTCTCGTCGCCGTCGTACACCTCGCCGCTGATCCGCCAGGCGACGGCGTCCGGCTCGGGTAGGCCGTCCGTCGGCTCGGCGGGCCCCGCAAAGGCGTGGGAAGGCAGCCGGTACAGCGATTCGAGGTGGTCACCGATGGTCATGCGGCTGCTCCCGGGAAGAAAGAGTGAGCGGTCTGTGATGTCCGCAGTTCTACCAACCGGCACTGACAACGCCGTTCATCGGGGCGGGGTTGGGGCCCGTTGTCAGTGGTGGCTTCTACGGTCGTGGTCATGAGGCCGGTGCGCGGTGCATCCGGCGGTGAAGGGGACAGCCATGTACCGACAGGGAGACGTGCTGATCGTGCCGGTCACGGAGGAGGCGGTGCCGGCGCACGTGGCCCGCGCTCCCCGGGAGCAGCGCGACGGCCGGGGCCGGCTCGTGCTGGCTCTGGGCGAGGTCACCGGGCATGCCCATGCGGTCGTCGGGCCCGGTGAGTTGGTGCGGGAGCCGGGGCCGTTCGGCCCGCTGCTGCTGCACCTGCCCCAGGGCGGCCGGGTGGTGCACGAGGAGCATGCGGCGATCCCCCTGCCCAAGGGGTGGTACCGGGTGATCAGACAGCGCGAGTACGTGCCCGGATCCGTGCGGATCGTGGCGGACTGAACAGCAGACAGCAGACAGCAGACAGCAGACAGCAGACGGCGGACGGCGGAGAAGCGGTGGAGCAGCACATGACCAGGACAGACATCGGCGTGACCGTCGTGGAGCGAGTTGTCGCAGACGAGTTGGGCGCGTGGCGTGCGTGGGCGTCCGCGACCGGCCCCGCCGACCGCGCGGCCGCCGAGGAGGCCGTGCGGTCGGCGTACCGGCTGGCGGGGCTCGCGGAACCGGAGCGTGTGGTGTGGGCGGATTCGCCGCGCGCAGCGGTCGCGCTGGTCCGCGAACTCGCGGACCAGCGCGGGCACAGCGTGCGGGACGCCGTGCGCAGCGCCCCGTGGGCAGCGGAAAGGCGCAGGCTGCACGCCGAGTTGGGAGCGGCGGGCTGGTCCGCTCACTGGGCGGCCACGGGCGGTCGGCTGTGGAACTCCACCCAGTTGCTCGTGGACCGCATCCGCTTGGGAGTCGTTGAGGACCTGGTCGGCCGGGACTCGGGCCGGGAGGCCGCCGAGGTCCGGCTGCTTCTGCTGGACGCCGTTCTGGGACAGCACGACGCGCCGTGGCTCGCCGCGTTCCCCGCGGACCAGGGCCCCCTCGCCGCGCTGGCCGCGGTGTGCCGCAGTGCCGGCTGGTGGTGGCCGTTCGCCCGCGTTGCAGTTCTGTCCGAGCGGCCCGTCGCCCTGCACCGCGACGAGGGGGGACGGCTCGATCACGGCGACGGTCCCGCGCTCGCCTACCCCGACGGTTTCGCCCTGCACGCCTGGCGCGGAATGCCGGTGCCAGCCGCCTTCCTCGCCGAGCTGAGCACGCTCACACCGCAGCGCATCCGCGCCGAGGAGAACGCCGAACTGCGGCGCGTGATGCTGGAGTATTACGGCTACGACCGCTACCTCACCGACTCGGGAGCCCGTCCCGTTCACCAGGACCATACGGGCACCCTGTGGCGGATCGACCTGGCCGACGACGAACCCGTGGTGATGGTGGAGGTCCTCAACTCCACACCGGAACCGGACGGAACCAACCGCACGTACTGGCTGCGGGTACCGCCGTCGACGCGGACGGCGAAGGCAGGTGTCGCCTGGACCTTCGGCTTGGAAGCCGGGGCGTACGCGCCGGTACGGGAGACGTGAGGCGGGCGCTTCAAAGGACGAACGGGGCGCCGGCGCCGGGCCCGGTCGGCCGCCCGGAACGTCCGCCCACCGAGTTCGTACGGCGCCGTACCAGGCTGTCCGCCGCTCCATGCCTCCGTTCTCGGACAGGGAGCGCGGCCGTTGCGCTGGCTCGTCGCCGTGCGTAGGCCGGAACTCATTGTCCCGGACTCTCATGTCCTGCGCGTCAGCGCCGCGTGACGCACCGATGCGCAGGCATCCGGCTCTCTCAGTACAGCTGTTCCACCTGGCCACATGGGTGAGCACCAGGTGGGGGGCTTCGGCGGTGCTCCATGCGGCGACCGGCACGTGGACGGTGCAGCCCTACAGGCGATAGACGTGCGGTTTGGCAGATCGTCCGCCGAAGCGAGCACTGTGGAGTGGCTGCCGTCGTTCTCGGCTGCAGCGGTTCGTGATCCTCAGGGCCGCGCACCATCTCAGCAGTCGGGGAGTTCGCCACCCGCTTCGACGGCCTGATGCTGGCAGGCCGTCGAAGCGCGAACGTGTCCGGTCCGGGTGTTCGGTGCTACGAGCGCGCAGAGTCGTGGCGCGTACGACGAGCAGCGAGCAGGAACCGGTGAGGAGGAGGACGGTGCGAGAACTGGCGGTTCGGGAGATCAGGCGTATCTCTGCGGGATTCGGGCACTCTGTCGGCCCTCTTCTGGAGGTCGGGCAGGACGGACAGGTCCTTGTCTTCGTGTCGGTGCCGGATGGGTCCGAGTTCCAGTTTTGGGACGTGCGTACGGGAGAACTGGCCTGGCGCGACGGAGAGGGGGTCTCCGGCTGCAATGACACAGCTCTGGTACGGCTTCCAGACGGAGGGCTGTCACTGGCCGCCGCCACAGAAGACGGCGTCGAGTGGTGGGACGCGTTCACGGGCCGTCACCGCCCGGAACGTGCCTGGGAGGAGACGACTGTCTGGGCCCTGAGCGCCGGACAGCTTGGTGGCAGGCCGGTACTTCTCGGTGCCGGTAATGACGGAAGCGTGTACGGGTGGGACGGCAACAGCGGTGCAGCGCTCGAGCCGCCTCGGTTTGAGGCCGGTGCAGGTAGTTCTGCGATGGCGGTGGCATACGTGCCCTTGCCGTCCGAGGAGGGCGTGATCGTCGCGGGGGATGATGCGGGCCGACTGTGGCGCTGGGACCCGGTGACCGGAGACCTCCTCGGAGAGCCGACGGCGGGCCCTGCCTCCAAGGTCCGCATCATCAAGGCGCTGCCCCCGGCTGTGGGGACATCGCTGTTCGTCTCCAGTGACCAGGAAGGAATCCTTCAGAGGTGGGACACGGAAACCGGCGCTCCAGTCGGCCCTGCGATGGAGACTGGTACCTATGTCTTCGCTCTCGCGACGGCTGGCGTGGACGGGACTGATCTGCTGCTCGCGGCGGGCGCCGACGAGGTCGTCCGTGCGTGGGATGCGGGCACGGGCGAACCGATCGGCCTCGCTGTCCAAGGCGTCGCGGTGAGTATCCCCGCCCGGGGGAGTGGCGCGACCCTCTTAGCGACGAGTACGGCTCGAGGCGAGATCGTCGTGTATGAGTGCGGCATCAGGAGTGCATGAGAGGGCGTTTCGCTCCAACCTCTGGTCCCTGGATGCCGCTTTTTCGTGGGTTCTGGGTTCCGTGCCAGGTCGGGGTGGATTCCTCGGTGAGGCGGCGGGGCAGGTAATTGATCATTGCCAGCTGGACCGTGGCTTCGGAGCGGTGGGGGTGGGCTTCGGTCATCTCCCCGCCGGTGCAGCGCGGACGGACGGTGGCTGTCTCGGCGAGTTCGGCGCCGGGGTCGTCGAAACAGCGGGCCATCTGCCGCCGCCACCGGCGGTCGCGGTGAAAGGTGATCGGCGGCAGCGAGCCCAGGACACGGTCCTCGCCACGCCCGAGCGGTGCATCGCCCATGTCGGCGACGTGCCTCTAGGCGTGTTCGGACAGTTCCTCGGGGGCGACCCGCAGCATCGCAGCCGTTTGCGCGGTGAGCTCGCGGTCTTCCTCGTCGTCCTCGTACCGGCCGTCGTCCTCGTTGTTTTCGCCGGACTCCGCCGGCCAGCTGTCGCGGGTGCGGGAACGCAGAGGGCTGCGCACGCGCTGCGCGGCCTGTTCGGGGGGCGGCCCAGGCGTTGTCGGTGTTCTGCAGTGCGTCGGAGAATTCCCGGGCGTTCAGCGGTGCGCTGGCTTCGGCGGACTGGGCCGGACCCGCTTCGGTGCAGGTCATCTCGCGCATCTGCCCGGCGGCAGCAACCCGCTCAGTCGGTTCGGCAGGCCGGTACTGGCAAGTGACCCGGCCCTGCCGAGCCGGAGTGCCCCGGCCGGTCGTACGCCCCGACGGGTGGGAGCCGTGCCGGCTTCCGCGCGTCGGGCCGGGGAAGCCCAATGGCGGGCGGCGGGCGGGTTAGCGTCGAGCGGTATACGACGTGGAGGCACGGGAGGTGTCGCGGTGCCGGCATCTGGGTCACGCACCGGCGCGGCACCCGCGCCCGTTGTCCTCGGGCTCGCCATCGCCTTCACGATCACGGTGCTCGACCCGCTGGTGCTCAGCCTGTACCTGCCCCAGGTGAGCCGGGCCCTTCACCCACCGCCGGAGCTCCTCGGGCTGCTGAGCGGAGCGGCGACGCTGGTGATGGCCGCCGGCGTCCTCGCCGCGGGCAGCCTCGGCGACACCCTCGGCCTCAAGCGGCTGCTGATGCTGGGACTGGCCGTCGTCACCGTCGCCGATCTGCTGTCCGTGCTGTCCCCCGGCTATGGCTTCCTGCTCGCGATGCGCCTTTTGGCCGGGCTGGGGATGACCGCGCTGCTGGGAATGCCGCTGGCCCTGCTGAAGGCCTCCGTGGCACCGGAGCGGCGGCCGGCGGCCATCGGTGCCCTGATGGCCGTCGAGATGGTCCTGACCGGGTCGGTCCCCGCGGTCACCGGCTGGGTGGTGGCGGCGGCCGGCTGGCGGTTCCTGTTCCTGGTCACGCCGGTGTTGGCGCTGGTGTCGCTCTTCTTGACCGCCCGCTACGTCCCGGAGTCACGCGCCCGGCAGCACCGGCGCGTCGACGTGATCGGCGTCGCCCTCGTCGGGATGACCCTGCTGGCCCTCGTCGTCGGCCTCGCCGCGGCACAGAACGGCCTGGCCCGGCCCGAAACCTGGGTGCCGCTGGCGGTCAGCGCGGGAGCCGCCCTGCTCTTCGTGCCGCACGCACGCCGCACTCGCGAACCCGCGCTGGACCCGGCGTTGTTCCGCAGCGCGCCGTTCGACGTGGCCCTGGCGGCGACCTTCACGCTGAACTTCCTGGTGGCCGGGCTCGGCATCGTCCTGGGGCAGTTCGGCGTCGCGGTGCTGTCGCTGTCCCCCGACACCATCGGCCTGCTGTACGTGCCCGGCACCCTGCTGATCGCCGGTGCGGTGACCCTGGCCGGGCGCCTGACCGGGAAGCTCACCCCGCGGCCGGTGATGGTCACCGGGCTTCTGGTGATGGCCGCGAGCGGGCTGCTGATAGCGGCCACCGCCGGCCCGGCGATGGCGGTGTGGCTGCTCGTGCCGGCCGTCTGGCTGTGCAACCTCGGATCGGTGGTCACCTCCGCATCAGTGTCCGAGACGGTGCTCGCCCAGGCGCCGCCCGGGCGTTCCGGCACGGTGGCCTCCGTGCAGATGGCCTTCGCGGTGACCGGCGCCGCTTTCGGCCCCACCGTCTACCTGCTGCTCCTCAATCTCCTCTTCGAGCGGCAGTGGCTGTCGGACGCACGGTCGCGCGGCATCTCGGCGACACAGGCCGGGCAGGCCGTGGACGCCGTACGCGGCGGTATGGCGCAGAGTCCGGGCAGCACCGTGTACGACCCGAACCTGCTCCGTCAGGCCTCGGGCCTGGACCTCGGACTGGACTTCACGAACGGGCTCAGGCTCACCATGCTCATCGTCAGCGTGGTGCCGCTCGTGGTGGCGGCACTGGCCTTGCGGCTGATGCCCCGCCGCGGGAAGCGCCGGACATAGGCACGGCCCCGGTCCCGGCC
>NZ_RSAJ01000273.1 GCF_003933965.1 Streptomyces sp. RP5T
GCCCCGCGTTCACAGAGTGACGGACCGGTTACGGAAGGTGGGCCGCGCGTCCTCTCGGGGGAGATCGAGCGCGTCACCCCCGCGGGGTGACGCACCGGGAGCACCGCAGTCCCATCCTGGCTCGATGAGCACGCGCCAACCGCCCGATCCGACCATCCCGCGCCGGCCGTTCCATCTGCTGTCCAAGCCGGCGGGCGCCATCTGCAACCTGGACTGCACCTACTGCTTCTTCCTCTCCAAGGAGCTGCTGTACGAAGGCAGCAGGTTCCGGATGGCCGACGAACTGCTGGAGAACTACATCCGGCAGCTGATCGAGGCACATGGCCCGGCACCCGAGGTCACAGTGGCCTGGCAGGGCGGTGAACCTCTGCTGATGGGCCTGGACTTCTTCCGCCGTTCCCTGGAGCACGAAAGACGGTACGCCCGCCGCGGCCAGCGCATCGTCAACACCGTCCAGACCAACGGCACGCTGATCACCCCGGAATGGGCCGGCTTCTTCCGCGACCACGACTTCCTCGTCGGGCTCTCCATCGACGGCCCTCGCGATCTGCACGACGCCTATCGCGTCGACAAGGCGGGCAAGCCCACCTTCGACCGTGTCATGCGCGGACTTGACCACCTGCGCGCGAGCGGCGTGAACTGGAACGCGCTCACCACTGTGCACGACGCCAGTGACGGGCGCGGACGCGAGATCTACGCCTTCCTGCGTGACGACTGCGGTGCTGAACACATGCAGTTCATCCCGATCGTGGAACGCGCCACCGCTCACACCCTCCCGCTGGCCGACGAAGGCTGGGGCCGGCGCGCCTCGGACCGGCCCCTCTACCGGCAGGAGGGCGACCGAGTCACCGACCGGTCGGTGACCGGACAGCAGTACGGCCGGTTCCTGATCGACGTCTTCGAGGACTGGGTACGCCGCGATGTCGGCCAGGTCTACGTCCAGATGTTCGACGTGGCGCTGGCCAACTGGTACGGGGAACAGCCCTCGTTGTGCGTGCACTCCCGGACCTGTGGCAACGCCCTGGCGCTGGAACACAACGGGGACCTGTACTCCTGCGACCACTTCGTCGAGCCCGACCATCTCCTCGGCAACATCGGCGACCGGCACATGCTGGAGCTTGTCGACTCACCGCAGCAACGGAAGTTCGGCCAGGACAAGTACGACACCCTGCCCCGCTACTGCCTCGACTGCGACGTCCGCTTCGCCTGCCACGGCGGCTGCCCCAAGGACCGCTTCGACACGACACCGAGCGGCGAGCCGGGTCTGAACCATCTGTGCGCCGGTTTCAAGGCGTTCTTCCAGCACGTCGACCGCCCGATGCGCACGATGGCCGAGCTGCTGCGCCGAGGGCAGCCTCCCTCGTTGATCATGCGTGAGTACGCGCGTGACGACGCGCACCGCCCCCACAACTCTCCCTGCCCGTGCGGGAGCGGACGCAAGTGGGCCCGCTGCCATGCCAAGCCGCCCGCGACGTGACGTTCGGCGCGACCCTTCAGGATGCCGTCTGGCGCATCTCCACCACGTGCAGGCCCAGTGACTGGAACCGTGCCAGCAGCCCGTACAGATGCCCCTCGTCGGTCACCGGGCCGAACATCCAGGTCTGCTCGGCCACGATGCAGCTCTTTAGCTCCGGAAACGCGGCGGTCAGCGTCCTCGACATCTGCCCCTCGACGCGGATTTCGTAATGCATGAGCGCGTCTCCCTCGCAGATGTGGTCCTTACCGGCCCGACTCCTCATGCTGTGCCGTTGTGTGCAGGGCGGGTATCACCCTGACCGGGTGACCTGGGGCGACTGCGGGACCACCGCGGGACCCGGCTCGATCATCACGGCTCGGTCTCGAATCGCGGCCTTCCTTATTCCAGGTTTATTTTCTCCGTCCGAGCGTATTCGGGTGGGGAAGGTATTTCTGAACGAGGAGGAGACGTGGGCATCATCGCCTGGATTCTGATCGGCCTGCTGGCCGGCGCCATTGCCAAGCTCCTGCTGCCCGGTAAGGACCCGGGCGGGATCATCATCACCATGCTGATCGGCATCGTCGGCGGGCTTCTCGGAGGCTGGCTCGGCAAGGTGATCTTCGGCGTCGACTCGATCGACGGGTTCTTCGACCTGTCGACCTGGATAGCCGCCATCGTCGGCTCGCTCATCCTGCTCGTGCTGTACCGGGTCGTCACGGGCAACCGACGGTCCCACCGCCACGCCTGATGTGCCGGCCGTGACCGTGTTGTCCGGCCCGAACATCGCGTAACACTGATGGGGTTCCCTGATGCGGGCCGCGGACAGTATGTCCGCGGCCCGCATCAGTTGTTCTTCGACAGTTCATCCACGCGGGCGGCGCGAGAACTCAAGCCGCTCCCGAAACTCGCTGGTGCGCAGCGCGAGCCGTCGTCAGAAGGCGTCGCCAGGACGCGACGGTGGGCCGGCGCCGCAGCAGGGCCCGGCGCTCACGTTCGGTCATCCCTCCCCATATGCCGAACTCGATGCGCTCGTCCAGGGCGTAGGCGAGACACTCGGTCCGTACGATGCAGCCGCTGCACAGTGACTTGGCACGGTTCTGCGCGGCGCCCTCGACGAACAGCTCGTCGGGGTCCGCAGTCCGGCACAGCCCCTGTTCACTCCAGTCGGTGTCCGCCATCCGGTGATGCCGTCCTCTCCTCTGACCCGCCTCGTGCGTTGCCTTGCCCGTTGCCCCGTGCTGGAAGCAACAGGCATATGACACTACGTCGTTCGGAGAATCGGTCCTTCAGCCTCGTACCGTCACACCTTCGAGTGAGGGAGGTTTGCCTTCTGTACGCAGCGACGCTATAGACCGTGAAGGAGCACCCCGTGACATACCCGCCGCCGCTCACCCCGGAGGAGAAGCTCGCCGACGCGAAGAAGCTGTCGGGCCTGCCGCGTATCGTCGTGATCTGCGGCTCCACCCGCTTCATCGCCGAGATGAACGAGGCCGATCTGCGGGAGACCAGAGCCGGAAGGATCGTCGTCAAACCCGGCTGTGACGAGAAGTCGCCGCACGAGCTCGGGGCCGATCCCGTCGAGGCCGCGGCGCTGAAGGCTCGGCTCGACGATCTGCACCGGGCGAAGATCCGGCTCGCTGACGAGGTGCTCGTGGTCGGCGACTACATCGGGGACAGTACCCGGGCCGAGATCGCCTACGCCCGTTCGCTCAACAGGCCCGTGCGGTTCACGCACCCCGGAGTCGACCCCGATGCCTGACCGGCTGTCAGGTGTGCCCCGGGATTCCGTGCTCGGGACAGGAAGGCGGGGCGCCGCCCCTCCCCCGGGCCGGCGCCCCGCATCTGTTCGTCCGACAGGTCAGTCAGCCGGTGTCAGCGCGACCTCGGCGCTGCCCGAGAGGGCCGGCAGGCCGGCCGGGGGCGTGTCGGTGTAGGTGGCGTTGAAGACCGCCTTCAGGTTGTCCGAGCCGCTGTGACCGCCGTCCACGAAGGTCTTGAACGATCCGGAGCAGCCGTTGCTCGACGACAGCGGGTGACCGTGCGAGTCGTGCCCGAGGATGAACGAGACGGTGACCTTCGCGCAGTCCACCGGCTGGTCGTCGGTGACGGTGACCTCCCAGGTGACGGTGTCACCCCAGTGGAACGCGGTGCCGCCGTGCGGAGCGGGGTCGGTGGTGAGGGAGACGACCGGCGCCTTGTTGCCGACCACGACGGGCACGGACGCGGAGGCCGAGCGCCCGGTGCTGTCGGTGACCTTCAGCGTGGCGTCGTAGACACCGTTCTTGTCGAAGGTGTGCTTCGGGTTCGCCTCCCTGGAGTCCACGGTGCCGTCGGCGTCGAAGTCCCACGCGTAGCGCAGGGCGTCGCCGTCGGCGTCCTTCGTGCCGGCGCTGGAGAACTGCACCGTCAGCGGGCTGGTGCCGTTGACCACGTCCGCGGTGACCTTGGGCTCCGGGGTGCGGTTGCCGCGTGTGAAGTCGATGCGGGAGAGCTGGGCCTCGGGAAGCTCCGCGAAGTACCCGGTGCCGTACTCCAGGACGTAGAGCGCGCCGTCCGGGCCGAACTCGGCGTCGATCGGACCGTCCGTCTTGATCGAGGGAATGGCGTCCTCGATCTTGCGCACCTCGTTCTTCCTGCCGAGGGTGATGGCCTTCATCTGGTCGCGGGTCCACTCGTAGAAGAGCGGCTTGCCGTCGAAGTACTGGGGCCAGCGGTTGGCTGCCTTGTTGTGCTTGTCGTAGCGGTACGCCGGGCCGCCCATCGGGCCGATGCCGCCGGTGCCGAGTTCGGGGAACTCAGCGGAGGCCCCGTAGCCGTAGACGATCTCCGCGTCCTCGACCGGCGGCAGCTCGGTGCGGCCGGTGTTGTGGCGGGAGTCGTTGACCGGCTTGGCGCAGTCGAAGGCGCCGCTGGAGGTCTGGGTGGCGAAGTCGTAGTCCTGGTAGGGCATGTCCTGGGTCACGCAGAACGGCCAGCCGTAGTTGGCGGGGCGGTCGATGACCATCCAGCGCCCGTGGCCGGCGGGGCCGCGGCCGGGGTTGGCGGTGTTGGCGTCGGGCGAGTAGTCGCCGACGTAGAGCTCGCCGGTCCGCTCGTCCACTCCGAAGCGGAACGGGTTGCGCAGCCCCATGGCGTAGATCTCGGGGCGGGTCTTCGCGGTGCCCGGCGCGAAGAGGTTTCCGTCGGGTATGGCATAGCCGCCGTTGCGCTTGGCCTTGATGCGCAGGACCTTGCCGCGCAGGTCGTTGGTGTTGCCCGCGGTGCGCCGCGCGTCGTAGGCCGGGTTGCGGTCGGGACGGTCGTCGAGCGGGGCGTACCCGTCGGAGGAGAACGGGTTGGAGTCGTCGCCCGTCGACAGGAACAGGTTGCCCTTGTGGTCGAAGTCGATCTTGCCGCCGACGTGGCAGCAGATGCCGCGGTCGGCGGGTACGTCGATGACCTTCTGTTCGGTGCCGAAGTCGAGCTTGTTGCCCACGAGCTTGAACCGCGACAGGCGGGTGACGCCCTTGTACTTGGCGAAGTCGGCGTCCGTGCCGAACAGCGGCGCGTCCCCCTCGTTGACGCCCGGGGTGGCCGGGTCGTCCATGGGGGTGTCCAGACGGGGCGAGTAGTAGAGGTAGACCCAGTGGTTCTTCGCGAAACCGGGGTCCACGGCGATGCCCTGCACGCCTTCCTCGTCGTGCTGGTACAGCCCGGCGGGGCTCTTCTTCATGTCGGCGGCGAGGAAGTTGACGCCGCTCCTGGGGTCGTGGATGCGCACCTCTCCGGTGCGCGCCGTGTGCAGCACCCGCCGGTCGGGCAGGACGGCCAGGGCCATGGGCTCGCCCGGGCGGTCGTTGAGGGTGACCTTCTGGAAGTCCGACGCGGCCGGCGGTGCGGGGTCCGACTTGGCGGCCTGGGCCGGGGAGAGCGGCAGGAGCCCGACGGCTCCGGCCATCGCAGCCGCCCCCACGAGGGTGACGATCCGTCTGTTGCGCACTCAGAACTCCTTTGGTCTGGTTTGGATCTCTTCGAGGAGAGGTCGTCCCGGTCTTTCCGGGTACTTCTGCTGTTTCGGGCCCGACCGACGCCAGGACGACGCCGGGCGGGGTGCACGGCTGACGGCCGGTCAGTTGCAGGCGCGCAGAGCCGCGAGGTTGTCGTAGCCGACCTTGGCGAAGTCCAGCGACTGACCGGGGACGGTCGCGCTGGGTGCGTTGTCCTGCTCGACCATCGGGTTGTGGTAGTTCTTCGCACCCACCCGGGTGAAGAACCTGCGGTAGTCGATGTCGCCCGTGCCGAACGGCACCATGTCGTAGCCCAGACCGCTCTGCAGGTTGACGACGCCGTCCTTGGCGTGGAAGAGCGGGAAGCGGTTGGTGTTGCGGACCACGAGCGCCGCCGGGTCGAAGACGTCCTCGCGCTGGGAGCCGTCGTGGGCGGTGTAGGTGTGGAACTTGTACCGGGCAACGTGCGCCCAGAAGACGTCCAGCTCCAGATAGACGTTCCTGCGGTCCGTCGCCTTCAGGAAGTACTCCAGCTTGCGGATGCCAGAGCTGCGGGTCGGCCGGCCCTGGGCGTCGAGCGGGCCGCCGTCGAGCAGGAAGTCGTAGGCCGCGTCGTGGTTGTGGGTGTACAGCTTGATGCCCTCGCCGCGGGCGACGGCGCCCAGGGTGTTCCACTTCTCCGCGGCCACGTCCCAGTCGGCCCGGTAAGGGGTGTTGGTGGGGTCGGCGCCGGTGCCCATGTGCTCCATGCCGAGGATGTTGGCGATCTCCAGGAAGCGCTTGAAGGTGTCCAGGTCGGACGGGGTCAGCGGCCAGGACGGCGGGATGTAGCCGTGGCTGCCCTGCGCCCGCAGACCGTACTCGTCGAGCCAGGAGCGCAGCTGCCTCGCCCCCGCGACGGTGCCCAGATCGGCGCCGCCGGGCGCGTTGGCGTGCTGGCCGTAGCCGGCGAACTCCACCTGGCGGTAGCCGAAGCGGGACAGCTGCCGGAACACCTCGCGGAAACCGGAGGGCAGGTCGGAGGCCAGCGGGTCGCGGCCGATCGCGTCACGGACGGTGTAGAGGATGATGCCGCGCTTGTGCGGCGGGACCAGGGCGGAACGGCCCCGGTCGTGGCCGGCGGCCTGCGATCTGTCCTGCGCCAGGGCGGGCGTGGCGCCGAAGACGGGGGCGGCGATCGCCGCGGCGGTGACGGCCGTGCAGGTGCTGAGGAAGCGGCGGCGGTTGACGCCGAGCGTGCGGCGCAGGGCGTCGCCGGTGACGGCTTCGTCGTTGAACGCGGTCACAGTGGATCTCTCTTTCGGTTGTCGCGGTGCTGCGGGTGTCTGACGTCCGCCGTCTCAGGAGAGGCCGGCGAGCCGCAGGAGAAGGGACTTCACTTCGGTGGCCGCGACGCGGCCGGACACTGCGCGGGGGGTGGAGACCAGGACGAGCGGACCTTCGTCGTCGCTCGTGGGACGGCGGCCGTGGCTGCCGCGGATGGGTGAGGGGTCGAGGGGCACGACGGCCATGCGGTAGCGCATGCCGAGTTTCTTGCGGGCCAACGCGGTGGCCGCCTTGACCTTGGACGTACGGGTCGAGCGGGTCCATGAACAGTTCGACCGGGTGGGAGGCGGCGAGGGCTTCGCGGACCTCCGGCAGGTGGGGGTGTTCGGCGTGCAGCGCCGCCGACAGCTGTGCCTTCGGGATGGCGATGCCGGCGGTCCCGAGAGCCGTCAGCGCCGACGCCGGGTCCTCGAAGGACGTGGCCAGGTGGCACGTGTCGACGCACACGCCGATACGGTCACCGGGCAGGGCTCTGAGCGGCCCGATCGCGTCCGTGGTGGTCTCCACCGTGCACCCGGGCTCCGGTTCCAGGGCGATCCGGATGGACCTGCCGGTCCGTTCCTCAAGCGCGTCGAGCCGTTCCGACAGGGTGGTCAGCGCCGCGGTGGCGGTGGCCGCGGCGCGCTCGTCGAAGTCGGTGCGCCAGGCGAGCGGAAGCGTGGAGATGGTCCCCTCGGTGACGTCGTCGGGCAGGAGCGCGGTCAGCAGCCGGGCCAGGTCGGTGGTGTGCTCCAGGCGTTCGGGGTCGGCCCAGTCCGGCTTGCAGACGCGGTACTTGACCTCCTCGGCGCCGAAACCCTCGTAGGGGAAGCCGTTCAGGGTGACCACTTCCAGGCCGCGCCTGTCCAGCTCGCCGCGCAGGCCCCGCAGCGTCGCCGGGTCGGTGATCAGCGTGCGGGCGGCGTCCTTGGCGAGCCACAGGCCGATGCCGAGGCGGTCGCGGCCCAGACTTCGGCGGACCGGTTCGCAGTGGTCGCGGAGCTGGGCGAGGACACCGTCGAAGGTCTCGGCCGGGTGGACGATGGTGCAGTAGGCGAGGTGGACGGTGGAGCCGTCGGGGTGGCGCAAGCGCATCGCTCTACTCGCCCCCGCGCAGGATGGAGTTGCCCTCGTGCAGGTCCTGGGCCTGCGGGACGTCGAGCCGGAGGCGTCCGCTGAGTCCGTAGAAGGCGACGGGGTTGCGCCACAGCACCTGGTCGACGTCGTCCTCGCCGAATCCGGCCGCGAGCATGGCGTCGGCGACCTTCCGGGTCTTGAGCGGGTCGCTCCTGCCCCAGTCGGCGGCCGAGTTGACGAGGATCTTCTCCGGGCCGTACTCCTTCAGGACGGCGACCATGCGGTCCTCGTCCATCTTGGTGTCCGGGTAGACGGAGAAACCGAGCCAACAGCCGCTGTCCTTGGCCTCCTTGACGGTGGTCTCGTTGAGATGGTCGAGCAGCACCCACTCGGTGGGCAGGTTCGACTCCCGGACGACGTCCACCGTGCGGCGCAGTCCCGCGAGCTTGTCGCGGTGGGGGGTGTGGACGAGCGCGGGCAGTTCGTGGTCGGCCGCGAGCTGGAGCTGGGCGGCCAGCGCGGTGTCCTCGGCCGGTGTCATGGAGTCGTAGCCGATCTCGCCGACGGCCACCACCTGGTCCTTGACGAGATAGCGGGGCAGTTCGTCCAGGACGGGTGTGCAGCGCGGGTCGTTGGCCTCCTTCGGGTTGAGGGCGAGGGTGCAGTGGTGGGCGATGCCGTACTGGGCGGCACGGAAGGGCTCCCAGCCGAGCAGGGCGTCGAAGTAGTCGAAGAAGCTGGAGGGACTGGTGCGGGGCTGGCCCAGCCAGAACGACGGTTCCACGACGGCACGCACCCCGGCGTCGTGCATCGCCTGGTAGTCGTCGGTGGTCCGGGACGTCATGTGGATGTGCGGGTCGAAGATGCGCATCACGCCTCCTTGGGCTCCTCGGCCGTCAGGGTCACGCCCGTCAGGGTCACGCCCGTCAGGGTCAGCACGCGGCCGAGGTCGTCGGGGACGTCGCGGCCGGCGGCGGTGCGCTCGGCGGCGTAGTCGGTGAGCATGCGGGCCAACTCCCCGTCATCCGCGGCCCGTTGTGCCAAGCTCGCGACCTCGTCGACGGGGACGCCCGTGAACAGGCACTTCAGGACGGCGTGCCGCCAGGCATGCGCATCGAGGTGGGCGGCGGCGTAGGGGCCGACGGCTGCGGCGATGAGCCGGGTGTCGTTGCTGCGCAGGGCGTCCTCGACGAGGTGGACGGCGTGCGGCCCGTCGACCAGCGCGGGCAGAGCCCGCAGCACGGCGCGGCGTTCGGCGGCGGTGCCCTGCTGGTAGAGCCGGGTCACGGTCTCGGCTCCCGCCCGGGCCTCGACCAGCAGCAGCGCACGAACATCGTCCGCGTGGTCGTGGCCACAGTGCCGACCGGCGGCGGCGAAGCGCAGCTCCCAGCTGGGTGCGGGATAAGGGAAGTTGGCCGTCGGCGGTGCCTGTGCGGCGGTCGCGGCGGCCACGGCTTCCGCCAGCGCCTCGTCGAACCAGGCGCGCGCGGTGTCGGCCGGCAGTGAGGCGGTGATGTCGTCGCGGGTCCGGGGAGCGGTGTGCGTCATGCGGCCGTCACTCCTCTCGTGGCGGCTTCCGCGTTGCGCAGGAACTCGATGGAACTGCGGGCCAGTTCGGGCCCGGCGTGGGAGTGGCGGGGCAGTTCGACGACGGTCAGTCCCTGGTAGCCGGTGGCGGCGAGGGCGTCCAGGACCGGCGGGAAGTCGATCTCGCCATCACCGAAGGGCAGATGCTCGTGCACCCCGCGGCGCATGTCCTCGATCTGCACGTGCCGCAGCCAGGGCGCCGCCGCCCGGACGCACTCGGCGGGCGGGTCCGGCTCCAGACACTGGCAGTGGCCGATGTCGAGGGTCAGACCCAGCGGAGGGGGGCTGCCGAGCGAGGTGCGCAGGTGATGGAAGTCGGCGAGGGTGGCCAGGAGATGGCCCGGTTCGGGTTCGATGGCCAGCGGTACGCCGGCGGTGGCCGCGGCGTCGAGCACGGGCGTGAGCGCCTCCCGCAGGCGCTGCCACGCGGTGTCGCAGTCGGTGCCGGGCGGCGTGATCCCGCTGAAACAGTGCACGGCGTGCGCTCCGAGGTCGGCGGCGACCTGGACCGCCGTGATCAGCAACCGGGTGCGGGCCGCGCGCCCCTCCGGCTCCGCGTCCAGCAGCGAGGGGCCGTGCTTGCGGCGCGGGTCGAGCACATAGCGGGCGCCCGTCTCGATGGTGACGCCGAGTCCCAAGGCGCTGAGCCGACGGGCTACTTGGGCGGTGCGGGCGGCGAGGTCGGGGGCGAGCGGGTCGAGGTGCATGTGGTCGAGCGTGAGGCCGACACCGTCGTAGCCCAGCTCCGCGAGCAGGCCGAGGGCGTCGTCCAGACGGAGGTCGGTGAGGCCGTTGGTGCCGTATCCGAGACGCAGTCGCTGTCGGCCGCTCATGTGGGGCTCACCTTCCGTGCGAGGGTGCGGGCCGCGGGGACGAGCCCCAGCAGGGCGAGGGCGGTGCCGTTGGCCCCGGACCGGGCGGCGAGCGCGGCCTGGAGCGGGATCAGGGCGCGGATCCCGCCGCCGACGGCGCGTTGGGTGAGGGGCGGGGACGGATTGAGGGCGGCATGGAGGTAGGGAACGGCGGCGGTGCGGGCATACGAGGCGGCCGTCACTGCCTGAAGGGGCCCCGGCGCCGCGCCTGCCCGTCCCAGCAGCAGGCCGAGCGTGGTGGTCGCGCCGAGCGCGGCGAGGGGGGTGACCGTGGAGCCGCCCTGGGTTTCGTGCCGGGACACGGCGGTGACGGCGTAGGTGTGGGCGGCCAGGGCGAGGGCGGACGCGGCTATTGACGCAGTCGGGGGTGCGGAGGCCGGCGCGGATGCGGTTGCGGATGCCGGCGCGGATGCGGATGCGGTGGGGCGTACCTTGGCGTCTGTCCGGCCCGAACTCGTCGTGCCGGGTGCCGACATGGTGGCCGTGGCGCCGAGCAGGAGGTCCAGGGCGCGGGCCGCGGCCATCGTCGCCGGGGCCGCGGGCGTGTGCTTCAGCCGCAGGTCGTACGCCCACACCG
>NZ_RSAJ01000274.1 GCF_003933965.1 Streptomyces sp. RP5T
CCACAGCTCACACCCCGCCCAGCACACCAACTGCCCCTCCATGGGTCGCCAAGTCCTTATGCGTGAACTGCATCCGGTCAGCCGCCGGCCACGGAAGCAGACACGAGACGAACGATCACCGTCGTCGTGGGAGTCGTTGGAGGTGCGGCATGGAGATGCGTGGCGCTCGCATCCTGGTCCCCGGTGCCACCGGGCGGATCGGTGCAGCCCTGGTCACCCGCCTGCATGCCCTCGGAGCCCGCCCGGCACTCGCAGGCCGCGACGCCGACAGGCTCGCTCGGGTGTCGGCGGCCTGTGCAGGCGCGCCCGCCAGGACCTTCGACGCCTGGGATCTCGACGCCTGCGCGCAGACCGTCGAATGGGCCCTGAGCGAGTTGGGCGGCCTGGACGGTGTCGTGGTGTGCGTCGGTGTCGCCGCGTTCGGCCCGGCCCCCGATGTGAGCGATGCGGTCGCCGAACATGTGGCCGCGGTCAACGCTCTCGCCCCCATGGCGTTCCTGCGGGCCGCCGCGCCACGAGTCGACGCCGGAGGGGTCCTCGCCGCCGTCACCGGTGTGGTCGCCGAGGCGGCTCCGGCCCGGATGGCGGACTACGCCGCGGCCAAGGCCGCACTTGCCGCCTGGCTCACCGCGGTCCGCCGGGAACAGCGGCGCCGAGGTGTGAGCGTGCTGGAGATCAACCTCCCACACATGGACACGGGTTTCGCCGACCGGGCCCTACAGGGTGAGCCACCGAGGTCGGCACCGGGACTGCCTGTCGAGGAAGCGGTGAGCGCGGTCGTCACAGCCCTGGCCGACGGTGCCCGCCTGATCCGGCCCGGCACCGCCGCCCCGCTCGAAGTGGTCAGGTAGGTCATGCCGGCAAGACGCGCTGCCTCCACCCCGCCGGCCCGCCGCGCTGCCTGGCACCGCTCGGCCGAGGACGTGACCCGGCTGCCCCCCAGGCCGCTGCGACGGGTGCTGTTCCGCCAGCACTGGCGTGACCTCGTGTTTCTGCACTGGCCCGCCGATCCGTTCCGGGTCGCCGGGCTGCTGCCCGCCGGCACCGTGCCCGACCTCCACCAGGGCCGGACCTACGTGGGGTTGGTCTTCTTCCGCATGGAGAACCTCGCGTTCGGCAGGATGCCGCCCCTCCCCTACCTGGGCACGTTCGGAGAGGTCAACGTGCGCCTCTACAGCCGCGACTCTCTGGGCCGCCGCGGGGTGGTGTTCCGCTCGCTCGACTGCGACAGACTGCTGCCGGTCCTGACGGCACGCGCCGGTTTCGGGCTGCCCTACCAGTGGTCGCGCATCAGCACCCGGTGGTTCGACAATCGGCTGCTGTACACGACCACCCGCCGCGGTGACGGCCGCTCCGGAGCAAGGGCGTGGCTGGACATCGAGGACACGCCCGTGACCCCCGGGCCCCTGGAGGACTTCCTCACCTGCCGTTGGGGACTGCACGAACGCCTCGGCGGACGCACCTACTACCTCCCCAACGCACACCCGGCCTGGAACTTCCGCGCCTGCACCCTCCTGGACTGGGAGGACGGTCTGATCCCGGCGGCGGGACTGCCGAAGCCGCAGGGCGAGCCCGTCAGCGTGCTGTACTCCCCCGGTCTCCCGGTGCGCTTCGGCACGCCTGTGCGTCTGCCGACTGACTGAGCGTCCTTCGTGTGTGAGGGGCGGCCGCGTCCGCGACGGAGAAAGCTCAGCCCCCGGCCCCGCTCCGGTCCATCGCGGCGAGCAGTTCTGCGGCGGCCCAGCCCGGCCCGCGTTCCCGTACCGCGGCGGACAACCTGGGCAGACGGGAGTCTGCGTCCGCCCACAGGGTCCGCAGCGCGGTGGACACGTCATCGGAGGTCAGCGTGTTCGGGTCGCGCACCACGCCCGTGCCCGAGCGCTGAGCGTCGGCGGCCACCGAGAACTGGTCGCTGGAGAACGGCAGCACCAGCGCGGGCACGCCCGCCCGCAAGCACTCGGTGAAGGAATTGCCGCCACCGTGATGCACCATGGCGTCCACGTGCTCCAGCAGCGCCTGCTGGGGCACTGAGGGGACCACCACGGCCCGGTCGCCCGCCAGATCGGCCAGGGCCCCGGTGCGTTCACCCGCCGCGACCACGACGGCCGTGTCCGGAAGTCCCTCCAGTACGCCCGTGACCACGGTGCGCAGGACGTCGTCGCGCGCGGACAGGAACGTGCCGAGCGCGACCAGGACGACCCGCGCGGCAGCGCCGCGCAACCCCTTGAGCCGCGCCTCCCACTGCGCGTCCAGCGCCTCCGCGGGTGCGGCCATGTGGCCCGTGAACAGCCGGGCGGGCCCACGAGGCGGTACGGGCAGCCACGGCAGCTCCGGATAGGCGTGCACGACGGCGTGCGCGGAGCTGAGGGCGAAGGCCCTGCCCGGAGCGGGCCGGGTGGGCGCGTGCTCGCGTGCGAAGGCCGCGAACACGGCCGTGAAGGCCTCGTCGTTGGCGCGGGCGGCCCCGGCCAGCTCCTCCAGAGCCTCCGGATCGGGGCGCAGGGCGTCCGGCCAGGCGTACGGGACACCGAACAAAGCGTCGGGTCCCGACAGCACATAGCTGGGATGCCCGGGGCAGAACGTCGCGTACGGCAGGCCCAGGCAATGCAGGGCCAGGGTGACCGGGTAGCTGAGCTGGTCGACGACGTACCAGTCGGGCCGCAGGCGCCGGTCCGTCGTGCGCAGCGCCTCCAGCACGCCCTCGGGGTCCGCGAGCATGTCGGCGCGCCGATGCCGGGCCTGGGCGAGCAGCGCGGGGACGGCGCCTTCCCTGGTCGCGTCGAGGAACTCCCGCAGCCGCTCCGCCTCCCGCGCGTCCTGCCGGGTCGCCTCGGCCACCCCGGTGTTGGCGTTGCGGCTCACGAGCAGCGGTACGAAAGGTGTCCCTGCCCGTCGTGCCAGGTGCTCGAACGCCGGTGCACAGGCGAAGTGGACCTCCGCGCCCCGCTCGCACAGCGCACCGGCCAGGACCGCCAGGGGCTGGGCGTGGGACAGGAACGGGGGACTGACGACAACGACACGCGGCATGCGAACCCTTCGGCCAGACGTTCTGCGCCCGCCCCGCCGTACACCCGGACCGGGGCCAGCGCATCCTAGCCGCGTCCATGCCGTGCGCACGGCATGACGATCGCCACGTCGGCGCGGTGCATCCGCGAGCCCGCCGCGGCGGGAATCACCAAGGTCAGAGCCGTTCCTGAGACAGAGCCTGAGACAAGTCCTGAAGCAGTTCCTGAAGCAGTTCCTGAGACAGGAGAGCGCGTGACCGCCGCCGCCTTCGCACCTACCCGTGCGACCGAGAGTGAGGGACGACGGGCCGCCGTCGGCACGCAGGACCGTGACCTCCTGGTGGCCGCCCGGACCGCCTTCTTCAACGGTGTCCGCTGGAGCGGGCACACCGACGAGCGGGATGCCGTCGGACACCCGCAGGCCGACCTGGTCCGGCTGCTGGAGGCCGAGTACGGGGTACGGCCCCGCGCCGTGCCACCCGGTGACGGGCTCGGCATCGGACGCGAGGACGCGGCCGTGGCGGCCCTGCGACGCGCCGCCCGTCTCGGCGTGCCGCTCACCCCGGAAGCCCTGCTCGTCCACCGCGACGGCGGCCCGTGGCTGTGGGCGGTGCTGACCGAGCTGTGGCCGGAGACCGTGCGCTGGCACGGCCACCGCCACGCGGAGGAAGCCCTGAGAGCGACGCTCATCGAGACGCCCGAGTCCGCCCCCACGACCGGTCATCTCCTGGACCTCGCCGAGGCCACCGGCCTCGCCCCCCTGACACCGGCCGAGGCCGCGCCCGCGGGGCGCAGCACCGACCGGGCCGTACGTCACGCCGCGTGGCGCTACCTGCACCGCATCCCCGGCGGTACGGCCCATCTGCCGGCCCCCTCCGCGGCCTCGGACACCTACGAGCGGCTGCTGCTGGACCCGCCGACGCCCTTGCTGGGGCCGCGAGAAGGCGAGCCGGAGGGCCGGTTGGTCGCGCAGACCATGCTGCTCGGCGGCCTGGACACCCCGGGACAGGGGCTCAGCGGGGGAATGGCTGTCCTGCTCGGCGGTCTCGGCGACACGCTCGCCGAGACCGAGGGCATTGCCGGTGTGATCACGGTCGTGACGGCCGGACACGAGGACCTCGCGGCCGACGGCCGACTGGCCGTCGAACGTCGCACCGGACACTGGGTGCTGAAGTTGCCCGTCGACACGCCCCGGTCCCCCGTCCCGGCACAGACGCATCGCCATCGAACCGCGCTGACCTGGTGGGCGGTCCGGCTGCTGGGCAGCATGCCGCGGCCCCTGGATGTCATGCACGTCCGGTACGCCGACGACGCGAGCCTTGCACTCGCCGACGCCGCCGAACGGCTGGGAGCCGCCTCGATGTTCACAGCCACCCCGGACCCGCATCGCGGACTCGCCGAACGCCACGCCGGCAGCGACCAGGGCGACCCGCCGGCCGCCCAGGCGTTGCGGCACGAACTGCACCGGGTGTTCGTGGCCGACCGCCTCGTGGAGCGCGCCCACACGGTTGTAGGCATCCCCGGTCGCGGTGGAACCGGGGAGCTCGTCCGCTACTTCCCCCACCTGGCACGCCTCGCCGGCGGCAAAGGGCCCAGCGCCCCACCCGAGGGCATCGCCCCCTACCGGGCCGCCCCCGACGAGCACGACCGGCCGCGCGCGGCCCTCGCGGCCCTCTACGACGACGGCGCACGCCCCGACGCTCTCGACGCCGAGGACCGCGATCTCCCGCTGCTGCTGTCCGTGGGCCGGCTTCACCCCGTCAAGCAGCAGGACCTCCTGGTGCGGGCCTGGCTGGAGACCGGCGGATACCGCACCAGCACGCTGGTGCTCATCGGAGGCAGCCCGCACACCGCTACGGAGGCCGAGACGGACATGCGGCGCCGTATCGACACCCTGCTCGCCCGTTTCCCGCAGGCATCCCGCCGGTTCGCCCTGCTGCCCGCCCTGCCCAACGTCGACGTACGCCGTCTCCAACGGGCCCTGGCAGCACGCCCACAGGAGTCACCCTGCTGGTACGTGTGCCCCAGCGCCAAGGAGGAGTTCGGGATCGCGATACTCGAGGCGATGGAGGCGGGCCTTCCCGCCGCAGGACCGCGGAACGGAGGCGTCATCCACTACCTGCACGACGGGATGAACGGAATCCTGATGGACACCTCCGGCCCGACCGGACTCATGCGCGGCCTACGACGCCTCGCGCACATCGGCGACGACGAGCGCCGCCGGTACGCGACGGCGGGCCGGAACCTGGTCGCGGAGCGCTTCTCGGTGACCCGCATGGCGAACGAACTCACCGCCGAGTACGCCGCGTTGCAGCGGCCCTAGCTGTGCCATCTCATGAGGTTGGTTCCACTGGCGTCCGCTGGGTCCAGCCGTGGTACGTGGTGCTGGAGCCGCCTGACGGGTCTGGCCGGTCGGGTGGTCACGGCGCCGAGAACAGTCCGGGCCCCGGACGGGGGGACCCGTCGGCGCCGGCTCCGTTCGTGACCCGGAGGAACTCCAGCCTTTCGGCATCGAGGGAGCCCGCGGCCACGGTGTAGACGACGAGGCGGATGTCGCAGCCCGGGACGGTGAGCACATCGCAGTCGCACGTCACCTCGCCGACCTGCGGGTGCACGACGGTTTTGCGGGCCGAGACATGCAGACCGACCGCGCCCTCGTCCCAGAGGCGGGCGAACTCCGCGCTGGTGGAGCGCAGTTCCTCCACGAGATCAACCAGGCCACGGTCGTGGGGATAGGTGACGAGAGCGGTGCGCAGATCGGCCACGAGGGCGGAGGTCAGGGTGTCGCCTTCCTGCTGCACGGGCCAGGCGGCGAGCCCGGTGGGCCCCGAGGCGAAGACCGCCCGCACCAGGTTCCGCTCCGCGTGTGTCCGCCCGCTGGGGTCGCCCAGCAGCGCCGCCCATGCCGGAGTCCAGGACAGCAAGGTCCAGTCGGCGCTGAACACGCCCACGGGGAACTCCCCGAGGCGAGCCAGCATCCGCTGGACCCCCGCCGGAACATGCGTGGAGATCGCCCCGTCGTGCGGGGGCAGGAGGCCGGCCAGCCGGTACGCGTAGTCGCGCTCCTCGGGTTCCAGCTGCAGTGCTCTGGCCAGGCTCGCGACGACCTGTGCCGAAGGGTTTGTGGCGCGCCCCTGTTCGAGCCGCACCACATAGTCGACCGAGAGTCCGGCGAGCTCGGCCAGCTCCTCGCGCCTCAGCCCCGCCGCACGCCGTCCGGGCCGTGCGGTCCGCCCGATGTCTATGGGGGAAAGCCGGTCGCGCCAGCGGCGCAGTGCCGTGCCAAGGGTCTCGTCCACTCGGCCATTGTGTCCGCCGGACGGCCGCTGTGCCTGGTACCGGCAGTCCTACCGTCGCAGAGGGCACTGGCTCTCCTCTCGGCGTCGGCCGAGAGTGAACGCATGACGACCACATTCATCACAGGTGCCAACAAGTCCCTCGGATACGAGACCGCCCGCCGACTGATCGAGGCAGGCCACACCGTCATCGTCGGCGCGCGCGATCCTCAGCGCGGCCAGGAGGCCGCCGACGCGCTCGGTGCCAGGTTCGTACAGATCGACGTGACCGACGACGCGTCCGTGACCGCGGCCGTCGCCGACGTCAGGGCCCGTGAGGGGAGCATCGACGTCCTGATCAACAACGCGGGAGTCTTCGGCACCCACAACGCCGCCGACCAGATCACGGCCGCCGACGCCGGCGCGGTGTTCGAGGTCAACGTCGTGGGGATCGTCCGCGTCACGCACGCGTTCCTGCCCCTCCTGCGGAAGTCCGCGAACCCGGTCATCGTCAACGTGTCGAGCGGCATGGGCTCCTTCGCGGCCACCCACGACCCCGAGCGCGTCGAGGGCCGGGCCGTCGCGCCGCTCTACACGGCGTCCAAGGCCGCCGTGACCATGCTGACCACGCAGTACGCGAAGTCCTGGCCGGACGTGAAGGTGAACGCGGCCGACCCCGGCTACACGGCGACCGACTTCAACGGTCACAGCGGCCCGCAGACAGTGACCGAAGGGACCGACGCGATCGTCGAACTCGCCACCATCGGGGTGGACGGGCCGACCGGGACCTTCCGCGACCGGCACGGCGCGATGGCCTGGTAAAGCCCCGCACGGTTCGGAGGAAGGCGGCCGGTCCACCACTCCTCCTCGGCAGCGACAGCGACAGCGACGCGGCCGACCGGCCGGGAGCTTTGATCGGGCGGGCCCAGCACGTCGATATGACGACTGTTATAGACCGGTGTAATCTCGCTCTATAACAGTCGTCATAGGAGGTTTGTTGTGACCGTTATTACCGTGAACACCACCAAGGGCCGCCTGAGCCTGGAGCAGCGCCGAAAGCTGGCCGAGAGCCTGACGGACGCGGTGCTCGTGCCCGAGGTGGGGCAGTTCGCTCCGCCCGCGCGGGTCGGGTTCCAGGTGCACTTCGTCGAGAGCGAGAGCGACATGATGGCGATCGGCGGGCGGCTCCTGGTGGATGCCGGGCAGGAGGCCGACGTCATGGTGATCGATGTGGCGGTCATGGACGGTGACTGGCGTCAGGAGGTCAGGACCGAGGTCATCGAACGTCTCCTGGCCGCGATGGCCGAGGCTTGCGGGCTTGCCGAGCCGGCGCCCGCGTGGTGGGTCAACTTCCGTGTCATCGACGAGGGCAGCTGGGGCTCTAGCGGCGGCGTGCTGTCCGTTCTCCCCCTCCTCGACACCGGCGTGTTCACCGAGGAGAAGGCCAAGGCCATCCGCGCCCACCTCGGCGCCTGACGGATCTCACACCCATGCCCCCTACGCGGCGGCAGTGATGAGCTTCTTGAAGTCGGCGTAGATCTCACCGGCTGCAGCGTCCACGGAGGGGATAAGGGTGTCGAAGGGGAGGAAGGCGTGGATCAGTCCGGGGTAGCGGTGCAGGCGTAGCGTCACCCCGGCCGCGCGCAGGACGTCGGCGTAGGCCAGGGTCAGGTCGCGCAGGGCGTCGTTGTCGCCCTGGCCGATGACAGCAGGTGCCAGACCGCGGTGATCATCGGCCCGCAGTGGGGACGGAGGGAACTGCTTGGCCAGGGCGGGGTCGTCGTTGATGTACGCCTTGAGGCAGATGTCCAGGTCGGATGCGGTCAGCATGTAGCCGTGGGCGTGCTCGGCCAGGGAGGGATATTCGGGCCCCCTGCTCAGGTCGGCGCAGGGGTAGACGAGGAGCTGGGCGGCGACGGGGGTGCCATCGTCGCGGAACGCCAGGGCGACCGAGGCGGCGAGGTTGCCGCCGGCGCTGTCCCCGGCGAGGGCCAGCGGACCGCCGCCGAAGGACTCGGGATGCTGGGCGACGTGGCGTGATACGGCCAGGGCGTCCTCGTAGGTGGCGGGGAAGGGGTGCTCGGGGGCGAGTCGGTAGTCGACACTGACGACGACTGCCTCGACGTCGCGGCACAGGCGGCGGCAGATGCTGTCGTGGGTGTCCAGGTCCCCTGCGACGAAGCCGCCGCCGTGGAAGAACACCACCGTCGCGGCGGTCCCGGCCTGTCGGGGCCGGTAGACGCGGACCGGGATCCCGGCCACGGTGTCATCGGTGACGGAGCCGACCGCGATAGGCGGGTTGGGCGCGGCCGCGAGCGTCAGCTTGCGCAGACCTTCGCGGGCCTCGGCGAGCGTAGGGGGCGTGGCGGGCTCCGGGTCGCCCAGGCCGAACTTCTCCATCAGGGCCACGATGGCCGGATCTACGGGCATGGCAGCACGGTCCTTTCTGGGTGTTACAGGATGAAACGGAGCGTGACCGTCTTACCGATCGGCGGCCATCGAGAGCCGACCTGTGTCCTGCGCGTCCCCTTGCTCAGTCCGTGACGGTCGTCGCGATGAGGGCCTGCAGCTGTTGGGCGGTGCGGTCGAGTGGCCGCGTGCTGCGCTGGGCGCGGCACATGGCGACCGTGCCCTCGACGGCCGCGACGATGAGCGTCGCGAGCTGTGCGGCCTGCTCGGGCTCGGCGCCGTGTGCCCGCAGCGAGTCGGCCAGCAGGAGTTCCCACTGCTCGAAGACCTCCGCCGCGGCCGCCAGGGCGGGCGGGATCTCGTCGGCCGGTGGCTCCTCGATGGCCACGGCCAGGACGGGGCAGCCAGCGTGGAAGTCGCTCTCGACGACGATCTTCCGCCACAGGGCGAGGAAGGCCCGCAGCCCCGCGGCCGGGCCCGCCTCCAATTCCTTGCGCAGACTGCGCGCGACCCACTCGCCGGTGTAGCAGACGGCCTCGGTGGCCAGCTGCTGCTTGCCCTCGGGGAAGTAGTGGTAGGTCGAACCGAGCGGCGCCTTGGCGTGCTTGGCCATCTCCCGGATGCTCGTAGCGCTCAGTCCGCGCCGGCTGATCATGTCGGCGGCGCCGGCCACGATCCGCTCCCGCGACGGAGTGCTGCTCTTGGGCACGTGCACACTTCCCCTCTGGCTATAACGACCGTCATAGTCTACCGTGAACCGCGTCTATAACGAACGTCATAGGAGTTGCCATGCCCATGATCCGCTTGACGGCCCCGGCCGACGCCCTCAGCGAGGAGGGCCGCACCACCGTTCAGCGTGATCTCGCCACCGCCCTACTGCACTGGGAAGGGGCGCCCGACACGGCCCTCTTCCGCGCCCAGGCGTGGAGCTATCTGGTAGAGCTCCCCGGTGGCGCGCAGATCACGGCGGAGGATGAGGCGCCGCGCTTCCTGGTGGAGGTCACCGTCCCGCAGGGGGCCCTGTCCGAGCGGCGCAAGGCCGGTCTGGTCGAGGACGCCACGACGACGGTTCTGGCCGCCGCCGGCCTCACCCCGGACGACGCCCTGCGGGTGTGGGTTCTCATCCACGAGCAGCCCGGCGGCACCTGGGGCGCGGGCGGCTCCGTCGTCCGCTACGCCGACCTGGTCGCGCTGGCGAAGGGACAGCGGGCCGATGCGTGAACTGACCTACATCGCCCACCGGACCGTCGAATGGCGCGAAGCCCCCGACCCGAAGCTCCGGTCGGACGGCGAGGCGATCGTCGCCCCGGTGGCCGCGACCTCCTGCGACGTCGACTCCGCGATCCTGGCCGGGCACGGCTTCCTCGACCCTCCGTTCGCCCTCGGCCACGAGTGCGTGGCCCGGGTCATGGAGACCGGCGACGCCGTCACAACCGTGGCCCCCGGTGACCTGGTGGTCGTGCCGTGGTCGATCAACTGCGGCACCTGCGACCACTGCCGTACGGGACTGACCGCGCACTGCACCTCGGTGCCGCACATGGCCATGTACGGCGCGCCCATCGGCGGCAGCTGGGGCGGGCTCTTCTCCGACCTGGTCCGCGTCCCGTACGCGGACGCCATGCTGGTGCCGCTCCCGTCCGGTCTCGACCCGGTCGCCATGGCCTCGGCGAGCGACAACTGGTCCCTGTCCTGGCGCCTGGTCGCCCCGCACCTCAAGGCCCGGCCCGGAGCCAGGGTCCTGATCGTCGCCCGGGGCAGCATCGGCCTGTACGTCTGCGACATCGCCCGCGCCCTCGGCGCCTCCGACGTCCTCTACGTCGACCCCTACCCCGAACACCGCAAGCTCGCCGAGAGCTTCGGCGTCCGCACCGCCGAGACCCTCGAACCGGTCCGGCACGGCTTCGACCTCGCCGTCGAGGCCACCGGCCGCGTCGACCAGCTCGCTCTGGCCGTCAACTCCCTCGCCCCCGAAGGCGTCTGCGAGTCGGCCGGCAACCACTTCCGCCCCGGCGAACTGCCCCTGCTCGACATGTACCTCACCGGTGTCACCCTGCGCATCGCCCGCGACAACGTCCGCGCCCACATCCCCGACGCCCTCGGCCTCGCCGCCTCCGGCACCGTCGCCCCCGAACGCGTCGTCTCCCACGCCCTCGACTGGGA
>NZ_RSAJ01000275.1 GCF_003933965.1 Streptomyces sp. RP5T
GGCTCGTCGCGTCGGGGGAGGGAGCGGGGGTGCCCGTGGAAGCGACCGACTTCTGCGCGGGCGGCTCGTCCTTGACCGCGGACGCCACCGCGTAACCGCCGAAGCCCAGCACACAGGCGACCGCGGCCGTGGCGCTCACCACCCGCACCCAGCCGTAGACCGGCGGCCGGGTCGCCCGGTGGTCGGGGCGGGTCTGCTCCGACATGCCGCGCTCGATCCGGGCGAGCATCTGCTCACGGTTCGGCTCGTGTGTCCCGGCCGCGTCCCGCAGCCGGGCGCGCAGATCGCCGTGCACGTCCCGCTGCATGGTCATCGGTCCCTTCCTGCGGTGTCGCCGGTGCGCGCCATCGCGGCGTGCATCCTCAGCGGAGCGTTGCGGGGGCCGAGCAGTCGCTGCAACTCGGCCATCCCCTTGGAGGTCTGGCTCTTGACGGTACCGACCGACACCCCCAGGGCCAGCGCGGTGTCCTTCTCGGAGAGGTCGAACGCGTGCCGCAGCACCACACACGCCCGCTTGCGGAAGGGCAGCCTGCGCAGCGCTTCCTGGACGTCGACCGTGCCCGCCACGTCGGGGTTCTCGACCTTCTCCTCGCGCTGGGACCAGAACAGGGCGACCCGCCGGCGCTCACGGACCGCGCTGCGGATACGGGTGCGGGCCAGGTTGGCGACCACTCCGCGGGCGTACGCCGCCGGGTGGTCCGCCGCGCGCACCCGGTCCCAACGGTGCCACAGCGCCAGCAGCGCGTCGGCCGCGAGGTCGTCGGCGGCGTCCGGCTCACCGGTCAGCAGATGGGCGAGGCGGGACAGTTCGGCGTAGTGGCGTTCGAAGAAGGCGTGGAACTCCACGGAGGCGGCGTCGTCGACGACTGTGCCCACGGGCTCCCTCTCCCTTGTGTGTCATGTGAATGACATGTGATCGTCCGGGGGTGGCCGGGCGGAGATCCGGAAGCCTAGCAGCGCCGCAGCAAGCGCTCTCGTACGGGTCTTCGAACGACGGAGGACGGGCCGGACCCCGAATCCGTAACACGGAGAAAACCTGGGGCGCGTTCACCGCAGGAACAATCCAGCCAGCATCCGCACACCGATCGTTCAGGCACCAGGGAGCAGCGAGCATGTCCGTCGACCAGTACTTCAGGATCTCCGAACGGGGATCCACCTTCGCCCGTGAGATACGCGGCGGCTTCGCCACCTTCTTCACGATGGCCTACATCCTTGTCCTGAATCCCATCATTCTCGGCAGCGCGAAGGACAAGTTCGGGCACCAGTTGGATGCGGTCCAGCTGACCACCGCGACGGCTCTGGTGGCCGCGGTGATGACGATCATCATGGGCGTGGGCGGCAACCTCCCGCTCGCGCTCGCCGCCGGGCTCGGACTGAACGCGGTCGTCGCCTTCCAGATCGCCCCGCTGATGAGCTGGGACGACGCGATGGGGCTGGTCGTCCTGGAGGGCCTGCTGATCTGTGTGCTGGTGGTGACCGGTCTGCGGGAGGCCGTCATGCACGCCATTCCGCAACCGCTCAAGCAGGCGATCAGCGTCGGCATCGGCCTGTTCATCGCGTTCATCGGCTTCGTGGACGCCGGCTTCGTGAGCCGCATCCCCGACGCCGCGAACACCACCGTGCCGGTTCAGCTCGGCGGCACCGGCACGCTCACCGGCTGGCCCCTCCTCGTCTTCTGCCTCGGGGTGCTGCTGACCATCGGACTGCTCGCGCGCAAGGTCAAGGGCGCGATCCTGATCAGCATCGTGACCATGACGGTCCTCGCGATGGTCATCAACTCGATCGCCGACATCAGGACCTGGGGGCTCACCACGCCTGCCTGGCCCGACAAGGTCGTCGACACCCCCGACTTCGGACTGATCGGCCACTTCAGCCTGTTCGGCTCCTTCAGCGCGCCCGGCGTCGGGATCGTCACGGTCGTCCTGCTGATCTTCACGCTCATCCTGTCCGACTTCTTCGACACGATGGGCACGGTCGTCGGGATCAGCGCGGAGGCCGGGCTGCTGGACGAGGAGGGCAAGGTGCCCCACCTCGGCCGGGTCCTGCTGATCGACGGGGCGGCGGCGGTGGCCGGCGGCGCGGCCTCGGCCTCCTCCGCCACGTCGTACATCGAGTCGGCGGCGGGCGTCGGCGAGGGATCGCGCACCGGCTTCTCGAACCTGATCACCGGCGGGCTCTTCGGCCTGGCCCTGTTCCTGACCCCGCTGCTGACCATCGTCCCGCTCCAGGCTGCCGCACCCGCGCTGGTCGCCGTGGGCTTCCTGATGATGACGCAGGTCAAGTACATCGACTGGGACCGCTACGACATCGCGATCCCGGCGTTCCTGACCATCGCCGTGATGCCGTTCACCTACTCGATCACCAACGGCATCGGCGCCGGGTTCCTCGCCTACGTCGTGATCAAGGTCGTACTGGGGAAGGCCAGGGAGATCCACTGGCTGCTGTGGGCCACCTCGGCGCTGTTCCTCGTGTACTTCGCGATCGACCCGATCGAGCAGGTGCTCGGCGCCAAGTAACCACCGGAAAGCGTCAGTTCTTCAGGGCCGTCTCCATCATGGCCTTGGCGACGGGGGCGGCCAGGCCGTTGCCGCTGACCTCCGAGCGAGCCGCGTTCGACTGCTCCACGACCACCGCCACGGCGACCTCCTTGCCGTCGGCCTTCCCGTAGGACGTGAACCAGGCGTACGGCGTCTTGCTGTTGTTCTCGCCGTGCTGGGCGGTGCCCGTCTTGCCGCCCACCGTCACTCCGTCGATCCGGGCGTTGGTGCCGGTGCCGTCCTGGATCACCGACTGCATCGCCGACTGGAGTTGCTCGGCCGTCCCCGAGCTGAGGATCCGGGTGGTGCTCGCCTCGTCGTCGTAGTTCTTCAGGACGTCACCGCCGTGGTCGGTGATCGTCGACACCATGTGCGGCGAGACCAGCTTGCCGTCGTTGGCTATGGCCGCGGAGACCATGGCCATCTGGAGGGGGGTGGCCGTGACGTCGTACTGGCCGATGCCGGTCAGGGCCGTGGAGGACTTGTCCATGCCGGAGGGGTAGACGCTGGGGTAGGCCCGCACCGGCACGTCCTGCCGGTCGTCGTTGAAGCCGAACTTCTCGGCTGTCGCCCGCACCTTGTCCTGGCCGAGGTCGACGGCCATCTTCGCGAAGACGGTGTTGCAGGAGTACTCGAGCGCGACCCGGATCGAGGCGTTCTCGCAGGGCGCCGAGGCGTTTTCGTTCCGCAGCGGGGTCACCGTGCCCGGCAGGGTGTACGGGTCCGGGCTCACGGTCTTCTGGTCCACCGAGGAGTAGAGACCGTCCTCCAGCGCGGCCGCGGCCACCACCAGCTTGAACGTCGAGCCGGGCGGCAGCGGCTGGCGCAGCGCGCGGTTGGTGAGCGGCTTGTCGGCGTCCGCGTTGAGCTGCTTCCAGGCGCTGCCCGCGGTGTTGGCGTCCGTCAGCGAGGAGGGGTCGTAGGAGGGCGTCGACACGACCGCCAGGATCTTGCCGGTCGTCGGATCGATCGCGACGGCCGCGCCCTTCTTGTCGCCGAGCGCGTCGTACGCCGCCTTCTGCACGGACGGGTCGATCGTCGTGATCACATCACCGGGCTCGGCCCGCTGATTGGTGACCGTGTCCATGACGGTCTTCAGCCGGCTGTCCGTGCCGTTGAGGAGGTCGGCGTAGATGCCCTCCAGCTGGGTCGGGGCGTAGGCCTGCGAGGCGTAGCCCGTCACCGCCGCGTACAGCTTGCCGTCCGTGTACGTGCGTTTGTACGCGAGGTCGCTGTCCGTCGTCCGCCGGGAACCCGTCACGGCCTTTCCGGCCACGATGATGTTCCCGAGCGGCGAGGAGTACGTCTCGATCGCGTTCCGCCGGTTGTCGTTGTCGTCCGCGAGTGCCTGGCCCTCGTAGAACTGCACCCAGGTCGCCCGGATCAGCAGAGCGAACACCAGGAGCAGCGCGAAGACCGATGCGCGCCTGATCGTCTTGTTCATCCCACACGCAAGACGACCGGACGGAAGCGAATCGTTCCCATGCGTCCGCTTTTCTCATCGGACGTTCATCTGCTCGGACGTTCATCTGCGGCGGCGGGCTCACGCGTCCAGCGCGAGCACGTACTCGTCGATCTCCGCACCGCGCGCCTGGGCGTACCCGGACGCCCGCGCGGTCACCCGGAACCCGCACTTCTCCAGGACGCGCAGCGAGCCGGAGTTGTCGGCGGCGGCACGGGCGTACAGGGGGCGTTCGGGCACCTGGACGAGAAGCTCCCGCAGGGCCGCGGTGGCGATGCCGCGCCCCCAGTAGGCGCGGTCGACCCAGTACGTCACCTCGCGCTCGCCCGGCTCGCCGTACACCGCCGCGCTGCCCACCACGTCACCGTCCATCAGGATCGTGCGGTGCACGGCGTCCGAGGCCCGGATCCGTTTCCAGTGGGCGTCGAAGGCGGCCCGGTCGGCCGGGTCCTTCGGGGTGAAGGCCGCCATGTGCAGGGCCTCGGGGTCGTTCATCTGCCGGAAGAAGACCGGCAGATCGCTGTCGTGGACTTCGCGGAGAACGATCTGCATGCCGCAGAGCGTAGGCCCTGCCGGCGGTGGGGCGGTTGTTTGTCCTCGGCTTGGTGGGGGCGGGCGTTCTGCGCAGTTCCCCGCGCCCCTGAGAAGCCTGTTGCGGTCGGTGGATCGGGCGCCGCGTTCGAGGGGCCCTGGCGGGGTGTGTGTGCGGCCTCGACAGGGTGCGTCGGAGCGGTCCGATGGGCCCGGCGCCGCGCTCAGAGTCTGCGGGTCGCCAGTGTCAGCCGGTCCCGGGCGTCGAACAGGGCGTCCTTCACCATCTGTTCGTGGGCCGGGGTCAGCCGCGCCACCGGCACCGAGCAGCTGATCGCGTCCCGCGCGGGCGTGCGGTAGGGGATCGCCACGCCGAAGCAGCGCAGGCCCAGCGTGTTCTCCTCGCGGTCCACCGAGAAGCCCTGTTCGCGGATCTGGTGCAGCTCCTCGATGAGCTTCTCGCGGTCGGTGATCGTGTGCTCGGTGAGCGCCGGCAGGGTCTCCGGCAGCATCTTGCGGACCTGCTCGTCGGAGTAGGTGCTCAGCAGCGCCTTGCCGAGGGACGTGGAGTGCGCCGGCAGCCGGCGGCCGACCCGGGTGAAGGGCCGCAGGTAGTGTTGCGACTGCCGGGTGGCGAGGTAGACGACGTTCGTGCCGTCGAGGCGCGCGAGGTGGATGGTCTCGGTGGTGTCGTCGGAGAGCCGGTCCAGGGTGGGCCGGGCCGCCGCGACCACCTCGTCGCCGTCGATGTACGAGGTGCCGACGAGCAGCGCCCGCACCCCGATGCCGTACCGCGTGCCCGTCGCGTCGGTCTCCACCCAGCCCAGTTCGACCAGTGTGCGCAGCAGCATGTAGAGGCTGGACTTGGGGTAGCCGACGGCCTCCTGCACGGCCGCCAGGGAATGCATGCCGGGGCGCCCGGCGAAGTATTCGAGCAGTTCTACCGTCCGTACCGCGGACTTGACCTGTGACCCGCCGCCCGTCTCGCCTGCCGACATCGCCCTTGACCCCTTTGTTGGACGAGAACCAGAGTTATAGTCTCCAACAGCATATTCACCATCAGAGACAGCGTTCAGTATATCGAACGTTCCTGGTGAATGACCCAGATACACGTGGAGGGACCCGCGGTGGCAGCAGCACCAGTCTGGAGTGTCGACCCCCGAACCGGGAAGCAGCGCGAACAGGTTGCGGTGGAGGCCACAGCCCAGGAGGTGGACGCCGCCGTCCGCGCCGCGTACGACGCGCGCGCCTCCCTCGCCGACCGCACCGTCCGCGCGGCCTTCCTGCGCACCGCGGCCACCAAGCTGGAGGAGTCCAAGGACCACCTCGTCGAGGCCGCGGACGCCGAGACCGCGCTCGGCCCGGTCCGGCTGACCGGCGAACTCGCCCGCACCTGCTACCAGCTGCGGGCCTTCGCCGACATCGTCGACGAGGGCGAGTTCCTCGGCGTGGTGATCAACCACCCCGACGACACCGCGACCCCGCCGATCCCGGACCTGCGCCGCTACAAGGTGCCGCTGGGCGTCGTCGCCGTCTACTCGGCCTCCAACTTCCCCTTCGCCTTCTCGGTCGCCGGCGGTGACACCGCGAGCGCGCTGGCGGCCGGCAACCCGGTCGTCGTCAAGGCCCACCCCGACCACCCGGGCCTGTCCGAGCTGGTCGCCTCCGTGCTGCGCCGGGCCGCCGACGAGCATGGCATCCCCGCGGGCGTGCTCGGCCTCGTCCACGGCTTCGAGGCCGGCGTCGAGCTGATCAAGCACCCGCTGGTCGCCGCCGCGGGCTTCACCGGATCCGTGAAGGGCGGCCGCGCCCTGTTCGACGCGGCGGCCGCACGGCCGGTGCCGATCCCCTTCCATGGCGAGCTGGGCTCCCTGAACCCGGTCGTGATCACCGAGGAGGCCGCGGCCGAGCGCGCGGAGGCCATCGGCGCCGGGCTCGCGGGCTCCATGACCCTCGGCGTCGGCCAGTTCTGCGTGAAGCCGGGCCTGGTCCTCGTGCCGTCCGGCGCGGCCGGCGACGGACTGGTGAAGTCCCTGACCGACGCGGTCAGCGACACCGACCCGGGCGTTCTCCTCGACCACCGCATGCGGGACAACTTCGTCAACGGAGTCGCCGAGCGCACGCGGCTGCCCGAGGTCGGGTCGCCCGTGACGCCCGGAGCTGGCGGCGAGCACACCGTCAGCGCGGGCTTCCTCACGGTGGCGGCGGAGAAGCTGACCGAGGAGGGGGCGTACGACCTGCTCCTGGAGGAGTGCTTCGGCCCGGTGACCGTGGTGGTCCGCTACGACGACGACGAGCAGGCGCGCACGGTGCTGTCCCGGCTGCCCGGCAACCTCACGGCGACGGTCCACCTGTCCGAGGGGGAGGCCGCAGGACAGGGACGCGGCGCGGAGATCCTCGCGGAGCTGACCCCGCTCGCCGGCCGTGTCCTGGTCAACGGCTGGCCGACCGGTGTCGCGGTGGCCCCGGCCCAGCAGCACGGCGGCCCCTACCCGGCGACGACGTCCACCTCGACGTCGGTGGGCGGCACGGCGATCGAGCGCTGGCTGCGGCCGGTGGCGTACCAGGGTGCGCCCTCTGCTCTGCTGCCGCCCGAACTGCGGGACGAGAACCCGCTGGGGCTGCCTCGTCGGTTCAACGGGCGTCTGGAGCGGTAGCGCCTATGGGGTGCGGTGGACTGCCGGCCGACGGTCCGCCGGGGCAGGTCGCGCAGTTCCCCGCGCCCCCAGGAAGCTCGCCCGGACCTGACAGACTTGGCTGATGGACGTCGAACTCCCCGAACTGCCCTTCGCGCTGCGCACCTACGGCCCCGACGGGCACTGGCTCCACGAGGACGGCATCCTCTCCGGCTGGGCCGGCCCCCGGCAGGACCGTTTCGTGCCGCCCACCGGGGAGTCCCTGGACCCCGCCGCCGACGCCCCGCGCCTCCTCGGCTCCCCCGAGGGCGACTTCCAGCTGATAGCCCGGGTCACCGTCGGCTTCAACGCGTCCTTCGACGCGGGCGTGCTGTACGTCCACGTCGGCGAGCGGGCCTGGGCCAAGCTCTGCCTGGAGAACTCCCCGGACGTACCCACCGTCTGCACGGTCGTCACCCGGGGCCACTCCGACGACTGCAACTCCTTCACCGTGGACGGCAGTTCGGTGTGGCTGCGGGTCAGCCGCACCGGCCGCGCCTTCGCCTTCCACGCCTCCCGCGACGGCAAGCAGTGGATCTTCGTGCGCCTCTTCACCCTCGGCGACGACAAGGAGACCGGTGCCGCCCTGGTCGGTTTCATGAGCCAGTCCCCGATGGGCGAGGGCTGCGTGGTGACCTACGACCACATCGAGTACAGGCCGGACTGGCCGGCGGACCTGCGGGACGGCAGCTGAAGCCTCCGGCGGCGGTTCGGCGGGTGGGGGTCCGTCGTGGCCGGTCGCGCAGTTCCCCGCGCCCCTGAGGGCGGAATAGTCCGAGCCGTTTGAATGTTCACGCACCCGGCGGAGGGAGTCTCCGCACCCGTCCGACCCGGAGAGAGCCGTAGACATGCGCGTCGAGATCTGGAGCGACATCGCCTGCCCCTGGTGCTACGTGGGCAAGGCCCGCTTCGAGAAGGCGCTGGAGGCCTTCCCGCACCGCGACGGCGTCGAGGTGGTCCACCGGTCGTTCGAGCTGGATCCCGGGCGCGCCAAGGACGACGTCCAGCCCGTCCTCGCGATGCTCAGCAAGAAGTACGGCATGAGCGAGGCCCAGGCCCAGGCCGGCGAGGAGAACCTCGGCGCCCAGGCCGCCGCCGAGGGCCTCGCCTACCGGACGCGCGACCGCGACCACGGCAACACCTTCGACCTGCACCGCCTCCTCCACCTCGCCAAGGAGCACGGCAGGCAGGACGAGCTCGTCCAGATCTTCTACCGGGCCAACTTCGCCGAGGAGAGGTCCCTGTTCACCGAGGGCGACGAGCGCCTCGTCGAGCTCGCCGTGGAGGCCGGGCTGGACGCCGACGAGGTCCGCGAGGTCCTCGCCGATCCCGCCGCCTACGCCGACGAGGTCCGCGCCGACGAGCGCGAGGCCGCCGAGCTCGGCGCGAACGGCGTCCCCTTCTTCGTCCTGGACCGCACGTACGGCGTCTCCGGCGCCCAGCCCGCCGAGGTCTTCACCCAGGCCCTCACCCAGGCCTGGGGCAACCGCTCCCCGCTTCAGCTGATCGACCAGGGCGACGCCGGCGCCGAGGCCTGCGGTCCCGACGGGTGCGCCGTACCCCAGCAGGGCTGAGAACGCGCAGGTCGGCGCGGACGTATAAGCGTTCCTTGGCGGAACCACGTAGAAAATCGCAATGGACCGAGAGGTCTCCCGGCCCCACAGTGGAGCCATGGAGACCTTCGAGAGCCTCGTCCGCGCCGAGTTCGCCCCGAAGAACACCTTCCTCAACACCGCGAGCAGCGGCCTGCTCCCCGCCCGCACCGTCGCGGCCCTCCAGCAGGCCGCGCTGATCCGGGCCGAGGGCAGGCCGCTGGACCCGCTGTTCCAGGACGTGGAGGCGGCCCGCGCCGCGTTCGCGCGGCTCGCCGGCGTCCCGGTCGCCCGGGTCGCGGCCGGCGCGTCCGTGTCCGCCCACTCCGGCCTGGTCGCCGCCTCGCTGCCGCCGGGTGCCGAAGTCCTCACCGCCGAGGACGACTTCACCTCCGTCGTGAACCCCTTCCACACCCGCGGCGACCTCAAGGTGCGCATCGTGCCGCTGGAGCGGCTCGCCGACTCCGTCCGTCCCGGCACCGCCCTCGTCGCCGTCAGCGCCGCCCAGTCCGCCGACGGCCGGATCGCCGACCTGCCCGCCCTGCGCGCGGCGGCCCGGGCACACGGCGCCCGCACCTACGTCGACTTCTCGCAGGCGGCGGGCTGGCTCCCGGTGGACGCGGAGTCGTACGACTACACCGTCGCCACCACCTTCAAGTGGCTGTTCGGCCCGCACGGCGCGGCCTTCCTCGCCGTGCCGGAGGACTTCGGCGACCTGAAGCCGGTGCTCGCCGGCTGGGTCGCGGGGGAGGTCCCCTGGGACAGCTGCTACGGCCCGGTCACCGAACTGGCCCACTCCGCCCGGCGGTTCGACGTCAGCCCGGCCCTGTTCACCTACACCGGCACCCGCCGCTCCCTCGAACTCCTGGAGGAGCTCGGCGTGGACGCGGTGCGTGCCCACGACCTCGCCCTCGCCGACCGCTTCCGCACCGGACTGGCCGCCCTCGGCCGCGAACCCCTGCCGGCCCCCGGCTCACCGATCGTGTCCGTGCCCGGACTCGGCGGGCAACAGCCCGAGTTGAGCGCGGCGGGCATCGAGGTGTCCAACCGCGCCGGCAACCTGCGCGCCTCCTTCCATCTGTACAACACGGCCGCGGACGTCGACCGGCTTCTGGACGCCCTGTCTTCCTGAACCGCTGGCGCCGCGCCGCCCGGGACGCTAGGAAGGGCACCAAGGGGTGGTGGTGCCGTGGAGTCCGCGGAGGGGACGACGTCCGTGCAGCAACCCGCGGACGCGGAGCTGCACCGGCGGCTGGTGTACGGCGACGAGTCCGCGCTGGCCGAGGCGTACGAGGCGTACGGCGGGCTGGTGCGGGCGGTCGCGCTGCGCGTGACCCGCAGCGGGGCCGCGGCGGAGGACGTCGCGCAGGAGGTCTTCGCCCAGCTGTGGAGCCGGCCGTACGCCTTCGACGCGCGCCGGGGCAGCCTGCGGACCTGGCTGTCGGTGCTGGCCCACCGCCGGGCCGTGGACTGGGTGCGCGGCGAGGCCCGGCACCGCAAGGACGTCCGCGCCGACGACCTCGCCCTGCACGGCATCCCGGACGCCTCTCCCGGCCCCGCCGAGGCGGTCGTGGACCGGGAGCGCTCCCTCCTGCTGCACAGCGCTCTCGCCGAACTCCCGCAGCCGCAGCGGGAGGTGGTGCACCTCGCCTACTTCGCGGGCCGCACCTACCGGCAGGCCGCCGTCGAGCTCGGCATCCCCGAGGGCACCGCCAAGACCCGGCTGCGCACCGCGCTGCGCGCCCTGGCGGAGACTTTGGCCGACCCACCCGACCCGGCCTGGGAGAAGGGCGCATGATGGCGGCAGGGGAACACAGGGAAGGGGGCGCGCGGTGACCGGTCACGACGACGTCCGCGACCTGCTGGCCGCCTGGGCCTTCGGCGCCCTGGAACCGGCCGAGGAGCGGCTGGTGCCACCCCACCTGGCCGAGTGCGGGAGCTGCGCGGCGGAGGCGGAACGGCTGCGCGCCACCGTACGCATGCTGGACGGCCCACCGCTCGACGAGCCGCCGTCCCCCCGTGAAACCCCCC
>NZ_RSAJ01000276.1 GCF_003933965.1 Streptomyces sp. RP5T
CCCCACCACCGCAGCACACCCACCGCGCCCCGCACCTCCCTGTAGCCGTGCCCCACGAGGCCCGTACGACTGCGAGACGCCGGGCGTCGGAAGCCTGTGGATCAGCGCCTCGGGAGGGCTGTTCGGCGGGCGATGCGCGAGCGAGTTCCCGTGATCGTTGCGCAACCCAGCCACACCGTCCCGGCGACCAGCGGTTCCGGCGGGTTCCCGGGCGCCACTCGGGCGACTTTCCGACGGGGTGGTGGCGTGACTGCCGTGCTTCCCGGCCGACCGGTACGACCATGCTGACGTACCGCGGCACGAGCCATTGAGGAGGACCTGTGGAGCGAGAGGACGGCACACCGGTGGCCACCGGTGTCACCATCGAGCGTCTCAGCGGGCTCCGCAGGTGGAACCTGGCGCTCACGCTGCTGCATCTGATCCAGGCCGTGGCCATCGTCCTGCTCGCCGGAAGTTTCTCGATCACCGTGACCTCCTCCGTCCCCGAGGGGCCACCGGGAACGGCAGCGCCCGCCCCGGAAGCGTTGTTCGACGTGCCGATCGGCTGGGCCGTCGCCGTCTTCCTCGCCCTCGCGGCAGCAGACCACCTGCTGACGGCGACCGTGTGCCGTGACACCTACGAACGCGACCTCAAACGCGGCATCAACCGTTTCCGGTGGCTGGAGTACGCGCTGAGTGCGACCCTGATGGTGCTCCTCATCGGCTTCTACGCGGGCATTACCGGCCTCAATGCCGTCATCGCCGTCGTCGGCGCCAACGTCGGCATGATTCTCTTCGGCTGGGTCCAGGAGGTGATGAACCCTCCGGGGCGGGCGAGGACCAGGATGCTGCCGTTCTGGTTCGGGACGCTGGTCGGCGTCGCGCCGTGGGTCTCGATCGCGTACAACACAGTCGCGGCCGAGACCGTCCCCGGCTTCGTGTACGGAATCGTTTTCGTCCAGGCCGCTCTCTTCTTCAGCTTCGGTCTCAACCAGTGGCTCCAGTACCGCGGAGTCGGCCGGTGGTCCGACTACGCACATGGCGAAAAGGCCTACCTGGTCCTCAGCCTCGTGGCGAAGTCACTCCTGGCATGGCAGATCTTCGCCGGCTCGCTGGCCGACTGAACGTCTTCTGTCCGAAACACCCATCGGCAGGACCCGGACACCCGGTTCACGGGCGGCCTCGATGGCATCGGCCGTCACGGCGGCAGGTCGCTCATCTGCCGGTGCCGTAGCTGCCGCAGTGGCGCGCGGGGATGGTGAATCCCCTGCGCATGCGTAAGTGGTGAACTCCGGGCGCGTGCGAGGGTGGTGGACTCCGGAGCCCACGCCCCGCGCACACCTCTTCGTACACGCCCCGTGTGAACTCTTCACACACGCCGGTGTCACACACGCGCTCCCGGCGCACTTGGTTGCGCAGTCAACTGGGAGCAGCCCCGCACAGGATGACGGCTCCTGCGCGGTAAGGGCCGCCGGTCTTTCATCCCCGCCCTCGACCGGCGGCCCCGGCGTTCCGTCCGAAAACAGTTCACAGGAACGCAACACCTGTTCCCAATATGCGGACTTTTGCCGTCGTGACCTCGACAAACGAGACAGTGGGCTGCCACTCTCCCGCCATGCACCCTGCCCCACGCGCCCTGCGCCGCGCCGTCGCCGCGGCATCCATAGCCCTGCTCGCCACCGCCGTCGGCTGTGCTCCGCAGCCCGACGGCACTGCGAGCGCCAAGGCCTCGGGGTCGGCCGGGACCACCTGCGCCAAGGGCAAGTTGGCCACCAAGACCTCCGGCAAGCTCACGATCGCCACCGACGAGCCGGCGTACGAGCCCTGGTTCAAGGACGACAAGCCCGCGAACGGCAAGGGCTTCGAGTCGGCGGTCGCCTACGCCGTGGCGAAGCAGCTCGGCTATGACAGGAGTGCCGTCGTCTGGCAGAGCGTCCCCTTCAACAAGGCCTTCGCGCCCGGGGAGAAGACGTTCGACTTCGACATCAACCAGGTGTCGATCAGCGCCGAGCGCAAGAAGGCCGTGGACTTCTCATCCGACTACTACGACGTGCGCCAGGCCGTCATCGCCCTCAAGGGGACCAAGGCCGCCAAGGCGACGAGCATCGCGGACCTGAAGGGCCTCAAGCTGGGCGCCCAGGTCGGCACGACGAGCCTCGACTACATCGAGAACGTGGTGAAGCCGACCGAGCAGGCCGCCGCGTACGCGAAGAACGACCAGGCCAAGTCCGCGCTCCAGAACCGCCAGGTGGACGCCATCGTCGTCGACCTGCCCACCGCGTTCTACATCACGGCGGCCGAGGTGACGGACGGCACGATCGTCGGCCAGTTCGAGAACCAGGGCGGCACGCCCGAGCAGTTCGGGCTCGTGCTCGACAAGGGCAGCGCGCTCACCTCCTGCGTGACCGGCGCCGTGGACGCCCTGCGCAAGGACGGCACGCTCGCCGCGCTGGAGCAGCAGTGGCTGTCGGACGCCGTCGACGCCCCGGTCCTCAAGTGACGCTCACGAAGGACGAGGCCGGCCAGGAAGGCGTGGACGACTCGTACGCGCCGTCGCAGCGGCGGATCGAGCGGGAGCGCCTCAAGCGCGCCCGCTCCCGCCGCGCGACGGCGATCGCCGCCGTCTCGACCCTGGTCACCGCCGTCGTCCTCTACCTGGTCGTCGTCAACGCGCCCGGCTGGCCGCGCACCAAGGAGACGTTCTTCAGCGCGCAGTACGCGCGCGAGGCGTTCCCGAAGGTCCTCGAAGGGCTGTGGCTGAACGTCCGGCTGCTGTTCGTCTGCGGCGCGGCCGTCCTGGTCCTCGGCATGCTCATCGCCGTCGCCCGCACCCTGCGCGGCCCGGTGTTCTTCCCGCTGCGGGTCCTGGCCGCCGCCTACACGGACTTCTTCCGCGGCCTGCCGCTCATCATCAACCTCATGATCGTCGTCCTGGGCGTGCCGGCGCTGCGGCTCCAGGGCGTGACGGTCGATCCGGTGTGGCTGGGCGGCACGGCCCTCACCCTGACGTACTCGGCGTACGTGGCCGAGGTGTTCCGCGCCGGCATCGAGTCCGTGCACCCCTCGCAGCGTGCCGCGGCCCGCTCGCTCGGGCTCTCCAACCGGCAGGCGCTGCGGTACGTGGTGCTGCCGCAGGCGGTGCGCCGCCAGGTGCCGCCCCTGCTGAACGACCTGGTGTCCCTCCAGAAGGACACCGGTCTGGTGTCGATCGGGGGCGCGATCGACGCCGTACGGGCCGCCGACATCATCGTCGGCCGGAGCCTCAACTACACGCCGTACATCGTCGCGGGCCTGGTGTTCGTGGCGCTGACCATCCCGATGACCCGCTTCACGGACTGGGTGACGGCACGGATGGACCGCCGCAGGGCCCAGGGAGGAATCGCATGAGCGATGCAGGCGGACCGGTGCTGCGGATGGAGTCCGTCCGCAAGACCTTCGGCGGCTCGGTCGTGCTGCGGGACGTCGACCTGGAGGTCGCCCCGCACACGGTGACCGCGCTGATCGGTGCCTCCGGCTCGGGCAAGTCGACGCTGCTGCGCTGCGCCAACCTCCTGGAGGAGATCGACGACGGCGCCATCTGGCTGGACGGCGAGGAGATCACCGATCCGCGCGTCGACCAGGACGCGGTACGGCGCCGTATCGGCGTGGTGTTCCAGGCGTACAACCTCTTCCCGCACATGACGGTGCTGGAGAACATCACGCTGGCCCCGCGACGCGTGCACGGTGTGGCCCGTCCCGAGGCCGAGGAGCACGCCCGTGAGCTGCTGGAGCGGCTCGGGCTCGGCGGGAAGGCCGGCGAGTACCCCGACCGGCTCAGCGGCGGTCAGCAGCAGCGGGTGGCGATCGTGCGGGCGCTGGCCGTACGGCCCCGGCTGCTGCTCCTCGACGAGATCACCGCGGCGCTCGATCCGGAGCTGGTGGGCGAGGTCCTGAACGTCGTGCGCGACCTGAAGGCCGACGGGATGACCATGATGCTGGCCACGCACGAGATGGGCTTCGCGCGCGAGGTCGCCGACCAGGTGTGCTTCCTGGACGCGGGGGTGGTCCTGGAGCGCGGGACCGCCGAGCAGATCTTCGGCGACCCGCAGCAGGAGCGCACCCGGCGCTTCCTGAAGCGGATCGTGGAGGCGGGGCGGTTGTGAGGGGCCGCTACAGGGAGCGGCGGTAAGGGGCGCGCGCCATTGCGGGCGGTCCTTACCGCCCTACGCCTCGGCCCGGGCCGGCCCCGCCAGCGCCGCGACCCGCTCCACGCCGAACACGTACCCCTGCACACCGCAGCCCGCGATGACGCCGTCCGCGCGCAGCGAGACGTAGGAGTGGTGCCGGAAGGACTCGCGCTGGTGGATGTTGGAGACGTGCACCTCCAGCACCGGCAGCCCGTCACAGGTGTTGAGGGCGTCCAGGATCGCGACCGACGTGTGCGAGTAGGCGCCGGGGTTGATGACGATCCCGCAGTGGTTCAGCCGGGCCTCGTGGATCCAGTCGACCAGTTCGCCCTCGTGGTTGGACTGCCGGAAGTCCACCGTCCCGCCGTGCGCGGCCGCCGCCTTGGCGCACAGGGCCTCGACGTCGGCGAGGGTGTCCTTGCCGTAGATCTCCGGCTGACGCTGACCCAGCAGGTTCAGGTTGGGGCCGTTGAGGATCATGATCGGGGCGTTGGCGAGGGTGCGGGGCACGGTTCCTCCGGTCGGTGGAGAGGGGCTGCTCGGACCCGGTTTATCACGGTGCGCCGGGCGCGGCGCGGCCCGTACCCTCCGGGCATGACGACGATCTCGTACCCGCCCAAGCCCGTGCCCGGCGACCGCATAGCCGTCATCTCCCCCGGCGCCGGTCTGCCGGGACTCTTCCCGCGTCCTTACGAGTTGGGGCTGGAGCGGCTGCGCGGGGAGTACGGGCTGGAGCCGGTGGAGTATCCGTCGACCCGCAGGATGGGCACGACGCCCCGGGAGCGCGCCGACGACATCCATGCCGCGTTCGCCGACCCGAGCGTCAAGGCGGTCATGGCGTCTGTAGGCGGTGACGACCAGATCACCGTGCTGCCGTTCCTGGACCGGGAGTTGATCCGGGCGAACCCGAAGCCGTTCTTCGGGATGAGCGACAACACGAACCTGCTCGCGTACCTCTACACCACAGGGATCGTCGGCTACCACGGCGCCACCGTGATGACGTCACTCGGCCGGCCGGTGGCCCTGAGCGCGCTGACCGCCGACTCCCTGCGCACGGCCCTGTTCACCTCCGGCCCGTACGAACTCGCGCCCGCCGCCCGCTGGCGGGACGTCGACCGTGACTGGGCGGACCCCGCCACCTTCGACACCGAACCGGACACCCGCCCCGGCAACGGCTGGACCTGGGTGAACGCCGACCGGATCGTGGAGGGCCGGGCCTGGGGAGGCTGTCTGGAGATCCTCGGGTGGCTCCTGATGGCCGACCGGGAGATCGCGGCGGACCTGAGCGTGTACGACGGCGGGGTGCTGCTCCTGGAGACCTCGGAGGAGATGCCGAGCGACGTCGAGGTCTTCCGCACCCTGCGCAACATGGGTGAGCGCGGACTGCTGCAACGCTTCTCCGCGCTGCTGATGGGCCGTCCGAAGTCCTGGTCCTTCGAGCGCCCCCACAGCCCCGAGGAGGCGGATCGTTACGCCGCCGACCAGCGCGAGGCCGTACTGCGGGCCATGAGTCTGTATGCCCCGCACACCACCATCGTCTTCGATGTGGACTACGGCCACACCGATCCCCAACTCGTCATCCCTTACGGCGGTCTCGTCCGTGTCGACGGCCCGGCCCGGCGCATCATCGTCACGTACTGAGCACGCCCGAGCGCGCTCACGCGCCCCCGTAACCCGTGATCACCGTGGGTAGTTGACGCGGCATGCACGACGTACGCACCGTAAGGGCGCCTTCCATGCCGAGGCTCGCGGCCGCCTCGCTCGCCGGGACGGCCATCGAGTTCTACGACTTCTTCGTCTACGGCACGGCCGCGGCGCTGATCCTGGGACCGCTGTTCTTTCCGGCCTTCTCACCGGTCGCCGGGACCCTGGCCGCCTTCGGGACCTTCGGGGTGGGGTTCGTGGCGCGGCCGCTCGGATCGGCGCTGTTCGGGCACATCGGTGACCGGCACGGACGGCGGCCGGTCCTCGTGGTCTCGCTGCTGCTGACCGGGGCCGCCACGGTCGCGGTCGGATGCGTGCCGACGTACGACACGATCGGTGTGCCCGCGCCGCTGCTGCTCGTGGTGCTGCGCTTCCTGCAAGGGCTGGGCCTCGGCGGGGAGTGGGGCGGGGCCGTGCTGCTGACCGCGGAGCACGCGCCCGCCGCGCGGCGCGGACTGTGGACCAGCTTCCCGCAGGTGGGCCCCGCACTGGGCTTTCTGCTCGCCAACGGGGTGGTGCTGGCGCTGTCGGCCGCACTGTCCGAGGCGCAGTTCGCCGCGTGGGGCTGGCGGGTGCCGTTCTGGGCTGCGGGCGTGCTGGCCGCAGCGGGCCTGTGGCTGCGCTCCTCGCTCCCGGAGAGCCCGGGGTTCCTGGAGATCGACGACCACGCACGCGTGCCGCTCGCCGAGGTGCTGCGCGACCATGGGCGGCTCGTCCTGCTGACGGCCGGTGGGCTCGCCGTCGGGTACGCGATCTTCTACGCCGTGACGACGTGGTCCCTCGCCTACGGGACCGAGCGGCTCGGGGTGAGCCGTACCGTCATGCTGAGCTGCATCATGGCCGCGGTGCTGGTGAAGGGCGCGCTCACGCCGGTGGCCGCGCTGCTCGGGGACCGGTACGGGCGGCGGCCGCTGTGCCTGGCCGGATGTGCGGCGGCCGCGCTGTGGATGTTCCCCATGGTGGCGCTGCTCGCGACCGGGGAGCCGCTGCTGATGTTCCTCGGCTTCCTGGGCGCGATGATCGCGTTCATCAGCATGTTCGCGGTGATCGCCGCCTATCTGCCGGAGCTGTACGAGCCGCGGGTGCGCTGCACGGGGGCCGCGGTCGGCTACAACCTCGGCGGGGTGGTCGGGGGCGCGCTCACTCCGCTCGTGGCGACGGCGCTGGTGGAACACGGCGGGCGGGTGCCGTGGGGCGTGGGCGCGTATCTCACCGGGGTCGCGCTGCTCAGCCTGGGGTGTTTCGCGCTGCTGCCCGAGACACGGCCGGTGCCCGTGGCGGTGGCGGAGCCGGGTCTGGACCGGCCCGTCACGGGTTGATCGCCAACTCCAGGTAGGCCGCGAACACCACCAGGTGGACGCCGCCCTGGAGCGGAGTGGCGCGGCCGGGCACCACGGTCAGCGAACTCACCACCACCGTCAGGGCCAGCAGCACCATGTGGGTGGAGCCGAGGCCGAGGACGAGCGGACCGGAGAGCCACACGGAAGCCAGGGCCACCGCGGGGATGGTCAGGCCGATGCTGGCCATGGCGGAGCCGAGGGCGAGGTTGAGACTGGTCTGCACCCGGTCGCGGCGCGCCGAGCGCAGTGCGGCGATGGTCTCGGGCAGCAGCACCAGCAGGGCGATGATCACGCCGACGACGGCCTGCGGAAGCCCGGCCTTGGCCACCCCGGACTCGATGGTGGGCGAGACGCCCTTGGCCAGTCCGACCACGCCGATCAGGGCCAGCCCCAGCAGGCCCAGGCTGATCAGGGCGGCGCGGGCGGTGGGCGCGTCGGCGTGGTCGTCGCCGGTGATCACCTCGCCCTGGCGGGTGATCGGCAGGAAGTAGTCGCGATGCCGTACGGTCTGGGTCGCCACGAACAGGCCGTACAGGATCAGCGAGGACAGCGCGGCGAAGGTCAGCTGGGTGGTGGAGAACTCCGGTCCGGGCTTGCTCGTCGTGAACGTCGGCAGCACCAGGCTCAGCGTGGCCAGGGTGGCGACCGTGGCGAGGGCCGCGCCGGTGCCCTCGGGGTTGAACACCGCGGTGCCGTGGCGCAAGGAGGCCACGAGGAGACTGATGCCGACGATGCCGTTGCAGGTGATCATCACGGCCGCGAAGACCGTGTCCCTGGCCAGGGTCGCGCCCTTGTCGCCGCCGTCCGCCATCAGGGTGACGATCAGGGCCACCTCGATGATCGTGACGGCTACGGCGAGGACGAGCGAGCCGAACGGTTCACCAACCCGGTGGGCGACCACCTCCGCGTGGTGCACGGCCGCCAGCACGGCCCCGGCGAGCACCAGCGTCACCAGCACGACGACCGCCACGGGCAGATCGCGGCCCCAGGTGAACACCAGCAGGACGACCGCGAGTACCGGCACGACGGACGTCCAGCTCGCGGCGAGCGACCTGAGCGGAGCGATCATGCAGCGATCGTCGCAGAAGCGCGCGGGCGGCGCACCACCCCCGGACCGCTTGAACAAGCACCGGGAGCGGTACCCGGCGATCCGCCGCACACCGCTCCCGGTGGTGGTTCTTCCTGCGTCCGGCGCGGTCAGGCCTCGACGCTGTCCTTCGGAGCGCCTTCACTCCTGTCCTGCGCCGCCTCGGCCGCCGCCTGCTTCCTGGAAGCCATCAGGCTGGTGACAGTGGTGACGATCAGGACCGAGCAGATCACGCCGAGCGAGACCGGGATGCTGATCTCGGGGACGTGGACCCCGGACTCGTGCAGGGCGTGCAGCACCAGCTTGACGCCGATGAAGCCGAGGATGATCGACAGTCCGTAGCTGAGGTGGACCAGCTTCTTCAGCAGGCCGCCGATGAGGAAGTACAGCTGCCTCAGGCCCATCAGGGCGAAGGCGTTGGCCGTGAAGACGATGTACGGGTCCTGAGTCAGACCGAAGATCGCGGGGATCGAGTCGAGCGCGAAGAGCACGTCCGTGGAGCCGATGGCGAGCATCACGACGAGCATCGGGGTCATGACCCGCTTGCCGTTCTCCACGATCCACAGCTTGGTGCCGTGGTAGCGGTCGGCCACGCCGAACCTGCGCTCGGCGGCCTTGAGCAGCTTGTTCTCCTCGAACTCCTCTTCCTCCTCGTCCGCCCGGGCCTCCTGGATGAGCTTCCAGGCGGTCCAGATGAGGAAGGCACCGAAGATGTAGAACACCCAGGCGAAGCTGGCGATGATCGCGGCACCGGCGGCGATGAAGATCGCGCGCAGCACCAGCGCTATGAGAACACCGACGAGGAGCACCCGCTGCTGGTACTGCGAGGGCACCGCGAACTTCGCCATGATCAGGACGAAGACGAAGAGGTTGTCCACGCTCAGGGACTTCTCGGTGATGAAGCCCGCGAAGAACTCACCGGCGGGCTGACCGCCGGCGAAGAACATCAGGCCCAGGCCGAAGAGGCCGGCCAGGACGATCCAGACGACCGTCCAGATACCGGCTTCCTTGATCGACACGTCGTGCGGCTTGCGGCCGATGAAGAAGTCGACCGCGATGAGAGCCGCGAGGCCCACGATCGTCAGGACCCACAGGGTCACGGAAACATCCACAGTTCCTCCGGCAATACGTAACGGCAAGTAACCAGCGTCGTCGCGCTGCCGGAGGTCTCTTCCACCCACGGTGGGCCGGCGCCCCGGGATCAGGCCTGATCCGTATTGACGGGTACGCCGCAGTCGACAGGGAGTACTCCCCTCCGTGCCACCAACCGTACCGCAATCACCAAGGAAAGGTAAAGTGATTGGCAAAAGAAAGGTCAAACTCGCAGGTGAAGGTGGCTTTACGTGTACTTGGTCCGAGCCTGGGCGACCTGGTTCAGGACCTGTTCGAGCACCTGGCTGCCGGGCGGGACGAGTGCGGGCTCGTAGGTCCAGGCGTGCCCGACCCACGGGTCGGCGAGGTGGTCGTCGGGCACCGGGGTCAACCGCATCAGCGAGCGCCACAGGGGGTCGAGGAGGGGGCCGTAGGCGGAGGCCTCCTCACGGTCCGCGACCATCATCAGGTGGACGCCGACGACCGGTCCCTCGTCCGCGAGGTAACGGAGCTGGGTCACGGCCCGGTCGTCGAAGCCGTGCGGGAAGTCGTTGACGATCAGGAGCTGCTCGCCGGTGTCGAAGCCGGGCGGGAGGGAGTCGGCGGCCCCGCCGCGGACCGCCATCTGCACGAGGTCGACGCGCTCGGTGAGGCGGGCCAGGACGTCCGCCACTCCCCCGGCGCCGACGGCGGGCGGGCCCGCGAGCACGCCCGCCCACACCAGTGGGGCCAGCGCCTGCGCTCCCGAACCGGCCGGATCGATGACGTGCAGGGTGTAGTCCCCCGCGGGGTGGACCGCGAGGAGCCGGGCCGCGAGCGCCACGGCCGTGTCCATGGCCAGGCGGTGCAGTTCGTGGGAGTCGAGGAACGAGCCGTCGAGTGATCCGGCGGCCCCGCTGTCGATCCACAGGCCGCGTTCCAGCGGCAGCCGGATGAGCATCGGAATGCGCAGCTCCGGGCACTCGGGCAGATGCAGATCGCCCAGGCGCACGGCCATGGGCACCTCGAATGGCACCCGGTAGCCGTGCCAGACGGGGTTGTCCCAGCGGGCGTACGCCGGCGGCAGGGCGGGTTCGACCACCTCGGACTCGGCCGTGAGCTGGGCGAGATCCCGGTCGTAGACCGCGCGGGCCTGCTCGACGAGCTGGGCGTGCTTGGCGCGGGCCGCCTCGCGTGCGGCGTCACCCTGCCCGCCGATCCGGCTGCGCGGGTCGGCGAGGGCCGCGTCCAGCTCCTTCTCCATCCGGGAGTCGGCGAAGTCGACGGCACTGCGGTAGGCGGCCGTGGAGCGGGCCAGGTCCTCGAACATGCCCCACACCTGGTTGTAGAGCCGCTCCTCCATGGACCAGCCGGTGGCGTCCCCGGCGACCGGCTGCGCGGGCTGTCCGGGCTGTGCGGGGGGCGCGAC
>NZ_RSAJ01000277.1 GCF_003933965.1 Streptomyces sp. RP5T
CCGTGCCGCGTCCCGGCGTCTGGTGGCGTACTTGCTCCAGTCGTTCCGCGTCGAGGCGGCCCACGGAGCGCTGCCGGCGCCGAGCGCACTGTCGCTGCGCAGTCTTCCGCTCGCGGCCCACGGCTCCTAGGGACAGCGATCCTCCGGAGCCTGATACGAAGAGGTGCCTGCCGCGTGGCCGCCCTTCGGGTGACCGCGCCACCTTTCGCAACAGGCCCTGGCCACCCGACGCGGGTCCAGCGAGCTTCCTGTTCGCGTACAGCTTCCTGTTCGCGTACAGAAGGGGTACTCCCGTCACTTGCCTCATGCGACGCACGGCCCATCGGCGCACATCCGCAATGACCCAAGTCATCCCCTTTGATCTCCCACAGGGGTATTGTCCGTCGAGTGAACGCGGACGATGCGAACCGGCGGTGGACACGGTCCATGCCCGAAGCCTACGAACGTCACCTCGCGCCGGTCTTCTTCCGGCCCTTCGCCGCCGACCTCGCCTCCCGGGCGGCCGCCCTGCAGCCCCGCAGGGTTCTGGAACTCGCGGCCGGAACCGGGGCGCTGACCTCCGCGCTGCTCGCCGCGACGCCCTCGACCTCGGTGGTGGCGACCGATCTCAACGAAGCCATGGTCGTCACCGGGGCGGCACTGGAGCCGCGTGCGCAATGGAGGCAGGCGGACGCCCAGGCGCTGCCGTTCGAGGACGGCGGCTTCGACCTCGTCGTGTGCCAGTTCGGAGTGATGTTCTTCCCCGACAGGACCGCCGCCTACGCGGAGGTCCGCCGGGTTCTGGCTCCGCGGGGACAGTTCCTGTTCAGCAGTTGGGGCCCGGTGGCCTCGCACGGATTCGGGGCCGCGTTCCAGAACGCGCTGGAAGAGGCCATTCCCGACGGGACACCCACGTTCCTCCCGGAAGTACCGCACGGCTACACCGATCCGGTGCAGGTCACGGCGGACCTGGAGGCCGCCGGACTGACGGTCACCGACACCGAGGAGGTCACCCTGGAGGGCATCGCTGAATCGGCCGCCTCCGTCGCCACCGGGTTCCTGACCGGCACGCCCGTCAGCGCAGCTCTTCAGACCCACCAGGACCTGCAAGCCCTCCAGGCCGCCATCGCACAGCACATGACAGACCACCTCGGCAGCGGTCGCGTGACGGCACCGATGACGGCAACCGTTTACACAGCTCGCCGACGGGCCTGACCCTCACACCCCCACAAGTCATCGCCCGCCTCTGCTCCCGGGACGGCCGGCAGCAGGGGCCGGCGGCGTACGGCACCGCGCGGTCGACGTCGCCGAGTCCCCGGTGGATCCGAACACCCGAAGCCCGGTCCAGGTCGGTTTTCAGCCATGCCTGCATGACGTCTCTGCACGGAAAGGTACTTCCGCACAGGAGCATGCACCTGACATCTTGCACCGACCACTCGTTTCCTACGGTCAGGCCGGTGCTCTCAGCATGGCCGGGCCGTCTCCGGAGGACGCATTGATACCCCACATATCCAGCCGCCGCTCCAGACGCACGCTGGCTCTGTCGGCCGCGCTCGGTGCCGCCCTCGCGTTCGGCGCCCCGGGCGCCCTCGCGGGCACGCTCCCCGTCGGCCCCTCCACCGCGCCGGCCGCCAAGGCCCACGCCCCGGCCACCGCGTCGGCGTCCCAGACCGCGGCCTGGGTGGCCGGGACGCGTGCCTACCTCGTGATCACCGCCCCCGGTGACAACTCGGCGGTCCGCTCGGCGATCACGGCCAACGGCGGCACCGTCTTCTCGAACTTCGACGCCATCGGCGTGATCGTCGCCCACTCGGCGTCCAGCACCTTCGCCGCCACCATGCGCGGCGTCGCGGGCGTGCAGCAGGTCGGCGCCACGCGTACCTCGGACGTCCCGGCCGCCGCCTACGACCCGGCGCTCCCGCCCAACCCGGCACAGGCCTCGACCCCGGCAGGGGAGCCGGTCCGGGCCGACATGAGCCAGATCAAGGCCGACCAGGCCTGGGCCGTGAACCCGGGCTCCGCCTCCGTCACGGTCGGCATCCTCGACACCGGCGTGGACGACCAGCACCAGGACCTCGCGCCCAACTTCGACGCGGCCGACTCGGTCTCCTGCGCCTACGGCAAGCCCGACACCCGTACCGGCGCCTGGCGGGACGTCGACACGCACGGCACTCACGTCGCGGGCACCGTCGCCGCGGCCAAGAACGGCAAGGGCGTCGTCGGCGTGGCACCCGGGGTGAAGATCGCCGCCGTCCGGGTCGCCGAGCCGGGCAACTCCTTCTTCTTCGCCGAGAACACCATCTGCGGCTTCGTCTGGGCCGGTGACCACGGCTTCAAGGTCACCAACAACAGCTATTACACGGACCCGTGGCAGTTCAACTGCCCGGACAACATCGACCAGGCGGCCATCATCGAGGGCGTCAAGCGCGCCCAGGAGTACGCCGAGGGCAAGGGCTCCCTCCAGATCGCCGCCGCGGGCAACGAGAACTACGACCTCGCCCACAAGACGACCGACTCCGCCAGCCCCAACGACTCGACACCGGTCACCCGCACCATCACCAACGCCTGCCTCGACATCCCGACCGAACTGCCGGGCGTGGTCACGGTCGCGGCGAACGGCACCGGCGTCACCAAGGCCTCGTTCTCCAACTACGGGCAGGGTGTCATCGACGTCGCGGCACCGGGCAGCAACGTGTACTCCACCGTCCCCGGCGGCGGCTACGGCAGCAAGAGCGGCACCTCGATGGCCACCCCGCACGTGGTCGGCGTGGCGGCGCTCCTCGCCAGCGCCAACCCGGGCATCACCCCGGCGCAGCTCCGCACCAAGCTGGCCGAGCAGGCCAACGACGTCGCCTGCCCCTCGGACAGCCGCTGCACGGGCACGACGGCCAACAACTCGTTCTTCGGCGAAGGACAGGTCGACGCCCTCAAGGCCGTCGGCACCACCCCGCCGGCCGGCAAGTACTTCGAGAACCTCGCGGACTTCGCCATCAACGACAACGCGACCGTGGAGAGCCCGATCGCCGTGACCGGCGTGACCGGCAACGCCCCGGCCACTCTCAAGGTGGGTGTGGACATCAAGCACACCTACATCGGCGACCTGAAGGTCGACCTGGTGGCGCCGGACGGCTCCGTCTACACGCTGCACAACCGCGCCGGCGGCAGCGCCGACAACATCGCCCAGACCTACACCGTGAACGCCTCCTCGGAGGTCGCGAACGGCACCTGGAAGCTGCGCGTCAACGACAATGCCGCCTCGGACACGGGCAAGATCGACGCCTGGAACCTGACCTTCTAGCGCAGGCAGCAGAGAACACGGGGGTCCCGACGGCGCACACACCGTCGTCGGGATCACCACGTCACTGGCCCGGCCCCGGCCCAGTCGTTCGCCGCAGGCGCCGCCTCGAGGCCAATGCCCGTATCCGAATGATCAGGCAGAGCAGGGCCGTGGCTCCACGGTCGTCCGTACACCCGAGACCGCCCTCCCCCGGGTCCGGCCTGTTGCGGAACTGCTGCTCCCGGCGCGGCTCACCCCTCGCCGCGCTTCTCGGACGCGGCGAGCGCCTGTCGGCCCGCCGGACCGCCGACGGGCAGAGGAAGCTCCTCGCCGCGCTCTCGGCGACGGGCCGCGAGGGACTCACGAGCCGCCTCACGGGCATGCCGGCGGCGCCAGTACGGGTTGTCGTGCGGCAACCTGCTCGACACACGTCCGTACATGCCGAACGTCAGGATGATCAGCCCCATGACGAAGCTGAACATCACGTTGGTCATGCCGAAACCGAGGAAGTTGGCCGGCCGGTCGAGGATGAAGATGTGCGCAAAACCGCTCAGCAGGAACAGCGTTCCCACGACCATGTTGAGTGTCGACGCGAAATTCCCTCCGACGACGGCTCCGGCGACGAGTGCCAAACCCACGACCACTGACACGAGACTCAGTACGCCGTTGGTCGACATACCCGCGATGCTGTCCCCGTCGGTGCTGAACGGACTCAGTTCGTCGGCGAATCCGAGGGCGCCGAATAGCAGAAGGGTCAGGCCGCAGAAGGCTGCGCCGTACCGGTACACCGTGGCGAGTCTGTGGTCCACGGGGAGCTCGTCGCTCAGTTTCATGACCCATTCCTTTCCCGCAAAGCGAGCGCATCGCGGTATTCCGCTCAGCAGCCCTGAATTTCGACCACTCACCACACCATTCGCCCGAGAACCGCCGGACGGTTGCACCAGGACGAGGAAATCACCGGACGTCGGTTTCAGGACCGCAACAGACTCACGCCCCCCGTCGCCACCACATGGCCGCCCACGCTCACCACGAAGCGGGTCCTGCCGTGTTCCGGGACCACTTCCACGGCGGCGCCCCTGTCCGGAACCGGTGACCTGACGTGCGCGGACAGTCCCACCACCGCGTGAGCCGTCATGCCCGAGGACAACAGGACCGCCTGCCGACCGGCCTCCAGCACCGCCGGGGTGGTCAGGCTGCCGGGCCTGCCGGGCAGAAGCACGGGGTGGCCCGGGTCTCGCGGAGCGATCACCACACGGCCCCGGGCGTCACGGGCGAGCAGCACGTCGGGGTCGGCGGCCGCGCCCACCGCCGCCGCGGCGGGGTGCAGCAGTCCGGGCCTCACTGCCTCGCCGAGCGGCTCGCGCTCTTCAGGCCCTGATGCCGTGAATCGCATCGCGCAGGCCGCGAACGGCGACCCGGCGTACAGGTACTCGGCGATGACACAGAAGCAGACCGGGCTGCCGGCGCTCGTCACGAGGTCGCTCAGAATCACCCGGACCGCCACGTCGGTGGCGCTGCCGCTCTCCACGGGCTGTCCGCCCCGAGACAGGCCCAGTCTCACCGACACCGCCCCGTACACCGGGGCGGTGTCGGTGAGAAGATGCCGGCGCTGAATGGCAGCGGCCAGTTGCCGGGTGGTTTCGACAGCGATCAAAGGGTGGTGCTGCACCGTGGTGGTCCGTTCGTTCAGGGGGTGGGCGCGGGGCCACTGGCACTGGCCCTGGAAAGAGCGGTCACCTGTCCGACGCAGTGAAACGACCAGCAGGGAAGCCATCGTCTCCAGGCCCAGACCGCGCCAGGTCAGCAATTCCTCCGCGTTTTCCACAGCCGCTTCGTGCACTGCGCTGTCCAGCATGGATTCTCCTCGATATGCGGAGAGAGCGCCGCTGAATACGGGCACACCCTGAAGTACGTTCGGGGCGGGATCGGCCACCGGATGCACGAACGGCGTGACATTGGCGCAGAGAAAAGACATTCGAAGGCGGACCGGTTATGCCCGGCGTTCACAGCAGGCCGAGGTCACGGCCGCGCAGTGCCGCCTGGGTTCGGTCGCGCAGGGAGAGGCGGTTTCTTGACGGTGCCCTCACTGAGACAGAGCTGTGCGGCGATCTCCCGGTTAATACAGCCCTGTCCCACGCGCCGCGGGATGTCGATCTCGCGGGGGCTGAGGGCCGCGGCGAGTTCCGCCGGTCCCGGGGCGGGCGCGGGCAGAGAGACCGCGAGCCGGCTGAGCTCCGAGGCGTCGAGCTGGGTGACACCCGCGTGCGCGAGGCGGATCGCCTGGGCGAGTTCGTCGGCCGGCAGGTCCTTGAGCAGACATCCACTGGCGCCGGCCCGTATTGTCTGGACGACGTACTCCTCGTCGGCGAAGGTCGTCGCCATCCCGACCCGGCACTCCGGCATCCGGCCGCGCAGCACGGCGACGGCCTCGACTCCGTCCAGTCCGGGCATCCGTACGTCCATCAGTACGGCATGGGCCTCAGCGCGACGGCCTTCGCCAGGGCTTCGCGCCCGTTGACGGCGGTACCGACGACCGTGATGCCCTCTGACCGGCAGCAGGGACGCGATGCCGTCCCGGATCAGCTGCTGGTCGTCCACCACCAGCACGCGCGCGGCCGTCGGCTCACCGCTCGCCTCCCCGTCACGGGACGACGACCGTCAGCCGTGCGGTGTCCTCGGCCGGCCGGAGGTCCACGGACGCCCGAGTGCACCGGGCGTGTCGGAGCTCGTTGGTCAGCCCCACCTGCGCGGCCCGGTACATCGCGGTCAGTGCCGCGATGTCGTAACCGTTCTCCTCGCCCGTCACCTCGACGGTGACGGGCGGCCCCGAGCCGCCCTCACGCGCCCATCCTGCGAACGCGGCCGACAGCGCCGGGCGCGGCACCTCCTCGCGCAGCGCGCGCACCGACCGCCGTACGTCGCCCAGCGCCAGCCGCACCAACTCCCTGCCCTCGGCCAGCGCCCGGCTCACCGCTCCCGAGTCCATGTCACCGAACTCCGAGGGGATCTCCAACTGGACCGTAAGCGCCGTGAGATGGTGCATGAGGTTGTCGTGGACGTCGCGCCGGTCGGTTGCGCTCGGTCGCGGCGGACAGTTCCGCCACCCGCGCCGCGTACTCCTGCACCTCTTGCCGCGCCCGTTGGTGCTGTTCTGTCTGGACGACACCACCGATACACGGCTGACCGGCCCCACGCTTCCGGCACTCCTCGGCTTCGCGGTCGTCCTCGCCGTGGGGTGCTCCCTGTTCGGGGCGACGACGATCCGCGCCCGCGGACTCCCCGCGGTCCCGACCTGGGTACGCCGTCGTACTGCCCCTGTTCGCGTTCCTGGTCGCGCTGCCCGACTCCGTGTTCACCAGCACCCTGCACGTCGCCGTGGGTGCCGTACTCGTGTGACTGTCGGCCGCCTGTGGCAGTTCGCCCGGCCGGTCCGTCACCCCAGGACCGTGAACCGCGCACCCGCCTGAGCGGCCCCGCCGGGGGGGAGGGGAGGCGCGCGGGCTGCCGCCCGCCCTTCCTGCGCTTCGGTGAGGAGGCCCCCGGCCGTACGGCATGGTCTTGTGGAGTCAGAGGCGGATGATGACGAGGGCGATGTCGTCGGGGATGTCGGCTGTGACGTCGAGGCGGGTCAGCAGGGCATCGGCCAGTGCGTCGGGGCCGAGGGTTCGGTCCTGGGCGAGGGCTGTGGTCAGGCGGCCCAGGCTGGTGTCGATGTCCTCGCCACGGCGTTCGATGAGGCCGTCCGTGTAGAGCACGAGGGTGTCCCCTCGGTGGTAGGGCAGTCCGGCTTGAGGGCGGGGGACGTGGTGCTCGCGGGCGCCGAGCGGTGGATCGGTGGCCTTGTCCAGCAGCTCGCAGGTTCCGTCGGGATGGAGCAGGACGGGCGGTGGGTGGCCGGCGCTGCTGTAGATGATCAGTCTGGTGCGGGGATCGATCAGTACCTGGACCGCGGTGGCGGCCAGCGCGCCGTCCAGGGAGCGGGCGTACAGGCCGAGTGCTTCGACGGCCTGGGCGGGGCTGGGGATGGCGCGCATGGCTGCGCCCAGGGCACTGCGGAGCATGCCCATGGTGGCCGCGGCGTGCAGGCCGTGGCCGACGACGTCTCCGACCGCGGCGGCGTAGCGGTCGGGAGGCAGGTCGACGATGTCGTACCAGTCTCCGCACACGTTCAGCGAGGCGGTCGCCGGTAGGTAGCGCACGGCGATGTCGTGTTTGTGCCGGTGCAGGTCGGGGACGGAGAGCATGGCTTCCTGCAGGGTGATGGCGACCTGCTTTTCGCGGTAGTGGGCCTGGCGCAGTTCCTGGTTCAGCCGGTGCAGCTCAAGGGCCCGCACGTACAGCTCGGCTGCCATGCCCTTCTCCCGCTCGGTGAACTCCTCGATGAGTTCACGGGCCCGGCGTGAGCGGACGAAGGCGGTGACGTCCTCGGCCTGCTGGACGATCCACTTCACTTCGCCGTCGGGTCCGGAAATCGGGGTGAGGATCTGGGACCACCAACGCTCCTCGAACCCTTCTGGTTGGTCGGGAGCGGGGATGTCGTAGCGCTGCAGTACGAGCGTTTCCGCTTTCCCGGCGCTCAGGACCCGCAGCAGTGCTGACTTGAGGTTGTGTTCTGCGTCCTCTGCGGGGGCAAGGGGGTTTTCCGGCAGGGCGGCGAAGAAGTTCTTCCCCACCAGGTCGTCCCGCGCCAGCCCGGTGCTCCGCAGGAAGGCCGGGTTGACGTAGTTGATCACCAGGTCCGTGTCCAGCACCATGTACGGGCTTGGGGTGGCGTCGAAGAACGCTGTGAAATGGATGTCCGCTGTCATCACGCGCCTGGACTGCGATCGCGACTGCTGTGCTTTCAATCTAGGTGTCATTCGACTCTCGGCGCCATTCGGCCGTTCGGGGAATGATCACCCATGCCGGTGTCGCCGGGGGTCCGGTCCGTGACGGCGACGCAGCAGGCCGGCGGACCGGGCGGTCCATGCGGGGAGATCGTCTCGTCGGTGCCGCGGCGCGCCTGGGCACGGGTGACCGCGAGAGCCGACCGCCCGCGAACGGGCGTCATCCTGGTCGGGGGCGCCTCTCTTGTCCGACGGGGTCAGGCAGGGTGCAACAGGGCTGGACGGCAGTCGCCAGGTCCGGGCGGACAGCGGAACCCATCCGTCCCGCCACGGCGCTGGTTCCCGCCTCCAGTGATCACTGGGACGGGCCATCCGTGGTACGCCGGTGCACCGTAACCATGGTCGATGCCGGCACACCGTCCGGCCCTGGTTGTGAACCACTTCGCCGACCACCGCGACTGTGCCGCTGTCGGGCCCGCCCCGTCCCACGGCAGGCTGGTCTCGAACGGGATGACCTGGAGCTGCGGGTACCGTCGCGCACCGGGTGCAGGCGCCGTCGTAGGAGCGGCCCGCGCTGCCCGGGCGCAGCCCGCTGTCCGCATCGGCCTCATCGACAGTTCGCCCGTCATCCTCCGTGCCGGTCACGCTTCACCCGTATCAGGGGAGGCGGCCTCGCCCGTCGCAACCGACACTCGTGCGTGGTACCGGCTCTCCGACGACAGCGTCCGCCACCGAGGGGCGCGGTGTGGAGGTTGTGGTGCACGAATCGCGCGACGTTGCACAACGGTCATGACCGTCGATGAGGGCACCCCTCGCCCTGGGGCGCCCTTTCCCGAGACTCGGGACCGCGCTCTGACGGAGCCTTCCGAACCAGCGTTGCCCCTGCGACCGTCCCCGCCCGGCTCACCGCAGGACGCTCCGGCCGTCCGCGACATGGTGGCCCGGCTCACGGCCGCCCGGCCCGCCGTGGCCCGAAGGACCGTGGAGGCACTGGTCTCGTCCGCTTTCGACTCGTTCCGTGAGGCGAAGGTCAGGGCCTACGTGCCCATCCTGGTCGAACGCCGGGTACGCAGGATGCTGGACGCGAGCTGCGGCGACATGCCGTCCGAGAGGCAGGACGGCGAGCAGGCGAAGTGACGGGACATGGCGGACAAGAGGGCCGGACACATCGCGAACACCATCGCCGACGACACCGCGGGCGAGGGCCCGGCCGCTGTCGGAGGACAGCGGGCGACGTCGGCCGGCTCCCGGGGTGCCGGTAGCCGCCCACCGCCCCCGGTGTCGACGCCAGACGGCGAGCGGTGACACCCGCCACCGCCGCACGGTACTGCCCGGCTCCGCTCCGGCGGTGGTGGCTTCGCACGGCAGCGGCAGCAGCCGGCCCAGCGCGCAACCGCCACGTCGCCGACGTCCTCAACCGGGCAGGGCTGGGCACACTGCTGCTCGACTGTGCGCAACCCAACCCGCCGGCACTCGGGTGGAAAAGCAGACGTCCGCGCCGGTGACGGCCGAGGCACGCGGGGAGGGGTCGTCGTCCGCCGCTCGGAGTTCCGGGTGCCGGGATGTCCGCGCGTGACGGGATCGCCGTACAACTGACCCGGCCACAGGCGGTCATTGTGCCCATCGGCCCGGCTCCGCACGGACCACCGCCGGAGCTGATCTGCGAGCCCTCTCGCGGGTCGGCAGCTGGCTTACAATCCGGGAGCCATCCGCCCGGGTGGCCCGGAATACAGCCTTCCCCGCTGTTTCCGGACACGGATTGCCCGAGGAGGAGACTGGTGGACGAGCGATTACGGTTCTCGGTGCTGGGGCCGGTCAGTGCGTGGCGCGGCACGGACGAGATCGAGCTCGGCCCACCCCAGCAACGGGCGGTGCTGGCCGTGCTGTTGCTGGCGGAGGGGCACCAGGTACTGAGGAGCGCTCTGGTCGACGCGATCTGGGGAACCAGGGCGCCTGCCTCCGCGCTCGGCATTCTGCGGACCTACGTTCACCGGCTGCGGCAGGCGTTGGAGCCTGCCGGGGACCCCGCGTCGTCCGTGGTCCGGTCCACTAGGAACAGCTACCAACTCCGCATTTCGGCAGCCGAGTTGGACCTCCGCACCTTCCGCGATCTGCTCGGCCGGGCCGAGCGGGCTCGGCGTGCCGGAGACGTCAAGGCTTCGGCAGCACACCTTCAGGAGGCGCTCGGCCTGTGGCGGGGTACGGCCTTGGCCGGTGTCCGGGGCGAGTACGCGCGAACCCAGCGGCAGCGGCTCGACGAGCTGCGCCTGTCCGCGGAGGCGGCCCGTTTCACCGTCGAACTCGACCTCGGTGTCCACGCGCAGACCACCGCGGCGGTGACCGGGCTGGTCGCCGAGCATCCGTTGGACGAAAGGTTCCGGGAACTGCTGATGCTCGCCCTGTACCGGTCGGGACGGCAGGCGGCGGCCCTGGAGACCTACCGCGAGGCACAGACACTGCTCGCGCGCGAACTGGGGGTCGACCCCGGCCCCGCCCTCCAGACGATGTACCAACGCGTCCTACGGGCCGACACCGGGCTCCTCGCTCACCCCGCTGCTCTCTGCGGCGGTCCCGGACGCGGTCGACCTGGCCGACGAGGAGATCACCGATCTGCTCGGACCGGGCGCTCAGGCGCTCTCCGATCTGGGCGTCGAGGTGCACTGGCCGAA
>NZ_RSAJ01000278.1 GCF_003933965.1 Streptomyces sp. RP5T
GGCCAGGTGAGGCTTCCGGCGACCGCCACCACCTCGGTGCCCCCGGGGCCGACCGAGGCGTAGGCGCAGGCATCCGCCTCGGCCCGCCCGGCCGTGGGGCCGATGAGCGCCCACGTCAAGGCCAGCAGGGCCAACGCGCGTATGGCGGTGGCGGATTGGGGTGATTCGGGTCGATACACGACGGAGATCATGAGGCCTGCCGCGCGATCTCACGCACGGGCACGAAGAGATTGCTCCGAAGGAGGGACAAAGGGGCGCCCGGTGTTTGAATCCGTGACGCTCACCCGTCCGATGGGGCGTACGTCTGTGCGGCCCGGGACGGGTGCGGTCACAGCTTCCGAAAAGAATTTTGCGGGACGGTTGAACACAACCCCTGCTCCGCTGCGTATCCAATGTCGTGCGGCGGCGCAGTAGGGCGCTGCAACACCCTTTTGAATTATGGGGAGTTGACGATGAAGACCTCCTGGCGGAACGCCTCACTCGTGGCAAGCGCCGCGGCGGTGCTGGCGCTGACGACGGCGTGCGGTCAGGAAGGCGGCACGTCGGCGGTGGGCAGCCAGAACGTCGGAGCCACCGCGGCAGCGGGTGGTTACGGCGGTGTCGGCTCCGGAATCGGGACGGGCACCAGCCCCAGCCCCACGGCGAGCTCTACCGCGATCGGCCAGGGGAACCTGGGAGCCCAGTCGGCCTCGGCCGGCAAGTTGCAGGTGTCCGCGAACGCCGAGCTCGGGGACGTGCTGACCGACGCCACCGGCCTCACCCTCTACCGCTTCGACGAGGACACCGCCGAGCCGCCGAAGTCGAACTGCAACGGCGACTGCGCCACGGCCTGGCCGCCGGTGCCCGCGGACGACGCCTCGGCCGGTGCCGGGATCGACAAGGCGCTGCTCGGTGAGGTGACCCGTGCCGACGGCACCAAGCAGCTGACCATCGCCGGCTGGCCGGCCTACCGCTACGCCAAGGACACCAAGGCCGGCGACCTGACCGGCCAGGGCGTGGGCGGCAAGTGGTACGCGCTGGCGCCGTCCGGCAAGAAGGCCTCGGTCACCAGCCTGCCCGGACTGTCCACGCGCAACGACCCCGAACTGGGCGAGATCGTCGTCGACAAGAACGGCATGACGGTCTACCGCTTCGCCAAGGACAAGGCCTGGCCCGAGCCGGTCTCCAACTGCAACGGGGCCTGCCTGGAGAAGTGGCCGGCCGTCGCGCCCGTGTCGGCGAACGACACCAAGGGCGTGCAGAAGAAGGGCCTGATGAGCTTCACCCGTTCCGACGGCGTCAGGCAGCAGACGGTCAACTGCTCGCCGATCTACACCTTCGCGGCGGACAAGCAGCCCGGCGACACCAACGGCCAGGGCGTCGGCGGCACCTGGTACGCCGTCCGTCCCAACGGAGACATGGTCGGCGTCTCCGACAAGTGACACCGGCCCAGCCGATCCACCGGTCCGACCCCTCCGCGCCGCACGGAGGGGTCGGACCGGTTTGCCGTCATTCCCCCCAACCCCCCGCGATTCGACGCCCGTTCCGGAACGCTCCGGAGCGCGGCGCCTACGTTTCGTAGCGCATCCGCAGCCACTTCCGGGCGGCACGTGCCGCAGGCAGTGACCGGGAACGGACGGTCAATTTCCGTTTCCGCTCGCTCCATTGGCGGGCGATCAGTAGCCTCAGCTCGAACACCGGATCGCCTACGCCTTGGAGAGATACATGGAGCGTCCCGCCTGGGCTCCCCGGAGCATCGACATCTCGGTGCCGAGCGTGGCGCGTATCTACGACTTCTACCTGGGCGGTTCGCACAACTTCGAGGCCGACCGGGCGGCGGCCCGCAAAGCCATGGAGCACGTACCGGGACTGCCGAAGATCATGCAGGCGAACCGGGCGTTCATGCGCCGGGCGGTGCGCTTCGCCGTCGGCCAGGGCATCACGCAGTTCCTCGACATCGGCTCCGGCATCCCCACGTTCGGCAACGTTCACGAGGTCGCCCAGAGCGCCAGCCCCGGCGCCCGTGTCGTCTACGTCGACCACGATCCGGTGGCGGTCGCGCACAGCCAGGCGGTCATCGCGGATAACCCGGACGCGGACGTCGTCGCGGCCGACCTCCGCAAGCCCGAGGAGATCCTGGAGAGTTCCGAGGTCCGGCGGCTGATCGACCCGAACCGTCCGGTGGCGGTGCTTCTCGTTGCCATACTGCACTTCGTGGAAGACGCGGACGACCCCTACGATGCGGTGGCCGAGCTGCGCGACGCGTTCGCGCCCGGCAGCCTGCTGGTGCTCACGCATGCCGCCTTCGAGGGGATCCCGCTGTCGCCGGAGCAGGTCCAGGGCGCGATGGACGTGTACGAGGACATCCGCAACCCGCTGATCATGCGCTCGCACAACGAGATCGCACGGTTCTTCGAGGGGTACGACATGGTGGAACCCGGACTGGTACCGATGCCGCGGTGGCGGCCGGAGTCGGAGAACTGGGATCCCGACGAAGAGGATCCCTGGGCCTTCTCCCAGTTCGGCGGCGTGGGGCGGACGGCGTGAGCGCGGAGCCGGACGGCCCGGAGGACAGACTGCGCCGGTTCGCGACGATCTGGAGCCGCGCCGTGTTCCCGGTGACGTCGACCTCCGCGACCCGGCCGGAGTTCGAGGAGCAACTGCTGCGGCTGGCCCGCCGGTTGAGCGAGGCACTCGCGGCCAGGACCGTCGACACCGACGCGGGCCGGGCGGTCGGCGCCGCCCTCGTCGGCGCGCACTGCACCGACCCGGAGGCGCTGAGCCGGTCCCTGGACTGCGTCGACGCCTACCTGGTGCTCTACTGCGGCGGCGACGGCGACCGCGAGGACCTGCGGTCCCGCTCCGCCCGCCTCCAGCACGCCATGGCCGCCGGGTTCGCGCAGGCGCTGCGCGAGCGGACGCTGGCCGAGCAGGAGGCCATCGCACAGGCCGCCCTGGAGGCGCAGGGCGTGGTGGCACAGGCACTGCACGCGACCGAGGCCCGGTTCCGGGCGGTCTTCGAGGGCGCGGCCATAGGAATCGGCATCGCCGACCTGGACGGCAAGGTCCTCCAGGTCAACGGTGCCCTGCTGCGCATGTTCGGCATCACCGACCAGACCATGCGCGGCCGCAACGTGCGGGAGTGGACGCACCCCGAGGACGCACCGCAGACCTGGACGCTCTACGACGAACTCGTCCGCGGCGAGCGCGAGCACTACCACCTCGAAAAGGCCTTCTACCGCCCTGACGGAACGGTCCTGTGGACCAACCTGACGGTCTCCCTGCTGCGCGACGCCGACGGCACCCCGCAGTACCAGCTCGCCCTCATGGAGGACACCACCGAGCGCCGGCTGCTCAACCTCCGGCTGCGCTACGAGGCCACGCACGACGCCCTCACCGGACTGCCCAACCGCACTCTGTTCTTCGAGCGCCTGGAGAAGGCGCTGAGCGCGGGCGAGGGCCAGCGGTTCGGCCTGTGCTACCTCGACCTCGACGGCTTCAAGGCGATCAACGACAGCCTCGGGCACGCGGCCGGCGACCGGCTGCTCGTCGAGGTCGCCGACCGGCTCCAGTCCTGCGCGACCGCGCCGGGCGAGATGGTGGCCCGGCTCGGCGGTGACGAGTTCGTGGCGCTGACCACCGGACCCGACACCGAGAGCGAGGTCGACGACCTCGCCGCGCGCATCATGAACGTCCTGCTCGCCCCGGTCCGTATCGACGGCCGGGAGCTGACCGTGCGCGGCAGCATCGGCATCGTCGAGGGCCCGGCGGGGGAGCGGGGCCCCGCGGAGGTGCTGCGCAGCGCCGACATCACGATGTACCGGGCCAAGTCGGCGGGCGGCAACCGCTTCGAACTGGCCGACCCGGAGGCCGACGCCCGCGCCATCACCCGGCACGGGCTGACCACCCAGCTGCCCGCGGCCCTGGACCGGGGCGAGTTCTTCATCGAGTACCAGCCCCTGGTGCACCTCGGTGACGGCAGTGTGCGGGGCGCGGAGGCGCTGGTGCGCTGGCTGCACCCGCAGCACGGCGTCCTCGGCCCCGACCGGTTCATCCCGCTCGCCGAGCACACCGGGCTCATCGTGCCGCTGGGCCGCTGGGTGCTGGAGCAGTCGGTGCGGCAGGCCCGTGAATGGCGAGAACGGTACGGCGAGAACACCGCGGGCGGACCGCTCCGCATCAACGTCAACCTCTCGCCCTGCCAACTGACCCACCCCGGCCTGGTCCAGGACACCGTGGACATCCTGGAGCGTGCGGGCGTCGCCCCGGACGCGCTCTGCCTCGAAGTCACCGAGTCGGCCCTCATCGGCGCCGACGACGACCTGCTCAAGCCGCTGCGCCGACTCGCCGAGATGGGCGTCGACATCGCCCTGGACGACTTCGGCACCGGCTACTCGAACCTGGCGAACCTCCGCCGCCTCCCGGTCAGCGTCCTCAAGCTGGACCGCTCCTTCACCCAGAGCATGCAGCAGTTCCCCGCCGACCCGGTCGACCTCAAGATCGTCGAGGGGATCGTCTCGCTGGCACATGGCCTGGACCTCGCGGTGACGGTCGAAGGCGTCGAAACCGGGGCCCAGGCCGAGCAGTTGCGGATACTGGGCTGCGACACGGCCCAGGGCTGGTACTACGCCCGCCCGGGCCCGCCGGAGCGGCTGCACGAGCTGGCGCTGGTGGACGCGACGGGCTGAACGCCCCGCTCGCTCAGGGCAGCGGGAGCGACCGCAGCGCACCGTGGGTACGGGCCATGACGACGACGTGGCCCGTACCGCCGCCCGGGGCGAGGAGCACGGGGTGTTCGCCGTCCCTGGTCTGCGCGTACGCCGGGGACATGCGGGGCGCGGCGCTCCCGGTCCCGCGCGGGCCGGAGTGCAGGTCGATCGTGATCACGCGGCCCCGCCCGGCGCTGTCGTTGGCGGGGGTGAACGTCACGAACCGGCCGGCCGTCACGCCGGCGTCCGCCTCGGTGGCGTACGTGCTCCACAGTCCGCGGTCCTTCTCCAGGTCGTACGCGTACCAGTTGCCCGCGCTCGTGTCCTCGGCGCCGGCCTCGTACAGCACCAGGACCCCGTCGTCGGAGATCACCCCGCGCACCGGCTTGTCGGCCGTGTTCCGCGGGGTCGGCAGCGGCTTCAGCGTCGCCGGATCCAGGCGGCGCATGGGCGGGAAGGTGTCCCCGGCGGAGAACGGGCTGCCGGTGCAGACCAGGTAGTGGCCGCCGGTGACGAGGTGCGGGCACTCCACGCCCGCGGGGCTGGTCGCCACGGTGGCGCCGGTGCGGGCGTCGCGGGCGGTGACCCGGGTCCCGTCGGCCGTGTAGACGCGGCCCCCGAAGGCGGCCAGGGGCTCGCCCGCGCTGCGGGCGACGGTCCGGTGCCACAGGGACCTGCCGTCGGACGCGCGAACGGCCTCCAGCACGGCGGTACGTGACGAGGGGTCCGACGTCGCGAGGGCGAGGACGACACCGTCCGCCGCGCCGAGGGCGGCGTAGGTCCTGCCGGTGGGCGCCCGATGGGTCCACGCCCGCGCACCCGTGCGCAGGTTCGCCGCGCGGAGCACATCCGCGACGCCGGTCACCGCCCGTTCGCCGGCCGCGTCGACGACCAGTCCGGCACTTCTGCCGCGGTCGTGGGCGGGCACGGTCCAGGTGACACGGCCGTCGGCCCGTGAACGCCCGACGAGTGCGCCGGAGTCGGTCGCGCACACCACCTGATGCGCCGTCGCGCCGCAACCGCCGCGGGCCTCCCCGCGGGAGAGGGACACCGTCCACGCGCGCCACGGACCCGAGACGGACGTGGACGCCGTGGTCATCGACGGCCCCGCTCCGGCGGTCGTCGACGCGGCAGACCCGCCGGACGCGGCGTTCCCCGCGCACCCCACCAGCACCAGCAGTGCCGCGCCCGTCACCGCGAATCGTCGCACCATCCGCCACCCCCTGCGAGAAGACCTCATGCTACGACCGCTCAGCGCTCCAGCAGCATCCGCTGCAACTCCCGTGCCGCACGCGGGGGAGCCACATCGCTGCGGTGGGCCAGGGCGATCGTCCGGTGCAGTCCGGGGCGGGCGAGCGGGGTGACCCGCAGCCCCCGCCCGGAGCGCGTGGCGATCATGCGCGGTACGACGGCCACGCCCAGGCCGGCCCGTACGAAGCCGAGGACCGCGTCCATCTCCCCGCCCTCCACCGCGAAGTCCGGTTCGAAGCCCTCGGCGCGGCACGCGGCCACGGTCAGTTCGCGCAGGTCGTAGCCGTGCCGGAACATCACCAGCGGCTCGCTCTCCAGATCGGCGACCCGCACGGTACGGCGGCCCGGACCACCCGGCGCCGGGGCCTCCGGCGAGGAGACCACGACCAGGTCCTCGCGCAGCAGCTCCACCGTCGTCAGCGCCGGGGACGGGGTCGGCAGGGGGAGGACCACCAGGGCCAGGTCGAGGGCGCCGCGCGCGAGCAGTCGTACGAGGTCGTGGGAGCCGCCCTCCTCGATCATCAGCCGGATGCCGGGATAGCGGTCGTGGAAGGCGCGCAGCACGTCCGGCAGCAGACCGGTGCACAGACTCGGTGTGGCGCCCAGCCGGACCCGGCCGCCGCGCAGCTGCACCAGCTCCTGCACCTCGTGCCGGGCGGTGTCCGCGTCGGCCAGGATGCGGCGGGCCAGCGGCAGCAGGGCCTCGCCCGCGTCGGTGAGGGTGATGTTGCCGCGCGCCCGCAAAAAGAGGTCCGCGCCGAGCTCCCGCTCCAGCGCCCTGATCTGCTGCGACAGGGAGGGCTGGGCGACATGGACCGCCTCGGCGGCACGGGTGAAGTGCCGGGTCTCGGCGACCGCCACGAAGTACTGGAGCTGCTGGAACTGCATCCTCGTACGATAGCCGGTGCCTATGGAATCAAGCCGGACCATGTCTTGGACCGATGGGGCCGTTCGGCCCTAGCGTCGTGACCATGGCTCTGGCAACGCGGACGGACCGACGGCCGTCCATGGCACGCACCGTGTGGGACAGCTCCGTCGGCAAGAAGGCCGTGATGGCCGTCAGCGGACTGATCATGCTGCTCTACCTGGTCGTCCACATGATCGGCAACCTGAAGATCTTCTTCGGGGCGGGCGAGTTCAACCACTACGCGCACTGGCTGCGCACGGTCGGCGAACCGTTCATGCACTACGAGTGGACGCTCTGGCTGATCCGGGTCGTGCTCGTCGTCGCCGTGGTCGCGCACGCCACCTCCGCCTACCAGCTCAGCCGCCGGGACATCCGGGCACGGCCCGGCAAGTACGTCCACAAGAAACCGCGGGCGAGCTACGCGACCCGCACCATGCGCTGGGGCGGGATCATCCTCGGCCTGTTCATCGTCTGGCACATCCTGGACCTGACGACCGGGACCGTGCACTCCGGCGGCTTCCAGGAGGGCCACCCCTACCAGAACGTCGTGGACACCTTCTCCACCTGGTACGGGAACGTCATCTACATCGTCGCGATGCTCGCCCTCGGCCTGCACGTCCGGCACGGCTTCTGGAGCGCCGCGCAGACCCTCGGCGTCGGCAGCCGCACCCGCGACCGCGCCCTCAAGGCCGTCGCCAATGTCCTCGCACTGCTGCTCACGGCCGGCTTCATCGCCGTACCCGTGGGTGTCATGACCGGAGTGGTGAGCTGAACATGACCTACGTCGACTACACGACCGGCGCGCCGCTGACGGACGGCAAGGCGCCTACCGGACCCGTCAACGAGCGCTGGGACAAACGCCGTTTCGAGGCCAGGCTCGTCAACCCGGCCAACCGCCGCAAGCACACGGTGATCGTGGTCGGGACCGGCCTCGCGGGCGGCTCAGCGGGCGCGACCCTCGCCGAACAGGGCTACCACGTCGTCCAGTTCTGCTACCAGGACTCCCCGCGCCGCGCCCACTCCATCGCAGCGCAGGGCGGCATCAACGCGGCCAAGAACTACCGCAACGACGGCGACTCCGTCCACCGGCTGTTCTACGACACCGTCAAGGGCGGCGACTTCAGGGCACGCGAGTCCAACGTCCACCGCCTGGCGCAGATCTCCGTCGAGATCATCGACCAGTGCGTCGCGCAGGGCGTGCCGTTCGCGCGGGAGTACGGCGGCCTGCTCGACACCCGCTCCTTCGGCGGGGTGCAGGTCTCGCGGACCTTCTACGCCCGCGGGCAGACGGGTCAGCAGCTGCTGCTGGGCGCGTACCAGGCGCTGTCGAGGCAGATCGCGGCCGGGAACGTCGAGATGCACCCGCGCACCGAGATGCTCGACCTGATCGTGATCGACGGCCGGGCGCGGGGGATCGTGGCCCGGGACCTGGTCACCGGCCGGATCAGCACGCACTTCGCGGACGCCGTCGTCCTGGCCTCCGGCGGCTACGGCAACGTCTTCTACCTGTCGACGAACGCCATGAACTCCAACGCGACGGCGATCTGGCGGGCCCATCGCCGCGGCGCCCACTTCGCCAACCCCTGCTTCACGCAGATCCACCCCACCTGCATCCCGCGCACCGGCGACCACCAGTCCAAGCTGACGCTGATGAGCGAGTCGCTGCGCAACGACGGCCGGATCTGGGTGCCGAAGGCCAAGGGTGACGACCGGCCGCCGAACAGGATCCCCGAGGACGAGCGCGACTACTACCTGGAGCGCATCTACCCCTCCTTCGGCAACCTCGTCCCGCGCGACATCGCCTCCCGCGCCGCGAAGAACGTCTGCGACGAAGGGCGCGGGGTCGGCCCCGGCGGGCAGGGCGTCTACCTGGACTTCGCCGACGCGATCGAGCGGATGGGACGCAAGGCCGTCGAGGCCAAATACGGCAACCTCTTCGACATGTACCAGCGGATCACCGACGAGGATCCGTACCGGGTGCCCATGCGGATCTACCCCGCCGTGCACTACACGATGGGCGGACTGTGGGTCGACTACGACCTCCAGACCACGATCCCCGGCCTGTTCGCGATCGGCGAGGCCAACTTCTCGGACCACGGCGCGAACCGGCTCGGCGCCTCCGCGCTGATGCAGGGCCTGGCCGACGGCTACTTCGTCCTCCCGGCGACCATCAACGACTACCTGGCCCGCAACCCGCACCAGGACGCGGTGACCGACGAACACCCCGCGGTCCAGGAGGTGCTGGCGGAGACCGAGGACCGGATCCACCTCCTCCTCGCCGTCGACGGGGACCGCACCCCGGACTCCTTCCACCGCGAACTCGGCGAACTCATGTGGGAGTTCTGCGGGATGGCGCGCTCCGACTCCGGTCTGCGCAAGGCCCTGGAGCGCATCCCGCAGATCCGCGAGGAGTTCTGGCGGCGCATCAAGGTCCCCGGCACCGGCGAGGAGTTCAACCAGTCCCTGGAGAAGGCGAACCGGATCGTCGACTACCTGGAGCTCGCCGAGCTGATGTGCCTCGACGCGCTGCACCGCGCCGAGTCCTGCGGCGGCCACTTCCGCGAGGAGTCCCAGACGCCGGACGGCGAAGCCGCCCGCAGGGACGAGGAGTTCGCCTACGCGGCGGCCTGGGAGTTCACCGGCACCGGCGAGGCGCCCGTCCTGCACAAGGAAGACCTGGTCTTCGAGTACGTCCACCCCACCCAGCGGAGCTACGCATGAAGCTCACCCTGCGCGTCTGGCGGCAGAAGAACGCCGACGCCGACGGAGCGATGTCCACGTACGAGGTGGACGGCATCTCGTCCGACATGTCCTTCCTGGAGATGCTGGACACCCTCAACGAGGAGCTCATCCTGCGCGGTGAGGACCCCGTCGCCTTCGACCACGACTGCCGCGAGGGCATCTGCGGCGCGTGCTCGCTGGTCATCAACGGCGACGCGCACGGACCCGAGCGCACGACGACCTGCCAGCTGCACATGCGGTCCTTCTCGGACGGCGACACGATCGACATCGAGCCGTGGCGGGCGTCCGCGTTCCCGGTGATCAAGGACCTGGTCGTCGACCGCTCGTCCCTGGACCGGATCATCCAGGCCGGCGGGTACATCACGGCGCCCACCGGGTCGGCCCCGGAGGCGCACGCCACGCCGGTGCCCAAGCCCGACGCCGACCTCGCCTTCGAGCACGCCGAGTGCATCGGGTGCGGGGCGTGTGTGGCGGCCTGTCCCAACGGCGCGGCGATGCTCTTCACCTCGGCCAAGGTGAACCACCTGAACGTGCTGCCGCAGGGCGCGCCGGAACGGGAGACCAGGGTCCTCGACATGGTGGAGCAGATGGACGCGGAGGGCTTCGGCGGCTGCACCCTGACGGGCGAGTGCGCGACCGCCTGCCCCAAGGGAATTCCGCTGGTGTCCATCACCGGCATGAACAAGGAGTGGCTGCGGGCGACCCGGAAGGCCGCGCGGCGCTGAGAGACGTTCGCCGACAAGGTGCGGACGGGTGGGGCCGGACGTGGTGCTCAGGTCCGGCCCCGCCAGGTTGACGGCAGAGGCCGAAACCCGTGGGCCGCCGCCCGCCGGTCACCGCCGGGACACCGGCCGGTCGGCGCAGCCGGGGCTCCCGGACACCTGGCCCGAGGCGTTCAGCCGCCGCACATCCGGGCTCCCCGAACCGGTCACGTACACGCCAACCGGCGTCGGAAGAACAGGGACAGCGGCACCGCTCGCCGCCTCCGCCCGTGACCTGGAGAGTGCCATGACCGGCGTTTCCACCCTCGACCGACCCCCGCAG
>NZ_RSAJ01000279.1 GCF_003933965.1 Streptomyces sp. RP5T
CAGGACTTCACGGACCGGACCGTGGAGCGGGCCCTGCGGCCGTATCTGCGGCGGGTGGATCTCTTCGCGACCGTGAGCCAGGGGCGGGTGGGCCGGTTCGACGTCGAGCGGACCAACGGGGCCTGGCGGGGCGGGTTCCCGGACAACGACAACGTCGGGGTGACGGGGACGGTGCCGGTCGCCGATCCGGCCTCCCAGCCGCAGTGGACGACCACGACACTGCCGTACCGGGCGATCGTGGACGCGGACACCGGGCGCTTTCCCGTCTACGACCACACGAGCGTGACCGAGATCCCCGCGGGCCAGACGCAGCCGGTCGTGCGTCCGGACGGGCCGACCCCGGGGTCCACGGCGCGGGCGGGCGGCGGCGGGGACTACCTCTCCAACGAGATCGCGTACCGGGCCACCCTGCTGCGGGACCGCCTGGGCCTGCACGACGTGCTCCCGGGCGGTCATGTGCACACGCCGGTGCTGGAGTTCGGGGCGGGGAACACCGATCCGGCGACGGGCACGGTGACCGACCCGGGGTTCGTGCGCAACCGGCTGGACATCATCGCGCAGGTGCGGGCGATCGTCTCGGTGGCCGCGGGGGCGTAGGACGGTCGGCGGCGGGGGCTACTCGCCGGGTGTCCCCCGCCCACCCGGCACGGGCCATTTCAGGAAGGTCGCCGTCCCGGTGAAGTCCAGACGGCGGTAGAAGCCGGCGGCCCTGCGGGTGGGCACGGTGACCTCGGTGTCGCCCGCCCGCCGTGCGCGGTCCTGGATCTCGCGGACGAGCCGGGAGCCCGTGCCGTGGCCGCGCAGGGGTGCGTCCACGGCGAGTTCCAGGAGTTCGAGGACGGTGCCGCCGGCGAACAGGGTCGACATCCGGGCCGCGTAGGCGTAGCCGACGACCCGGGTCCCCTGCTCGGCGACCAGGAACTCGGCCCGGTGCCCGGCGGCGGCCCGCAGCACCTCGGGGAAGGTGACGGCGTCGTAGCGGGCGCGCTCGGGGCGGTAGGTGGTGGCGAAGTCGCGCAGGAGCCGGAACACGGCCTCGGCGTCCGTGTGCGTGGCCGGGCGGATCACCAGGTCGGACGCCGGGTCAGACGCCGAGCTCACCCGGCACCGTCTCCCCGTCGGGCTCGCCGTCCTCGTCGTCGTCACCGGGCTCGTCGTTCCCGTCCCCGGTCCGCTCCCCCAGCAGGTCCCGTGCCATCAGGGTCGCGCCGGCCACCGCGCCCGGCATCAGGAACACCGCGACGAAGGGGACCAGGAAGGACAGGCCGAGAGGGGTGCCGAAGCCCCAGACGAGGGTCTTGCGGGAGCGCAGGAGGGTCAGCCGGGCCCGGAGGTCCACCCCGCGGCGCTGGAGGGCCACCGCGGTGAGCTCCTCGGTGAGGAAGAAGCCGGTCACGAAGAAGCCGAGCACCGGGACCACGGTCTGCCCGACGACGGGGACGAAGCCCAGGGCGAAGAGCAGGACCGCCCACAGCGCGGCCCGGACCACGATGCGCACGCTGTCCCGCGCCGAGATCCACAGCTCCCGCCAGAGCGGCAGACCGGACTCGGGGGCCGTGCCGTCCGGGGAGACGTCCCGGTCGACCTTCTCGGAGAGGCTCTCGTAGAAGGGCTGGCCGATCAGGAGGGTGACCGCCGTGAAGGTCAGCACCGCGAGGAGGAGGGCCAGCGCGAACAGGACGGCGGTCAGGAAGCCCCGGAACAGGCCACGCCACGGGCTCGACCAGTCAGCGGCGAACGGGGTCGCCCAGGACACCACGTCCTCGCCCCAGTTCGCCAGGGCCACCAGCGCGGCCACGTACAGCACCAGGGTGATCAGGCCCGGGATCAGTCCGAAGCCGTACTGCTTGCCGTGCCGGGCCACCCACCGCTGGCCCTTGAGGAGATAGTGGAAGCCCGCCCCGAGATCACGCATGTCCCGCACCCTATCGGGTGGCTCTTCGGCCACGGATACGGCCCGGGGCCCGGCTCCGGCACCCGAGGTGCGCCATCCGGGGCATCCGCGCCACGAACTCCTACTTGTTGCGGTTGAGTCGAACAGGTACATCTCGCCGTACCGATCTCGGGAAGCTCCGGAGGAGGTACGCGTGCACACCACGAGAAGAACCGTTCCCGCAAGCCCCTCGCGGCCGGCCGGGACATCAGCGGCGAGGTCTCGGTGATGTCCGGGAGCCCGGACGGGGCGCCCCTGGGGCACGGGGGAGTCCGCCCAGGTCGGACGGGCGTTGTTCACCATGGCACGCGCGAGCAGCGGCTGAGTTGAGGAGAGCGGATGACGCAGGAGATCCACGGCACCGTCGCGGACGGCTTCGAGGCGGTGCGCGAGGAGTTCACCGCTTTCGTGGCGGGCGAGCGGCCCGACTACGAGGGGCAGTTGAGCGCGTATGTGCACGGCAGGCAGGTCGTCGACCTGTGGGCCGGCGAGGAGGTGGGACCTGACTCCCTCTACGGCGTGTTCTCGTCGACCAAGGGTGCCGCCCATCTGGTGGTCGCGCTCCTCGTCCAGGAGGGCACGCTGGAGCTGGACCGCAAAGTGACCTACTACTGGCCGGAGTTCGCCGCCGAGGGCAAGGGTCAGCTGACCCTGCGGGAACTGCTGGCGCACCGGGCCGGGGTGGTGGGACTGGACGCCGGGTTCACCGCTCAGGAGCTGGCGGACGATCGGGCGGTGGCCGAACGGCTCGCGGACCAGAAGCCGTTCTGGCGTCCCGGCACGGCCTTCGGCTACCACGCGCTCGTGATCGGCGCCCTCACCGGCGAGATCGTGCGCAGGGCCACGGGCCGCACGCTCCAGGAGGTGTACGAGGAGCGGATCCGGGCGCCGTACGGGCTGGACTTCCACCTGGGGCTGCCCGAGTCCCTGGAACCCCGTTACCGCTCGGTGCAGCCGATGGTGCCGACGGCCACGCAGCAGGCCCTGCTGGACGCGACCCCGACGGGTCCGCACACCCTGGCCGCGATCGCCTTCAACCAGCAGGTGCCGGAGCCGGGTGACCTGGTGGACTACGCCAACTCCCGTGCCGTACGGGCGAAGGGGCCGGCGTCCGCGGGCGGGGTGGCCGCCGCGCGGGGCCTCGCGGGCATGTACGCGGCGGCGATCAGCGAGGTGGCGGACCGGCCGCCCCTGCTGAAGCCGGACACCGTCGCGGAGGTGGGCCAGATCCACTCCGTGGGCTACGACCTGGTGGCCCGCGCCCACAAGTCCTACGGCCTGGGCTTCCAGGCCACGGCCGACATGTGGCACCCGTTCCTGGGCGCCGGTTCCTTCGGCCACAGCGGCGCGGGCGGCTCCCAGGCCTTCGCCGACCCCCGCAGCGGCCTGGCCTACGGCTACACCCGCCGCCGGATGGCGTTCCCGGGCGGGGCGGCGCCGGAGAACGAGCGGTTCGTGCGGGCCGTGCACAGGGCGGCCCTGGCCGTGTGAGCCGTACGGCACGGGCGAAGGCGGCACCCCACGTCCAGGGATGCCGCCTTCGCCCTGTGCGCCCCACGGGCTCCGCCGGACGAGCCGCACGGAGACGGTTCCGCGGGTCGCCCTCGAGTACGGGCGGGCCGGGGGGCCTGCTCACGCAGGGCCCGGGCCGGCCGCGTGCCGCCGTACGGGAGGCGCGCCTGCCGCGGTGCCGACGGTCAGAGCTTGACGATCATCTTTCCGGTGTTGTCGCCGCGCAGGACCCCGAGGAACGCCTCCAGGTTGTTCTCGATGCCCTCGACGACCGTCTCGCGGTACTTGAGCTGCCCGGACGCCACCCACGGGCCGACCTCGGAGACGAACTGCGGCTGGAGGTCGTAGTGGTCGCCGACCAGGAAGCCCTGGATGCGGCCGCGGGTCTGGATCAGCCGGGCGAGGTTGCGCGGGCCGGGGGCCGGCTCGGTGTTGTTGTAGACGGAGATCATGCCGCAGACGGCGATCCGGCCGCCCTCGTTGAGGGAGCCGATCGCGGCCTCCAGGTGGTCACCGCCGACGTTGTCGAAGTAGACGTCGACACCGTCCGGGGCGGCCTCGCGGAGCTGGTCGCTGACCTTGCCGTTCTTGTAGTTGAAGGCCGCGTCGAAGCCGTACTCCTCGACGAGCAGCTTGACCTTCTCGTCGGAGCCGGCCGAGCCGATGACCCGGGAGGCGCCCTTGAGCTTGGCGATCTGGCCGACCTGGCTGCCGACGGCACCCGCGGCGCCGGAGACGAAGACCGAGTCGCCCTCCTTGAAGGAGGCGGTGCGCAGCAGGCCGGCGTAGGCGGTCAGGCCGGTCATGCCGAGGACGCCGAGGTACGTCGACAGGGGGGCCGCGTCGGCGTCCACCTTGACGGCGTGCTTGGCGTCCATGACCGCGTACTCGCGCCAGCCGAAGAAGTGCAGGACGTGGTCGCCGACGGCGATGCCCTCGGCGTGGGACTCGACGACCTCGCCGACCGCGCCGCCCTGCATGACCTTGCCGAGCTCGAAGGGCGCGGTGTACGACTTCGCGGCGCTCATGCGGCCGCGCATGTACGGGTCGACGGAGACGTACTTGTTCCGGACCAGCACCTGACCCTCACCGGGGGTCGGGACCTCGGTCTCGACCAGGGCGAAGTCCTCGGGCTTGGGCCAGCCGACCGGGCGGGAGACGAGGTGCCATTCGCGGTTGATCATGATGCCTGCGACCTTTCGATTTACTTCAGTGCCTTAAACAACCATGCTCCTGAATATTTCAGGTTGTCAAGTAAAGGGGTACCCTGGAGCGCATGCCCACTCCTCACAAGACCCGGCCCGACGCGCTGACCATGGAAGTGGTGGAGCTCATCGGGGACGTGGTGGCCCGCTTCCACTCGGACTACGAGGACGCGGCCGCGGAGCACGCCCTCACCGGGGCGCAGGCGCGGCTGCTGAGTCTGCTGTCCCTGGAGCCGCTCCCCATGCGTAAACTGGCCCAGAAGCTGAAGTGCGAGCCGTCGAACGTCACCGGGATAGTGGACCGGCTGGAGTCCCGCGGACTGGTGGAGCGGCGCCCCGATCCCGCGGACCGGCGGGTCAAGGTGGCGGTGGCGACGGAGCCGGGACTCGAGGTGGCACGGGAGCTGCGGGAGGGACTGCGGTTCGCCCGGGCACCGCTGGCGGGACTGTCCCAGGAGGAGCGGGAGTCGCTGCGGGACCTGCTGCGGCGGATGCGGGACGCGTGACAGCGGGCGTCTGCCCCTGGTGCCGGGCTTCACACGGCGGAAGACACTCTCGCCACAGGTCCTAGCGACCCTTGCGTACGAGCTCGGTGACGCGCTCGCCCTCGCTGATCGTCAGCGGGCCGGTGTCCTCCGTGGCGTCGCCGATCCCCAGCGCGGCCGCCAGCGTACGGCCGTACAGGTCGAGCGTGGCCTCGGTCAGGGTGCTGAGATCGGCCACGGCGGAGCGGGCGCGGGCCCACCCGGTCAGCCCGATGCCCGCGGCGATCAGCAGGGCGGGCCACCACACCACGGTGAGCAGGAGGTAGGGCACGGCCCAGGTGCCGGTGGCGACCGCGGCGGCGAACGCCGAGTGCGCTGCGGTGAGTTCGGTCCGTGCGGGGTCGGGGAGCACCAGCCAGAGCCGTGACCAGCCATAGGCCAGGTCGAGTCCGTAGCGGTGGTACGCGATGGACTCCACGGCGTGGATCCGGTCGCCCATCCAGGTCGGCCTGCCCGGTTCGGCCATGGCCAGCCGGGTGATGCGGTGGGCCACGGCGTCGATCCGGTCCTGCCCCTCGCGGGTGCGGCCGACCGGGCTGGCGGCTTCGAGCGCCCGGCGTTCCTCGACTAGCCGGTGCCACCGCGCCCGCCGGCGCGCCGTACGCGTCGCCGCGACCGAGGCGAACGGGCCGGGCCACGGTCCCAGCCAGACACGTCGGGTGACCACGGCCAGCGCCTGCACCACGAAACCCACACCGGAGGCGGCCGCCGCCACGGCTGTCACGAGCAGGACCTGCGCCCCGCTCGACAGGTCGGCGACCGCGGCCATGTCGTCCTCGGCCCGACGGGTCAGCAGCGCGACGTTCCACGCGTCGGCATGGCCGAGGACGAGGGACAGCCACACCGCCCCGAGGAAGAACGCACCGGGCAGCACGAGCAGGCTGATCCACCGGTCGGCCAGGGTCTTGGCCAACTGCTGGAAGAAACCGCCCACCCGCGCTACCCCCGCTCCATGGGCCGGCCCATGACCGCGCAGCGCGGGATCGCGCCCGCCGGTGGCGGCACCGCCGTCCGGTCGCAGGCGCCGTCCGGGCAGCGGAAGTTCTCCTGACGGGCGGTGCCCGGCCCGGCTCCCGGCAGTCCCGTGGCGAGCGTGCGCACGGTGGTCGCACGGTCGGTGTCGAGCAACTGGCTCAGCAGGGTGACCACCGGGCGGCGTGCCCGGGCCTCGGCCACGATCCGTTCCAGCAGTTCCTGACGTGCCGCGGAGTGCCGCCGGGTCTCGCCGATCAGCGCGTCGAACTCCTTGCACAGCGTGGTCAGGGCCGATCGTTCGGCGTCCAACAGGCCTCCCCCTCAGGTCAGTCGGCCGATAGTCTCACGGGCGATGTCCTCCGACCACCGGCTCGATCCGGAACAGCTGAACCAGCAGGCGGTCGACCTGCTGGACGCGGCCACCCGAGCCGGTGACACGGCCCTGCTCGTCCACTGCGTCTCCTTGTTCCGGAACGTCCTCACCCTGACACCTGCGTACCATCCCCACCGCGCCACCCGCCTGTACAACCTCGCCGAGACCCACCGGGCGCTGTACGCACTGACGGGACAGGAGGACCACGCCGACCAGTCGATCGGCATCGGGCGGCAGGCCGTGGCCGTCCTCCAGGTCGGCAACCCGAACTCCGCGCTGATCCTGGGCAACCTCAGCGCCACACATCTCCTGCGGTTCCAGCGGGCCGGGCGGCCGGACGACCTGGACGGTGTCATCGAGTTCGGGGAACGGGCCGTCGTCGCGACCGGAGCCGACCTGAACATGGCGTTCCACCTGGCCACTCTCGCCACGGGCCACTTGACGCGGTTCCAGCGGACCGGGCACCTCGCGAACCTGGACCGCGCCGTCGACTGCGACGAGCGCGCGCTGGCCGCCGCCCCCGCCGACTCCCCGCACCGGCAGACCGTCCTCACCGACCTCGCCTCGGGCTACCTGCTGCGCTTCGAGCGGACCGGCCACTTCGCGGACCTGGACCGCGCCATGGACACCGGCGAGCGCGCGCTGGCGGCCGTCCCCGCCGGTTCCCCCGGCCTGCCGGTGATCCTGACCAACCTCGCCACGGGGCACCTGCGGCGCTTCGAGCGGACCGGGCACCTGGCGGACCTGGACCGCGCCATGGACACCGGCGAGCGCGCCCTGGCCGCCGCCCCCGCCGACTTCCCGCACCGGCAGACCGTCCTGATCAACCTCGGCGCCGCCTACTGGTCACGGTTCGTACGGGCGGGCCGTCCGGCGGACCTGGACCGCGCCATCGGGTTCGGGGAGCAGGTCGCCGCCGACATCGGTGGTCCGCATCGGGTGACCGCCTTGTCGAACCTCGCCGCCGCGTATCACGCCCGCTTCGAGCGGACCGGGAGCCTGGCGGACCTGGACCGGGCCATCGGCCACCACGAACGCGCGGTGGCAGCCGTCCCGGGTGACGCGCCCGACGGTGCGACCTACCTGTCCAACCTCGGCATGGCCTACCACGCGCGGTTCGAGCGGCTCGGCGAGCCGGCCGACCTGGACCGGGCCATCGGCCACCTCGGTCGTGCCGTCGCCACGGCACCCCAGGGGCACCGCCAGTCCGCGACGTTCCTGTCCAACCTCGGTGTCGCCCACCACACGCGCTTCGAACGGCTGGGGAACGTGGGCGATCTCGACCGTGTCGTCGCGTACTACGAACAGTCCGTCGCCGCCACACCCGCCGACCACCCGGATCGCGGGATCCGTCTCTCCAACCTCGGTACCGCGTACGACGCGCGATTCGACCGGAGCGGCAACCCCGTCGACATGCACCGGGCCGTCGAGAGCCTGCAGAGATCCGTCGCCGCCATTCCCGCCGATCACCCGTTCCGCGCGACCGCCCTGAACAACCTCGCGGCGGCCCTGCGGGGGCGGTTCGAACAGCTGGGGGACGTGGCCGACCTGAACCAGGCCGTCGCGCACCACGAACAGGCCGTGGCCGCCACGCCCACCGACCACCCGGACCTCGCGTACCGCCTGTCGAACCTGTCCCTTGCCCACTGGTCCCGGTTCGCCCGCGCCGGGGAGCCGTCCGACATGGATGCGGCCATCGACGCCGGCCGACGCGCGGTGGCCGCCACACCGGACGACCACCCGAACCGGGCGATGCACCTGAACAACCTCGGCAACGCCCTCAGCCAACGGTTCGGGCACAGCGGCAGCCTCAACGACCTGGACCGAGCCGTCGCCCATTTCGAACAGGCCGTGGCGGCCACCCCGGACGACCACCCGAACCGGGCCGTCTGGCTGTCCAACCTCGGGGTCGCCCACGGGGCGCGCGCCCAGCGGAGCCGCAGGCGTCCCGACTTCGACAGCGCCGTCGACCTCGGGCTCCTGGCGCTCGCGGCCACCCCCGCCGACCATCCCGACCGGCTGCTGCGCCTGTACAACCTGGGGCGGGCCCACCAGATGAGGTACGAGCACTCGGGCGATCAGGCCGACCTCGACCGCGCGGTGGACCTCGCGCGGGAGGAGGCCGCCGCCGTCCCCACCGGCCATCCGGCCCGCGCGCAGCATCTGTTCAACCTCGGCAACGCCTACCGGCTGCGGTTCCAGCGGACCGGCGCCTCGTCCGATCTCGATCGCGCCGTCGAGGCCGCGGAACAGGCGGTCACGGCCACCCCGGGCGACCATCCCAACCGGGCCGCACGGATCTACTTCCTGGGGACCTGTTACCGGAGGCGGTGGGACACCGACGGAGCCCTCGACCGGTCGCGGATCGACCGGCTCGCGCAGGACGCGCTGGCGGCCACGACGTCGCCCCCGCTCGACCGGCTCCGCGCCTGCTGGGCGGCAGGCCGGCTCGCCTACGCACTGGACGAACCGCACACCGCCCGGCTGCTGTTCGACACGGCGGTGGAGTTGCTGCCGTCGGTCGCGGCGCGGGAGACCTCGTCGGCGGACCACGAGTACCGTCTCGGCGCGAACCGCGGACTGGTCGGCGAGACGATCGCCGTGCACTGCGCCCTCGACGATCCGGGCGGCGCGGTCCAGGCAGGTGAGCTCGGCCGGTCGGTCCTGCTGACGTCCCGGCTGGCCCTGCGGACACCCCTCGCCGACCTCGAAGCCGAGCACCCCGCGCTGGCCCGCCGTCTGAGCCGCGTCCGCGACGCCCTCAACGCGCCGGACCCCCCGGCCATGGCCACGCCCGACGGCGAGGACGTCGATCACGTCGACCGGCGCAAGGAACTGTGGGCCGAGCACGACGCCGTGCTGACGGAGATCCGCCGGCTGCCGGGGCTGGACCGGTTCCTCCTGCCTCCGACGTGGCGCGAGCTGCGGCCGACCGCCACCGGCGGGGCGGTCGTGCTGCTCAACGCCGGACCGCAGAGGTGCGACGGCATCGTCATCACCGCCGACGGGCCCCCGCTGCTGGTGCCACTGCCCGAGCTGCACCTGGCCGAAGTCGAGTCGTGGGCGGCCGAGTTGACAGAAGCGACGCACGACGCCGGGTCGTTCACCGGCGAGCTGCGCCGGCAACGGGTACTGACGGAGCTGCTCGGCCGGCTGTGGGACACGGCGGTCGAGCCGGTCCTCGACGCGGTCGAACAACGGATCCGCCCGGGCGGCGGAGCACTCCCCCGGGTGTGGTGGATGCCGACCGGGCCGCTCGGGCTGCTGCCGCTGCACGCGGCCGGACATCCCGGCCGGACCGGGGCGCTCGACCGGGTGGTCTCGTCGTACACGTCCACGCTGCGGACCCTGGCCCGTGCCCACGGACGTCCGGCCGCGACGGCCCCGCGCCGGCTCGTCGTGGCCCTCGACCGGACCCCGGGGCTGCCGGACCTGCCGGCCACCGTGGCCGAGGCGGCGAGCCTGCACGCGGTGCGTCCCGACATTCCGTTGCTCACCAACGAGCGGGCCACCGTCGCCCGGGTGACCGGCGCGCTCCCGGAGGCGAACTGGGCGCACTTCGCCTGCCACGCCGGCACCGACCCCGACGCGCCGTCCGAGGGTGGGCTGCATCTCCACGACGGCGTGCTGTCCATCGCGGAGATCGGCCGCCGCGACCTCCACGGGGCCGAACTCGCCTACCTGTCCGCGTGCTCCACCGGGCATGTGGGCCGACGGCACGCGGACGAGTCCATCCACCTCGCCTCCGCGTTCCAGCTGGCCGGGTACCGGCATGTCGTCGCGAGTCTGTGGCCGCTGGACGACCACGTCGCGGCCGGCGCGGCCGAGCACTTCTACCGGCTGATGCCGGACACACCGTCCGCCGATGACGCGGCGATCGTGCTCCATCGCGTCATCCGGGACCTGCGCGCCGAGCATCCCGGCCGACCGCACCTGTGGGCATCGCTGATCCACAGCGGCCCCTAGTGGAGTCCTCCCGAGGGCGCGGCCGACCGACGGCCCTCCCGGCTTCACACGGGCGAAGCCCTTACGTGCACCACCACAGGAAGCGGTCGCACTCCGTCGGGGACGGGTCCGGGC
>NZ_RSAJ01000027.1 GCF_003933965.1 Streptomyces sp. RP5T
GCTCCGCCCGCCCGACCCGTATGAGGTGCCGCAGCCGCCGCGTGTGCGGCAGCGCGGCCGCCACCCGGTCCGTGAACTCGGCGTCGAAGACCAGCCCCACCAGATCCGCGTCCCGGTAGAGATAGACCAACTCATCTTCCACATAACGGTAGTTGACGTTGACCGGGACGATCCGCGCCTTCATGCACCCCAGCAGCGTCTGCACGTACTCCACCCCGTTGTACAGGTGCAGTCCGACGTGCTCACCGGCTCTGACCCCGCTGTCGAGCAGATGGTGGCCGATCCGGTCGGCCACGGCGTCCAGTTCCGCGTACGTCAGCCGGCGCTCCGCGCCCGTGCCGGGAATGTCGAGGTACGCGAGCGCCTCACGGTCCGGCACCACGTCGACGACCGACTCGAACAGGTCGGCAAGGTTGTACTCCACCGCTCCTCCTGAACTGGTCCCGGCCTGGCTCTGCGAGGGTTCGCCGGTCATCAGAGCAAAGGGCGGCGTGACTGTGAAGGGCCCGCGCGAAGAAATCTGACTGACTGTCAGAAAACCCTTGAAGTGCACCGGCGCCTCCTGCAACCTGTTCTCGTTCTGGCAGAGGGGAGACGGTCGATGAGTGGGACGGAACACCTCGGCATCCAGCGCGAGGGCGCCACACTGGTACTCACGCTCAACCGGCCCGAGGCGAAGAACGCGCTCTCGTTGCCGATGCTGGTCGGCCTGTACGACGGCTGGATGGAGGCGGACGCGGACGACTCGATCCGCTCGGTCGTCCTCACCGGCGCGGGCGGCTCGTTCTGCGCCGGCATGGACCTCAAGGCCCTCGCGGGCAAGGACACCGGAGGCGAGCGGTACCGGGACCGGCTGACCGCCGACCCGGATCTGCACTGGAAGGCGCTGCTGCGCCACCACCGCCCCCGCAAACCGGTGATCGCGGCCGTCGAGGGCCACTGCGTCGCGGGCGGCACCGAGATGCTCCAGGGCACCGACATCCGGGTCGCAGGCGAGTCCGCGACCTTCGGCCTCTTCGAGGTCAGGCGCGGCCTGTTCCCGATCGGCGGCTCGACGGTCCGGCTGCAACGCCAGATCCCCCGCACCCACGCGCTGGAGATGCTGCTCACCGGGCGCCCCTACACCGCGCGCGAGGCCGCCGGCATCGGCCTGATCGGTCACGTCGTCCCGGACGGCACGGCACTCGCCAAGGCCCTGGAGATCGCCGAACTGATCAACGGGTGTGGTCCATTGGCGGTGGAGGCGGTGAAGGCATCGGTCTACGAGACGGCTGAGATGACCGAGACCGACGGACTCGCAGCCGAACTCAAGCGCGGCTGGCCGGTCTTCGACACCGCCGACGCGAAGGAAGGGGCCCGCGCCTTTGCGGAGAAACGGCCGCCCGTTTACCGGCGGGCATAGCGCTGAGCCGGCTCCGGCCGGTTCACGGCTGCGGCTCCGTTGTGGCCGGTCGCGCAGTTCCCCGCGCCCCTGAAGGGGCGACTCACCACCGACCCCTCAAGGAGGCACGCGCCCATGGCCGACGTACTCAAGGCGCCGCTCGTCGTTGAATTTCCCTTCACCCGTTCCCTCAGCCCCGTCCAGAGCGCCTTCCTGACCGGGCTCCGCGAACGCGTGGTCCTCGGTGTGCGGACCCGTGACGGCCGCACCCTGGTTCCGCCCGTCGAGTACGACCCGGTCACCGCCGAGGAGATACGCGAGCTCGTCCCCGTCGGCGTCACCGGCACCGTGACCACCTGGGCCTGGAACCCCGCCCCGCGTCGCGGCCAGCCGTTGGACACGCCGTTCGCCTGGGTCCTGGTGAAGCTCGACGGCGCCGACACCGCCCTGCTGCACGCCCTGGCCGCCCCCGGCCCCGACGCCGTGCACACCGGCATGCGGGTCCGCGTCCGCTGGGCCGGGGAACGCGTCGGCGCCATCACCGACATCGCCTGCTTCGAGCCGTACGACGGAGACAACTCTGAAGTCACCGTGCACGCAGGCGAGTTCGAGGACCCGGTCCACGGCGTCATCGCCCACGCCCGCCTCGACTACACCTACTCACCGGGCCGCGCCCAGACCGCCTACATCAAGGCGCTGGAAACCGAACGGCGGGCCGTCGGCGAGCGCTGCCCCTCCTGCCGCAAGGTGTACGTCCCGCCGAGGGGTGCCTGCCCCACATGTGGCGTGGCCACATCGGAGCAGGTGGAAGTGGGTCCCGCCGGCACGGTGACCACCTTCTGCATCGTCAACATCAAGGCGAAGAACCTCGACATCGAGGTCCCGTACGTCTACGCCCACATCGCCCTCGACGGCGCCGACCTCGCCCTGCACGGCCGGATCGGCGGAATCCCCTACGACCAGGTGCGCATGGGCCTCAGGGTCGAACCGGTGTGGACCGAGGGCGGCCGCTACCCGGACCACTACCGGCCCACCGGCGAACCCGACGCGGAGTACGACACCTACAAGGAGCTGCTGTGACCCGTGACATCGCGGTCGTCGCCTTCGCCCAGTCCGACACCCTGCGCTCCACCGAGGAACTGTCCGAGGTGGAGATGCTCATGCCCGTCCTGCACGACGTCCGCGCGCAGACCGGACTCAAGACCGCAGACATCGGCTTCACCTGCTCCGGCTCCTGCGACTACCTCGCCGGGCGCGCCTTCTCCTTCACCCTCGCCCTCGACGGCGTGGGCGCCTGGCCCCCCATCTCCGAGTCGCACGTCGAGACGGACGGGGCGTGGGCGCTGTACGAGGCGTGGACCAAGCTGCTGTCCGGGGACGCCGACACCGCGCTGGTGTACTCCTACGGCAAGTCCTCGCCCGGCTCCCTGCGCGACGTGCTCACCCGGCAGCTCGACCCGTACTACCTCGCCCCCCTGTGGCCCGACTCCGTCGCCCTCGCGGCCCTCCAGGCCCAGGCGCTGATCGACGCGGGCGACACGGACGAGCGCGAGCTGGCGGAGATCGGAGCTCGCAGCAGGGCCACCGACAACCCGCGTGCACAGCTCAAGGCGCCCGTACCGCAAGGGGATTACCTCGTACGCCCGCTGCGCACCGGCGACTGCCCGCCCGTCGGTGACGGGGCCGCCGCCGTGATCCTCGCGGCGGGGGAGCGGGCCGGTGAACTGTGCGAGCGCCCCGCCTGGATCCGCGGCATCGACCACCGCATCGAGGCGCACTCGCTCGGCGTCCGCGACCTGACCGACTCCCCCTCCACCCGCCTCGCCGCCGAGAAGGCCGGGGTCTTCGAACGGCCCGTGGACACCGCCGAGTTGCACGCCCCGTTCACCTCGCAGGAGGTCGTCCTGCGCAAGGCGCTGCGCCTCGACGGCGCCACGCGGGTCAACCCGTCCGGCGGCGCCCTCGCCGCCAACCCGATGATGGCCGCCGGTCTCGCCCGCATCGGCGAGGCCGCCGCACGGATCCACCGGGGCGAGTCCGACCGCGCCCTCGCCCACGCCACCTCCGGGCCCTGTCTGCAGCAGAACCTGGTCGCCGTACTCGAAGGGGATCCCCGATGAGCAAGGAGCCCGTGGCCGTCGTAGGCATCGGCCAGACCAAGCACGTCGCGGCCCGCCGGGACGTGTCGATCGCCGGGCTCGTCCGGGAGGCCGCCCGAAGGGCCCTGGACGACGCCGAGCTGACCTGGGCCGACATCGACGCCGTGGTGATCGGCAAGGCGCCCGACTTCTTCGAGGGCGTCATGATGCCGGAGCTGTACCTGGCCGACGCGCTCGGCGCGGTGGGCAAGCCGATGCTGCGGGTGCACACCGCGGGCAGCGTCGGCGGCTCCACCGCACTGGTCGCCGCGAACCTGGTGGCGGCCAGGGTGCACGGGACGGTCCTCACCCTCGCATTCGAGAAGCAGTCCGAGTCCAACGCCATGTGGGGCCTGTCCCTGCCGATCCCCTTCCAGCAGCCCCTGCTCGCCGGAGCCGGCGGCTTCTTCGCGCCGCACGTGCGCGCGTACATGCGGCGCACCGGCGCGCCGGACACCGTCGGCTCCCTGGTCGCGTACAAGGACCGCCGCAACGCGCTCAGGAACCCGTACGCCCATCTGCACGAGCACGACATCACCCTGGAGAAGGTCCAGGCCTCGCCCATGCTCTGGGACCCGATCCGCTACTCCGAGACCTGCCCCTCCTCCGACGGCGCCTGCGCCATGGTGCTCACCGACCGGGCCGGAGCCGCCCGCGCGCCCCGCCCCCCGGCCTGGATGCTGGGCGGCGCCATGCGCAGCGAGCCCACGCTGTTCGCCGGCAAGGACGCCGTCTCGCCCCAGGCCGGCAAGGACTGCGCGGCCGACGTGTACCGGCAGGCGGGGATCGCCGACCCGCGCCGGGACATCGACGCCGTCGAGATGTACGTGCCGTTCTCCTGGTACGAACCCATGTGGCTGGAGAACCTCGGCTTCGCCGACGAGGGCGAGGGCTGGAAACTGACCGAGGCCGGGGTCACCGAGCTGGACGGGGACCTGCCCGTCAACATGTCGGGCGGCGTCCTGTCCACCAATCCGATCGGGGCCTCCGGAATGATCCGCTTCGCCGAGGCCGCCCTCCAGGTGCGCGGCCAGGCCGGGGAACACCAGGTGGAGGGCGCCCGCAAGGTGCTCGGGCACGCCTACGGCGGCGGATCGCAGTTCTTCTCCATGTGGCTGGTGGGGTCCGAGCCCCCGGATGCGTGAACCGACTCCCAAAAGGTCCCCCTCACGTGGCCTGTCGGCGGTCGGAGTCGATCGCTAGGCTGGCCGCGGACGAAGCGATCGGGAGGAGCACGGACGTGGCCGAGACCACCATCCAGCAGCAGCCGCTCATGGGCTGGGACAAGCCGGAGCTGGACCTGAGCAACGCCGATTGGCACTCGAGCAGCCGCGGTCTGGGGGATGTCCAGATCGCCTTCGTCGAGGGGTTCATCGCGATGCGCAACAGCGGCCGCCCGGAGAGCCCCTCCTTGATCTTCACCCCCGCGGAGTGGGGCGCGTTCGTGTCGGGGGCGCGGGAAGGAGAGTTCGACCTCACCTGAGGGTGAGCACCCGGGCCAACCGGTCCGTCACGTGAAGGGCCTCGCCGCGCTGCGTGACCTGCCGGCCGCCGTGCGCGGTACGGCGCCGCCGCCGACCGGGACCGCCGGTGCCGACGGCCTGGTCCACCTCCCCTCCCGGTCCTGCGAACACCTCTTCCCACCCGGCACCGGGTGGGCCGACAAGGGCCCGTCGGCCGTCCGCGAGGCGTACGCTGAGGTGCCTGTAGGTCACGGTGTGCGCTCGCTCCCCGCGCGGGTGCGACCCCGTGACGGGGGGTCGTCATGATGCAGCGCGGTGTTCTGAGCAGAAGGACTCTCCTGGAGCGGGAGAGCGAACTCGCCACCGTCGACGAGGCGTTGGCGGAGCTCACCGGGCTGCGCCCGGATGGTGCCGAACCGTCCGCACGTCCCCGCGGCGCCCTGCTCGCGGTGGCCGGCCGCCCCGGCATCGGCAAGACGACCCTGCTCGCCGAGGTCCGCCGCCGCGCCGCCGCCCGGGGCTGCACCGTCCTGGCGGCCCGCGGCGGCGACCAGGAGCAGCGCGTCGCCTTCCACGTCGCCCGGCAACTCCTCCAGCCCCGGTTCGCCGACGCGGGCGAAGCCGACCTCCGCGACCGGCTGGGCAGTTGGTACGACATCGTCGGCCCCGCGCTCGGCCTGTGCGCCCCGACCGACGGCGCGCCGCCCGACCCGCAGGGCCTGCGCGACGGACTCGACTGGGTCCTCACCCACCTCGCCGTCCTGCGCGCCCCGCTGGTGCTGGTCCTCGACGACGCCCACTGGGCCGACCCCGAGTCCCTGGGCTGGCTGTCCGCGTTCGCGCCGCGCGCCGAGGAACTGCCGATGCTGATCGTCGTCGCCTACCGGCCCGACGAACTCCCCGAGCACGCCGAGTCGTTCAGGGCCCTGCCCGGCCGGGCGGGCGGCCGTCCCCTCGTCCTGGAACCGCTCAGCGCCGTCGCCGTCGCCCGCCTCGTACGGGAGACGCTCGGCGCCCACGCCGACGACGCGTTCTGCCGGGAATGCTGGGCCGTCACCGCCGGCAACCCCTTCGAGACGGTCGAACTGACCGCCAAGGTGCACGACCGCGGGGTCACCCCGACCGAGGACGCCGCCCACCTGCTCCGCGACCTCGCGGCCGCCGTCAAGGGCAGCGGACTGGTCGCCCGCCTCGAACGCCTGGGCGCCTCCACCGTCCGCTTCGCCTGGGCCTGCGCGGTCCTCGGCACCGAGATCCACCCCCACCTCGCCGCCGCCGTCGCGGGCCTCGGCCACGAGGAGGCCGCCGACGCCGCCGACGCCCTGCGCGGCGCCCGCATCCTCACCGGCGTGGAATCCCTGGAATTCGTCCACCCGCTCATCGCCACCGCCGTCTACCGGGCCATCCCGGCGGGCTTCCGCGTCGCGCTGCACGGCCAGGCCGCCTGGTGCGTCGTGGACGACGGAAGGGGACCGGCCGCCGCCGCCCGCCACCTCCTGGAGACCCACCCCGACAGCGACCCCTGGGTCGTCCAGCAACTGCGCGCCGCCGCGGCCGAGACCCTGCGCTCCGGCGCCCCGGACGCGGCCCGCAGCTATCTCGCCCGCGCCCTGCGCGAACCCCCGCCCTTCGAGGACCGCGCCGCCGTCCTGTACGAACTGGGCAGCGCCTCCCTGCTCACCGAACCGGCCACCACGGTCAACCACCTGCGCGCCGCCCTGGAAGAGCCCATCGCCGAACCCGGTCTGCGCCACCGCATCGTCTACCGGCTCGCCCAGGTCCTCGCCCACAGCGACCGCCTCGCCGAGGCCTCCGACACCCTCACCCGCGAGATCGAGGTCACCGGCGACGCCCGCGTCAAGCTGCGCATGGTCGCCGAGCAACTCATGTGGGACGCCTTCCGCGCCGACGAACCCGACCACCCCTCCCGCTCCCGCCGCATGGCGAGGCTCGCCGACCGTCTCACCGGCCGCGACCTCACCGAGCGGTACATCATCGGCCTGCGCACCTGGGACGCCGTACTGCGCGGCGAACCCGCCCCCGTCGCCCTGCGGCACGCCGAGCGGGCGCTCGCCGGCGGCCTCGGCTGGGCGGAGCCGGACCGCGGCTTCGAGGTGCCCGTCCTGGTCGCCCTCGCGTTCACCTACGCCGACCGGCCCGGCCGCACCGAGGAACTCTTCGCCGCCGGGATCGCCGACTTCGAACGCCAGGGCTGGCGCGGCGCCCACCTGTCCTTCGCCTACACCCTCCTCGCCTACGTGCGCTTCCGCCGCGGCCGCCTCGCCGAGGCCGAGGACTTCGTCCGCGCCGGGCTGCGGCTCGCCGAGCGCGTGGGCCCCGGCACCCCCGCCCAGTGGTACGCGGTGGGCATCCTGATCGAGGTCCTGCTGGCCCGCGGCCGGGTCGAGGAGGCCGCGCAGATCGCCGAGGACCACTCCTTCAGCGCCCCCTACCCGGCCGCGGTGGTCTTCCCCGACGCCCAGACCGTGCGCGGCGAGCTGCTGCTGGCCCGCGGCCTGGCCAGGGACGCGGCCGCCGAACTGGCCGCCGCCGGCCGCCGCCTGGAACCGCGCGGCGTGCGCAACCCCGCCTGGTGCCCCTGGCAGCTCCACCTGGCCCGCGCCCAGAGCCACGACGACCCCGACCGGGCGGTCACCACGGCCCTGGAAGCGGTGGCCCGGGCCCGGCAGTTCGGGGCCCCGTCCGCCGTCGGCCAGGCGCTCAGGCTGGCCGCCGAGGTCTCGCCCGGCTCGGCCCGGGTCAAGCTCCTGGAGGAGTCGGTCGCCCATCTGGAACGCTCTCCGGCCGCCTACGAGCTCGCCTGCGCGCTGGTGGCCCTGGGCGCGGAACTCCGTCGCGCCGGCCGTGCCCGGGAGGCGGCGGAGAACCTCTACCGGGGACTGGACACAGCCGTCCAGTGCGGCGCCGACGCCCTGATCGAGACCGCCCGCGACGAACTGATCGCCGCGGGCCTGCGCCCCCGCCGCCTGCACAGCACGGAGACGGACACGCTCACCGCACGCGAACGCACGGCGGCCGAGCTGGCCGCCCGGGGGTGCACGGACGACGAGATCGCCAGAGAACTGAACGCGGACGACCAGACGGTGACCCGCCTGCTGTCGGCCGTGTGCCGCAAGCTGGGAACGGACAGCACCGGCCTGCGGACGGTGAGTGATCTCCTGCAGTGAAGCGGGAAACCGTCCGGCCGGCCCCACGCCCCTGGACCCGCACGAGCACGTGATGGCCCATTACGATGGGCGCATGTCGTTCCTCCGCCGCCGCAGCGCAACCCCCGCCGGTCCAGACTTCGACGTACTGGCCATGGACCCGGGCGACTGGCCCGGCAACCTCGGCGCGGGGCTCCTGCCCGCCCCCGACGGCACCTGCCAGGGCGTCTTCCTGCGCTACGACCTCTTCGGCGGCCGCGGCCCCGCGATGATCATCGGGAACCTCCCCGAGGGCTCCCCGGCCCGCGAGGTCGCCGAGGGCCAGATCCCCTTCGAGGTGGCCCAGCTGCTGATCGCACTGGAGAACGACGAGGAGGTCACCGTCACCGACACCGAGGACGTGCCGGTGATGCAGGGCGACAACCTCCTCATCGTGCGCCGCCTCAAGCTCTCCGAGAGCCGGATCTCCTGCGTCCAGTTCGACCGCAGCGACAACGTCCTGGTGACCATCGCCGCCTGGGACCGCCCGATCACCGACGACCTGTACGCCCTCCTCAAGCCCCTGCCCGCGGAGCTCTTCCAGCAGGGCTGACCCCCTTCCGCAGCCGCACGGACCCCGGAAGGCCATGTCCCCCGACGCATGGCCTTCCGGAGCCGTCCGCGGGCTCGGTCGGTCGTCCGGCCCACCTCGGTCACACCCGGGATTCCCCCACTCCGCCCGCCGCGGCGGAGCCCCGGGGTGCCGTACCGCCAGTTTTCGCGCTCCCGGAGTTGTCCGGCAGCCCCCTTTCACCACTCCAGACAATTCTCCGATCTTCCGCCACGCCCGCGGAACTGCCTTGCCCCTCAACCGCGTCGGTCCGTAGCGTGCGGGATCCGCAGCCGACCGCGCCGACGAAGGATGCCGGGGGAGAGCCATGGGGCGACGCGAGCGACCGCTGGACCCGACCGAGGGGCCGGTCGCCCGATTCGCGCACGACCTGCGGAAGTTACGGCAGGAGGCCGGCGGCCCCACCTACCGCGCCATGGCCGGACGGGCCCACTACTCCACCGCGACCCTCGCCCAGGCCGCGGCCGGCGACCGGCTCCCCTCCCTCCAGGTCACCCTCGCCTACGTCACGGCCTGCGGAGGCGACCCCGCGGAGTGGGAGAGACGCTGGCAGCAGGCCGCCGACGAGGCGACCGAACAGCGCCGGGCCGCCGACGATCCGGGCGAGGCCCCCTATCTGGGCCTCGCGGGGTTCGACACCGGTGACCGGGAACGCTTCTTCGGCCGGGACCGGCTGATCGGCCGGCTGGTGGAGATGGTCACCGCCGGCCCCGTCGTCGTCCTCGTCGGCCCCTCCGGCAGCGGCAAGTCCTCACTGCTGCGCGCCGGCCTGCTCCCGCGGCTTGCCGGACGGGCTCTGGTCCTCTCCCCGGGAGCGCATCCCTCCCGGACCCACGCCGAGGCCCTGAGGTCCGGGGCGGCCCTGATCGTCGTCGACCAGTTCGAGGAACTCTTCACCCTCTGCACGGACCCCGACGAGCGGGCCCGCTTCCTCGACCTGCTCTTCGCCGCCGCCGGCACGCCCACCCGCGTAGTGATCGCCGTACGCGCCGACTTCTACGGCCATCTCACCCGCGACCGCCGGCTCGCCGAGGCCGCCCAGGAGGCGACCCTCCTGGTGGCGCCGATGACCCCGGACGAACTGCGCGAGACCATCGTCCGGCCCGCGGCCCTCGGCGGCCTGGTCGTCGAACGCTCGCTGACCGCACGGCTGTTGGACGAGATCGCGGACGAGCCGGGCGGGCTCCCGCTGCTCTCCCACGCCCTGCTGGAGACCTGGCGCCGCCGCCGGGGCCGAACCCTGACCGAGGCGGCCTACGAGGCGGCCGGCGGCATCCACGGGGCCATCGCCAGCACCGCCGAGGACCTCCACGAGCGCCTCACTCCGCGGCAGGCCGACACCGCCCGCCGCCTCCTGCTGCGGCTGGTCACCCCGGGCCAGGGCACCCCCGACACCCGGCGGCCCGCCGACCGCGCCGAACTCACCGGCGCCGACTGGGCCGACACCCCTCTGGTCCTCGAACAGCTCGCCCGGGCCCGGCTGATCACCGTCGACGACCGGACGGTGGACCTGGCCCACGAGGCCGTGCTCAGCGCCTGGCCCCGGCTGCGCACCTGGATCGACGAGGACCGTGAACGGCTGCGCACCCAGCGTGCCCTCACCGAGGCGGCGCAGACCTGGGCCGCCCTGCACCGCGACCCGGAGGCCCTGTACCGCGGACTGCGACTGGCCACCGTCAAAGAGCATTTCACCGCCGACTCCGCCGAACTCACGCCGCTGGAAAGGGAGTTCTTCGAAGCCTCGATCCGGGCACGCCGACGGGCCCGGCAGCGCCGGCACGGCCGGGTCGGCGCCCTGTCCCTGCTGGTGGTCCTCTGTCTCCTCGCCGGGCTCGTCGCCTGGCAGCAGAACCGGGTCGGCGAACAGCGCCGCCTGGAGGCCGAGGCCCGTCGGCTCGCCGGCGTCGCGGAGAGCCTCAGGCTGTCCGACCCGGTCACCTCGATGCGGCTGAGCCTCGCCGCCTGGCGGGTGGCCGACCTGCCCGAGACCCGGTCCGGCCTGCTCTCGGCCGCCGTCCAGCACGAACAGGACGTGTTCACCGACCCGGACGGCGGCAAGCGGACCATGCGACGGCTGAGCGCCGACGGACGCACCCTGATCAGCGTGGGCGCCGACCGCGTGACCCACTGGGACGTCACCGCCCACCGTCGGCTGAGCCGGCAGCCCGGCCTCGGCAGAACCCTCGAACAAGCCGGGTTCCCCCGCGCGGACACCTCCTGGCTCCCGGTCTTCGACGGCACCCGCGTCACCGTGCGCGACCTCGCCACCGGACGCCAGGACCGCACCCCCCTCACGGACGCCGACCGCGGCGCGGAGATGACCTCGAGCGGCCGCACTCTCGTCGTCTACGACCGGCGCGGCACGAGCCGGCGCGTCCAGCTCTGGGACCCCCTCGACCGGCAGAAACTGCTGGACATCGAGGAGCCGGAAGGGGTGCGCGACCTCGACGCCGGCGGCATCGCCTGGGCCCGGCTCACCGCCCTGATGGGCCAGTTGCGCAAGGAACGCCGCACAGCCGTCCAGACCTTCCTGGCGACCGCCGACGCGACGGTCGGCCCCGACGACCGGCACCTGGCCCTGTGCGTCCCGGGCGGGCGGCTGCGGCTGTGGGACGTCGCCGCGCGCCGGGAGATCACCGCGCCCTGGCTGCCGAGGACCTCCGCCCAGCAGTGCCTCCAGGAACAGGTCGTGTTCAGCCCTGACGGGCGCAGCCTCGGCCTGACCGGCGCCGACGGCTTCCGGGCCTGGCGGATCGACACCGGCCGGAAGATCGCCGAGGTGGCGTATCCGGGCCTCAAGACGGCCCAGTTGAGCGCCGACGGCGCCTCCCTGGCCGCCTCGGACGGCCAGGAGATCCTCGTGTGGCGACTGTCCGGCCCCGACTTCCCCGTGTTCCGGCACCGGCTCGCGGGCGAGACCGTCAAGGACATCCGCCTCGACACCGCCGCCGGAACCCTGCGCTATCTCGGCGGCGCGGAGGGCGTATGGGGTCCGGGGGTGCACACGGTCACCCTGGGCCGGGCCACGACCGCCGACTGGACGGCCGCCGCCACGACGGCGGTGTTCAGCCGCGACGGCGAACGGCTGGCCACCGCCCGACCGGACCCGGGCGGCAAGCACCTCCGGATCCGTCTCCTCGACGGCCGCACCGGACGGCTCGTGGCCGACATCGGCACCGTGCCCTGCCGGCCCGCCGTCGACGTCTGCACCGGCGACCTGGCCTTCGACTCCACCGGAACGACCCTCGCCTACGGGAGCACGGAGCCCGGCCCGGCCGGGCTCGCGACGGGCCGGATCCACCTGTACGACATCCCCGGCCGCCGGGTCACCACCGCCCTGACCACGGACGACCTCGACGGGGGCCCGCTGCCGGACATCGCCTTCGGACCGGGCGACCGCACACTCCTGCTGGCCGGTCCGGCCGCCCCCGAGACCGGTACCACCCGGGTGTGGGACCTGCGCCGGCACCGGACCACCGCCGTTCTGGAGGACACCTCCGGGCCCTCGGTGGTGCACCCCGACGGGGACCTCGCCGTCACCACCGGCGGAGAGGCCTACCGCCTGCCCTCCGGCGCCCGGCTCCCCGCCACCCGTTTCACCGGCGGCGGCACCGCCGTGGCCTTCAGCCCCGACGGCGCCCACCTGGCCGTCGGGGAGGGCTCCGGCCGGGTCGTGCTGTGGGACGGCCGGCTCAAGCGCCGGCTCGGCGTCCTCGCCGACCCCGACACCACCACCTACCAGTATGTCTCGGCCCTGGCCTTCGCTCCCGACGGCCGCACCCTCGCCGTCGCCGGCGACGAGGGCACCCTGCAGTTGTGGGACGTCGCCTCACGCCGCCGTGTCGGATCGCCGCTGCCCGCGCCGGGGGACACCGTCCAGGCCCTGGCGTTCGGCCCGGGCGGCGACACCCTGCGCACGGCGGGACAGCACACCCCGCCGCAGACCTACCGGATCGGGCCCGCCGACGCCGCCGGAACCGTCTGCCGCCGGGCCGGCGGCGGCCTCACCCCCGAGGAGTGGAGCCGCCACCTCCCGGACGTCCCCTACCGGCGCACCTGTCCCTACCGGCGCTGAACGGACGGCTTCACGTCGACGTCCGCGGCCCGCACGAACGCGACGCGGTGGCCGTACTGGATCTCGTAGTACAGGTCCTTGCCGGCCACGACCCGGTGCGAGTCCGTCGTGAAGGTGACCGCGTAGTAGTACTCGCCGGGCACCTTGTCACCGGCCACGTAGCTCTGTCCCTTGAGCACCTTGTACGGCAGCGGCGACACCGCCTGCGCCGGGACCCCCGTCGGATAGGCGGAGGCCTCGGGGTAGGCGCGGCCGTACACCGGGACGCTGTCGAGGCCCTCCTTCGGTGTCACCACGAGACCCGCGGCGTTCACCGCGGTCGGGTCGCTCGCGGGGTTCCTGAACCAGGCCTTCTGGCCCAGGTACCAGATCGCCGTCCAGTCGCCGTCGCGCCCCGCGACCGCGTACTGCTGTCCGGTGGAGACCCGCGACGACAGGTCGTTGACGTCGGTCGTCGGGGCCTTGCCGCCCAGACCGATGTCCGTGATGAGGGCGGAGTTCTCGTCGGGGGCGGAGTACAGCCGTACCTCGCTCGAACCGTGGGCGGCGCACGGCTCGCCCTTGGTGACACAGCCCGTGTACCGCGGCTGGTTGGTGGCGTAGTCGGGCCGGATCGTCACCAGGCCGCCCTGCTTGGGGGCGGTGGTCCTGAACGGGTGGCCCAGCAGCTCGAAGTAGTGCCGCCAGTCCCAGTAGGGGCCGGGGTCGGTGTGCATGCCCGCGACGGTCGAGGTCGTCGGTCCCGGCACGTTGTCGTGGCCGAGGATGTGCTGCCGGTCCAGCGGGATGCCGTACTTCGCTGAGAGGTACCTCACCAGCCGCGCCGAGGACCGGTACATCGCCTCGGTGTACCAGGCGTCCGGGTTCGCCAGGAAACCCTCGTGCTCCAGGCCGATCGACTTGGCGTTGATGTACCAGTTGCCCGCGTGCCAGGCGACGTCCTTGGCCTTCACATGCTGGGCGATGTGACCGTCGGTCGAGCGCAGGGTGTAGTTCCACGACACATAGGTCGGGTCCTGCACCAGGTTGAGGACACCTTCCCAGGCGCCCTCCGTGTCATGGATGACGATGTACTTGATGCTCTGCGAGGCAGGCCGGTCGCCCAGGTCGTGGTTGCCGTAGTCGTTGTCCCCGAACTCCGCGTACGGCGCCGGGATCCACTCGCAGGACACGGTCCTCGGGCACTCGGTGTCCGCCGCCTTCGGCTTCCTGAGACCCGTCCGGGCCAGCTGGGCGGTGTCCGGGGCGAGTTCCGGCCGGGCGGCCAGGGCGACCCGCTGGCCCGCGTCCGTGGTGCGTTCCTCGCCGGCGCGCAGCACCTCGAAGACGTCGTTCGCGTACGCCGCCGCGGTCGCCGTGTCGTCCGCGCCGGAGTAGCGGGCCACCGCGCCGTACCAGTCGGCCGGGTCCTGGCTGAGCGGCTCGCCCAGGGCACGCTGCGCGGCGGCCAGCAGCGCGGCTCCGCCGGCGACGTTGGCCGCGGGGTCGGTGCGCAGGTCCCGCGCGCTCAGGCCGGTCAGCTCGGCGGCCTTCGGCAGGGTTTCGAGGCGAGCGGGGAGGCCGGCGGTCTCCGGGACCCTGGTCTCGGGCAGCAGTGGGGCGCGGGCACTGTCGCCGCGCGCGTCCTCGGTGCCCTCGCTGTGGTGCGGCGCCGAGGCGAGCGCGGTGCGGGCGTCGGTGAGGTGCATCGGTCCGTAGCCGCCGGTCACGCTCGGCGCGCCGGCGTGCGTGTCCCAGCGGGACTGGAGATACGAGACACCCAGCAGGACGCTCTGCGGCACGTGGTACTCGGCCGCCGCGGTGGCGAAGGCCCGCTGGAGACGCGCCGAGGAGTCCTCGGCCGACGACGGGGCGGCGCCCAGCAGGGGCAGCAGCAGAGCGGTGCCGGCCAGCGTGCCGAGCACCCTCCGGGCGGCTCTGTTGGGGTCGGTGGCAGATCCTCGCAATGCATCCTCCAGGGACGATCGAGCGCGATGAGCCGAGCGGGGCCGGGCGTGCGTCAGTGCTACCGGCTTGTCGACGATCCGTCAATCATGCCCAGAGGCAGGGGATTTCCCATGTCAATCCGGATTCACGGGAGTTTCGTGGCGGGGTCCACGCGGGCCTGCGGGGCGTCAGTGGTATACGCCAATGTCCGGGGCCGTACAGGCCCTGGACAATACGACGGTCCGCGGTGCGCCGCTCCACAGGCGCACCGCGGACCGTCCTCCCCGTCAGCGAGTCCCGACCGCCGCGCGTACGGCCCGACGGGCCAGCTGGCAGTCGTCGTGCAGCCGCCTCAGCAGCAGCCGCTGTTCCTCGCCGGACGGCGCAGCACCCGGGTGGGCCGCACCCGGTGCCGCCGGGGTCGAGTCGTGCATCGAACGCTGCACGGCCGTCTCGTAGGTACGGATCTCACGGGTCAGGACGAGCATCAGGTTTACCAGGAACGCGTCCCGTGAGGCAGGGCCCGCCGACTGGGCGATCTGGCTGATCTGACGGCGGGCCACCGGGGCGTCGCCGAGGACCGACCACAGCGTCGCCAGGTCGTAGCCCGGCAGATACCAGCCCGCGTGCTCCCAGTCCACCAGCACTGGACCGGCCGGTGAGAGAAGGATGTTCGAGAGCAGTGCGTCGCCGTGGCAGAACTGGCCCATGCCCTGCCGGCCCGCCGAGTGCGCGATGCCGTGCAGCAGCTTCTGGAGGTCGCCCATGTCCCGGTCGGTCAGCAGCCCCAGCTCGTGGTAGCGGGAGATGCGGGCCGCGTAGTCGAGCGGGGCGTCGAAGGTGCCCGCCGGCGGACGCCATGCGTTGAGCCGGCAGACCGCGCCGAGTGCCGCCCGGATGTCCGCGCGCGGCGGGGCCTCCGCCGGATGCCGGTGCAGCGCCGCGACCCGGCCGGGCATCCGCTCGATGACCAGGGTGCAGTTGTCCGGGTCGGCCGCGATCAGTCTCGGTACCCGCACCGGAGGCCGGTGGCGGACGAACGAGCGGTAGGCGGCTATTTCGTGCCGGATCCGCTCCGCCCATACGGGGGAGTGGTCGAGTAAACACTTGGCTACGGCCGTGCTGCGTCCCGTCGTACCGACCAGGAGCACGGAGCGTCCGCTGCGGCGCAGCACCTGCACCGGGGCGAACTCCGGGCAGATCCGGTGCACCGACGCGAGCGCCGTGCGCAGCTGGGCGCCCTGGGGGCCGGACAAGTCGATTCTCCCGCTGAGCGGTTGGGTGCCGAGCCCCGGAAGGCGCCGTGTCCTGCCCGTACCCGGTACGGGGGCCGTCGGCCGCGCGGGGTCGAGGTAGGGGCCACCGCCGCCCGGGCGGAGCTGCGGCGACCGGGGCGGGGCGGACACGGAGGACGATGCTGCGTACATGGGCGAGACAGATCCCTTCGTGTGCCTGCTGTGCCTGGGAAAGCAGTGCGCCTCCCGGCCCGGATCACCGGGTGCACCCTGGGGAATGTCCCTGTGCGGTCCGGGTCGGGGTGGCGCGTTCCTACCTCACCGCAGACGCGCACTGGCACACCATCTGGCGCACCCTGGCGAACCCTGGCGAATAGTCCCGGAGCAACTGACACGGGGCTACTGTCAACTCAGCCGAGAACCTGGGGGCTTGACGTGAGCGGACAACCCAACACCCGACTCTCGGACCTGTTCGGCCTGGCCGGCTGGTCCAAGGGTGAACTCGCGAGGCTGGTCAACCGGCAGGCGGCGGCCATGGGCCATCCCCAGCTCTCGACCGACACCTCCCGGGTGCGGCGGTGGATCGACATGGGAGAGATCCCGCGCGATCCGGTGCCGCGGGTGCTGGCGGCTCTGTTCACCGAGCGTCTCGGCCGTGTCGTGACCATCGAGGACCTCGGTCTGGTCAGGCACGGGCGTACGGGGAAACGGCAGGGCGACGGGAGCGCGGAACATCCCGACGGCATGCCGTGGGCGCCCGACCGAACCGCCGCGGTCCTCACCGAATTCACGGGAATGGACCTCATGCTCAACCGACGCGGCTTGGTGGGCGCGGGTGCCGCGCTCACCGCGGGATCCGTACTCAGCACTGCCATGCACGACTGGCTGCACACCGATCCGGCCCTCACGGCCGATGCCCCCCAGTTCGACGACCCCCTGCACGCCGACCCCGCCGGGTTCGACCGTTACGAGGCCGCCCCCATCGGGTCGCAGGAGATCGAGGAACTGGAGCGTTCGGTCGAGGTGTTCCGGGCCTGGGACGCGGCCCGCGGCGGCGGGCTGCAGCGCAAGGCCGTCGTGGGCCAGCTCAACGAGGTGGGCGGCATGCTCGCCTACCGCCACCCCGACCATCTCCAGCGGCGCCTGTGGGGCGTCGCCGCCAACCTGGCCGTGCTCGCGGGCTGGATGTCCCACGACGTCGGCCTCGAACCCACCGCCCAGAAGTACTTCGTGATCGCCGCCCATGCCGCGCGCGAGGGCGGTGACCGGCCCCGCGCCGGCGAGGCGCTCTCCCGGGCGGCCCGCCAGATGGTGCACCTGGGTCGGCCCGACGACGCGCTCGACCTGATGAAGCTCGCCCAGTCCGGCTCCGGCGAGCAGGTGCTGCCCCGCACCCGGGCGATGCTCTACACCATCGAGGCCTGGGCCCAGGCGTCCATGGGCAAGGGCCAGGCCATGCGCCGCACCCTCGGACAGGCGGAGGACCTCTTCGTCTCCGACAAGAGCGACGTACCGCCGCCGAGCTGGATGCAGACCTTCAAGGAGGAGGACCTGTACGGCATGCAGGCCCTGGCCTACCGCACGCTGGCGGAGCACGACCCGAGTGCGGCCGCGCACGCCCAGCACTACGCGGAGAAGGCCCTGGCCCTGCGGGTCGACGGACGGCAGCGGTCGAAGATCTTCGACTTCCTGTCGATGGCCTCGGCCTGCTTCATCGCGGACGACCCCGAACAGGCGGACCGTTACGCGCGGTTGGCGCTGGTGTCGATGGGGTCCAACTCCTCCCACCGCACCTGGGACCGGCTGCGTCAGATGTACCGGCTCACCGCCGAGTACTCCAGCTACCCGAAGATCAGCGAACTGCGCGAGGAGATCAGGCAGGCGCTGCCGAAGCAGAAGGGAAGGGGTGGCAACAGCGCACGGGCGTGAGCTTGTTATGAAGTCACCTTGGCGATGAGCACGCAGGCGTCGTCCTCGCGCGCTCTCTCGCCGAACTCCTCCATGACCACCCGCACACCGTCCTGCGCGGTGCGCACGCCGCCGAACCGGGGGGCGAGGTCGAGGAGACGGTTCACGGCAGCCGCGCTGTCCCGCCCGGGCACCAGTCCGTCCGTGTGCAGCAGGAGCAGGTCACCCGGTTCGAGGGTCTCCTCGGCCTGCGCGTAGACGGCTCCGGAGGTCGCGCCGAGGAGCACCCCGTCGGGGGAGTCGAGCCTGCGCCCCGTCCCGTCGCGGAACAGCAGCGGGGCGGGGTGCCCGGCCTGCGCCCAGACCAGGGTGCGGGTGCCGGGACGGTAGCGGCAGCAGACCGCGCTGCCGAGGGCCGGGTGCGCGGTGGCATCCAGCAACTGGTTGAGCAGGGCCATCAGAGGGCCGGGCTGGGTGCCGGCCATCGCCATGCCGCGCACGGCGCCGAGCAGGGTCGCCATGCCGGAGGCCACGGCGACTCCGTGGCCGGTCAGGTCGCCGACGCTCAACAGCGTCTCGCCGTCGGCCAGTTCGAGCGCGTCGTACCAGTCGCCGCCGATCAGAGCGCTCGTCGACGACCGTAGGCAGTGGGCGGCGAGGTCCAGGGTCTCGGTGCCCCGGTGCGGGAGCCGCAGGGAGCCGCGCCACGGCGGCAGCACGGCCTCCTGCAGCTCGACCGCGAGCCGGTGCTCGCTCTGCGCGCGTTGCCGTTGGCGTTGTAACGAGTCACGGGTCTCGCTCACCGCCCGTTCGCTGCGCCGCAGTTCGCTGACGTCCCGCAGCACGGCCCACATGGAGGCGGTGCTGCCGTCGGCGGCGAGCACGGGTTCGCCCATCATGTGGACGGTGCGCACCTCGCCGTCCGGACGCACCACACGGAACTCGCCGTCTATGCGCTGGGCGTCGACCAGGCAGTCCGTGACCATGGCCGTCAGCTTCGGCCGGTCCTCGTCGAGCACCAGGGAAGGGAGCTCGTCGAGGGTGAGCGGCGGGACGCCGGGGTCGCGGCCCAGGATCTCGTAGAGTTCCCCGGACCAACTGGCCTCGTCCGTCAGCAGGTTCCACTCCGCGCTGCCGACCCGGCTGAGCAGCGAGCCGCGCCGGGGAGCGGGCGGCGCGGTTCGCGCGGCGGACTCCGCCCCGGCCGGCGACGGCACGGGCGGCGGGCCGTCCCGTAGTTGCGCCAAGTGCGCGTCCAGGTCGCTGAGTTGGTGAAGGGCGAGGTCGTACAGCGCGCGCTGCCAGCGCTCCTGGGGGTCCGAGTCGTCGGCCGGCACGTCCCGTCGTACGGCGTCCACGTCACCCTTGAGCCGTCGCGCCTGCGATATGAGCGCGTCGACCGAGCCGCGTCCTGGCGGCTGGGCGGCGGGGTGGCCCGCGGAGAGGTGGGACGACATGACGCACTCCGATGCGGGGACGGTTCGACCAAGGCGGGACGGAGGGACCGTTACGACTGTTGCACAGGCCGCGACGCGCTGTAAGGGATTTGGCGGCACACGATACGGTGGTGCTTCTGGCATATGCCACAGTCTTCGCGGAGTGACCGGACAGGGTGTGTCGTCTACGCCGTCCGATACCCCAAGTCGTAGGCAGAGTACGTGACTTGGTGGATTTTCGCGTGGTCGGCCCGATGTTCATTTATGTGTTCGACGGCCCTCTGTTCTAAGGAGTTTGGCATACCAGGGCCGAGCCCAACAGTCCGCGTGTGATGCAGGTCACATGAATTCACCCGGGCTCAGGCGTAATGCAAACGGGGTCCCCGGACTCCTAAGAACATGGACACGACCTTCGAGCAGCCCGTCCGCGCCCGGCTGATCACGGCGGAGAACGAGCACCTGCCCGTCCCCGCCACTCTGCGCTACGGCTCCGCCGACCCGCTGGCGGTGTGCGTCGACTTCCCGCCCGAGGTCTGCCTGGACGGCCAGGGGGCGACCTGGACCTTCGCCCGGGCCCTGCTGGCCGAGGGATTGAGCGGGCCGGCCGGCGGCGGCGACGTGCACATCTGGCCGTGCGGGCGGGACACCACGGTCGTGGAGTTCCACTCGCCGTACGGCCTCGCCCTCCTCCAGTTCCCGACGGACGTGCTGCGCGGCTTCCTGCTGGGGACCTACACGGTGGTCGGCGCCGGACAGGAGGATGTCGAGGAGGCCGTCGAGCGAGGGCTCAGCGCCCTCTTCGGGAGCGTCTGAGCCTTGTACGGTCTCCCGCCCGCTCAGTACCGCAGCACGCCCGCGATCCCGTCGACCCCGCCCAACGTGCCGTCCGGCACGAAGCGGACGTCGGCGCCGGTCTCCAGGCACTGCTCGACGATCTCGTCCACGATGTCCTCGCGGGCGTCGAGGTCGCCGCTCTCGGCCGGGACCAGGTGGTCGCCGTTGTCGTCGCGGACCGTGACCCGGTAGTTCTCCTCGACGGCCAGCAGCCCTACCCGGCCCTCCCGGGCGTTCTGCCAGATCTCGTCGACGCCCGCCGCGAACGCCCGCCGCCCGCGCGCCGATTCGAGCTCCCGGGTCACCGCGTCGGTGCTCCTGCGGGCCTCCGCGGCGACCAGCGGACCCACCGCCTGCCACACCGCGTCCGGGGTGCCGTGCGCGAGGCCGCCGTGCGGGACGTGCACCGCGTCCTTCGTGACGGTGCCGACGTCGGCCAGCGCGGACAGCGCCGCGGTCTCGCCGGTGATGTATAGCGGGCGCGGGTCCTCGCGCAGGAGTCCTGCCACCGCGGTGTCGGTGTCCCGCAGGAAGTGCCGGGTGTCCTCGTCCCGGAAGGTGCTCGGCATGTCGCCGATCCGCTCCAGGCGCTCGGCGTCGAAGTTCTCCCGCGTCCTGTTCAGCGGGAAGCCGTCGCCGTGGTGCTCGGTGACCCGGTCGACGCCGCCGTTCCACAGGGTGGCGCGGTCGGCGGACACCGACAGCACCCAGAACGGCCGCTCGGAGGCCTGTGCGGAGACGAGGTTGCGGGTCAGGAAGGTGTCCGCGAGCACCACGCGCTCGGGGACCGCGCGGGCCAGGGACCACACCTGGTGCTCGCCCGGCGCGGCGAAGATCACCAGACCGTCCTCGGCGTGCGTCAGATCGACCTCGGTGAGGGCCTGGTCGAGCTGGCGGGAGACGTCGATGCGCCGCTCCCGGGGGACCGCAGGGTCGGCCTCCAGCTGCTTCTTGGCCTCGGCCACCACATTGCGCAGCCGGACCGGATCCTGGGTGTTCTCGGGTTCGCGGCGGTGGGTCGGCGTCAGCACGGACACCGCCGGATAGGCGCGCGGGCGGCGCAGTTCGGAGAGGGTCGCAGGGCTCAGTGCGTGCTCCATAACAGCACCATAGGACCGATCGGCCGATCAGGCATTTGGGGCAACTTGATCGGCCGCGCAGGTCATTCGGCCGTGCCGGCTCGCGTACGCGGAGCCCTCTAGGCGGCCCAGTGCTCGGGACGTGCCACGTATATCCAGTCGAAGCCGTCGTATCCCTCGGTGTCGAGGTGCGGGGCCCGGCTGAGGCCCGCACGTTCCGCCACACGCTGTGAAGCCCTGTTCGCCGGGCGCACGCGGGCGATGAGCGGGAGGTCCGGCACGTGCGCCGCCCCGGGGGAGGGGGCGAAACGGTGGAAGAGGTTCAGCACCGGTTCTCCGTGGAGCCCCATCGGCTCGATCCCGCGGAAGCCGGGCTGCCGGGCACGGCCGTGGCGTCCGACGACCCAATAGCCGTAACCGTGTTGTGCCCGCCGCCTGTCCCTACGCCGGTGGAGGGCGACTCCGTCGGAGGGGTTGTGCGCACACGCGTCGGTGTGTACCAGGCGACGCAGTCTCAGTCGGTCGGTACCGGCCCGCGCGGAACTCACTCCTCGCGTTCGGGGCCGCAGGAGCTGCCGTTGGGGGGCAGGCTGCCGTACAGGAGGAAGTCGTCGACCTTGCGGTGCACGCACTTGGAGGAGCCGTAACCGGTGTGGCCCTCGCCCTTGTTGTCGAGGACCACGGCCGCATCGCCGAGGCGCTCGGCGGTCTCCTCGGTCCAGCGGTACGGCGTCGCCGGGTCACCGCGGGTGCCGACGAGCAGGATCTTCGGAGTACGCACGTCGCGCACCTTCTCGCGGATGTAGTCGGTGCCCCTGGGACGGCCGTAGCACATGAGGTACTCGGTGAGCCGGTAGCGGCCGAACACCGGCGACGCCTGCTCGTACGCGGCGCGCAGCCGGGTCAGGTCCCGGGCGATCCGGTCGGCGCCGGGGCGGTCGGGATCGTCCGCGCAGTTGACCGCCATCAGCGCCGCCGGAAGATTGTCGATCGGCACGTCCTCCACATCGGAGAGCGGGGTGTCCGTCGGGTCGTCGGTGGGCGGCCGCGCGCGGGTGAGGAACCCGGAGCCGCCGCCCGCGAAGGTGAGGACCCCCGTGGTGTCGCCGTCCTCGACGAGTTCGGCGAGCGCACGCTCCAGGGAGGGCCACAGATCCTCGCTGTACAGGGCCTGACTGAGGGCGCCCACGAGGTCCTGCCCGGTGAAGGCGGGGCCGAAATCCGTCGGCACCGGGTCCTCGTCCAGCGACGCCACGAGCCGCAGGACCTGCTCCCGGGCGCCCCGCGCGTCGGTCCCGAGGGGGCAGGCGATGTCCTTGACACACCAGTCGACGAAGTCCTCCAGCGCCGTCTGCTGCCCGGCCGCGCCCGCCACGCCCTGCTCGGACAACGGCTCGGTGAGGGTGTCCACCCCGTCCAGCACCAGCCGGCCCACCTTCTTCGGGAACCGGGCCGCGTACACCGCCCCGAGCCGGCTTCCGTAGGAGAAGCCGAGGTAGTTGAGCTTCTTGTCGCCGAGGGCCTGGCGGATGACGTCCAGGTCGCGGGCCACGTTCACGGTGCCGATGTGCCGCAGCACGGGGCCGGAGTGCCGCGCGCACTGGGCGGCCGCGTCCCGCAGCCTGCTCAGCACTGTCCGCGGGTTCTGGGCGACGGCCGTCTCGTCGTCGGTGGCCGCCAGGGCCTCGTCGGTGCCGGCGCCGCAGCTGACCGGAGAGGACCGGCCCACGCCCCGCGGGTCGAACGACACCACGTCGTACTCGTCCGTGAGGCCCATGAAGTCGTCCCCGCCCGCGGCGAGCGCGGGTACGCCCGCGCCGCCCGGACCACCGAAGTTGATCAGCACCGAGCCGCGCTTGTGCCGGGCCGTGGACCGGTAGCGGGCGAGCGCCAGGTCGAGGGTGCCCGCGTGGGGCTTCGCGTAGTCGAGGGGGACGGTGACCTTTCCGCACTGGAGATCCTTCGGCGTCTCCATGCCCACGCACTTCGACCACCGGATCTTCTGGCCGTAGAAGCGCGACAGGTCCGGTCCGGAGCCGTCCGCGGCCGCGGCCGGCAGTCCGGCGCCGAGCAGGGCCAGCCCGAGGGCTCCGGACACAGCGCATCGTCGCCTCGTCACCTTGGCGAGCATCCATGCCTCCAAGGACGCCCATCGGCGCCCTCGATCACGATAAGCGCCCCTGCCACGGCCCGCCTCCGCACGAGCGGGACCACGGCACGTGCCCTGCCCCGCACCGGTGGTGAGGGGTTTGCTCACCTCTGCCCGTCCGCCGTCACCGCCGTGAGGAGCACCATCCCGGAGTCCCCGTAGTCCGGCAGGGTCGGGTCGGTGTCGACGCGGGTGACGGACAGCTCGCGGGTCAGGGGTGCGAACACCTCCGTGACGCTCTCGGGGGTCACCGGACAGCCCGGCCAGCGCGAGCTCGGCCCGACGCGGTAGGTCGGCATGTTCTCCATGAACGCGGCCACCAGATACCCGCCCGGCACCACACAGCGGACGAACGCCCGGCAGAAGCCGGCGAACTCGGCGAAGTCCTCCGTGGCCCCCTCGGCGACGAAGTGCATGGAGGCCAGCCCGTAGCCGCCCGGCTCCAGGTCCCGGACGTCCGCGTGGACGACGTGCACCTGCGCCAGCGACGCCGCGAGGGTCCTCGGCAGGTCGGGGTTGAGGTGCCGGCACAGCGCGTGGAACGGCAGCCAGCTCGCGTCCGGCCCGCACACGATCTGCCGGTGCAGATAGGCCACGTTGCCCGCGCCGGCGTCGACGGCGTCCACGTGCCGGCTCGCCGCGGACGCCAGGATCAGCGGATACAGGTTGGGCCCGGCACCGAACTCCACCGAGCGGGCCACCCCGCCGGGAGCCAGACGCCGGTAGAACGCGGAGTGGTGGGCGATCACTTCGGCGTCCGAGGGGTGCAACTCCCGGTAGTTCTCGGCGAGATAGTCGGCGACCGGCCAACGGTCCCAGTCCACGTCGTCGTTGTGCGTCATCACCACCGTCACCACCTCCTCAGTTCCGCGGCCGCAGCCGGAAGCGCCCGGCCAGGGCGGTCAGCGTCGTGTTCAGCCGGTCGATGTCCTCGTCGGAGTTGAGCGCCGTGATCTGGGCCCGGAAACCTACCCGGTCGCGGGGCACGAGCGGATGGGCCGCGAGCGTCACGTAGATGCCCTCGTCCCACAGGAACGCGGCGACCGCGTCGAGGTCGGCCGGGTCGGCGAGCGGAACCTCCACGATGGGCAGCCGGTCGGTGTTGAGGGTGCGCACGCCGAGGTCCGCGAGATGGTCGAGCACCCGCGTGGTCTTGCGGTACAGGTCGGCCCGCAGCGCGTCCCCCCGGCGGTCGTTGACCTCCAGCCCGGCCAGCGCGGTGGCCAGCGACGCCGTGGGCGAGGGACCGGAGTACAGATAGGGGGCCGCGGTGGTCTTGAGACGGTCCTTCAGGTCACGGGGCAGCGCGAGGAACGCGAGCAGCGACGAGTACGCCTTGGAGAAGCCGCCGGCCAGCACGATCCCGTCGTACGACTCACCGGTGTGCCGCACCACGCCGTTGCCGCGCCGACCGTACGGGCAGGGCTCGTTCGGTCCGCGTTCCCCGATCACTCCGAAGCCGTGCGCGTCGTCCACGTACAGCGTCGCGCCCCGGTCGCGGCACAGCGCGGCCAGCACGGGCAGGTCGGGGACGTTGCCGGTCATGCTGTTCACGCCGTCCATGCACACCAGCCGGGTGGTGCGGGCGGGCACCGAGGAGAGCAACGCGTCCAGTTCCTCGGGCCGTTCGGCGTGGAAGCGGTGCAGGGTGGCGCCCTGGCCGCGGGCGGCCACGCAGCCGTCGTACACCGTGCGGTGCGCGCTCGCCTCGACGAAGACGTGGCCGCCGTCGGCGAGGACCGGGATCACCGAGGCGTGGATGAGGGTCAGCGTCGGCAGCAGCAGGGTGTCGGGGGCGCACAGCAGCGCGGCGAGGCGCTCCTCCAGCACCGGATACAGCCGCGGACTGCCCAGCAGCCGTGACCAGCTGGGGTGGGTGCCCCACCGGCGTACCGCCGGGTCGATGCGGGCGGCGATCTCCGGGTCCCAGTCGAAGCCGAGGTAGTTGCAGGAGGCGAAGTCGCTGAGCCAGCGGCCGCGGCTGCGGATACGGCGGCCGCGGACCTCGTCGATGACCGCGTCCGTCATCGGACTGGTGCGCCGCAGACGGTCCAGGTCCGCCGCGCGCCGCTCGGCGGAGGCCGAGGCCGCGGACCTTCGGGCCGGGCGCCCGTCGCTGCCGCCGGAACCCGGCACGACGCGCCCGCCGTCCTGCCGCAGCACCCGCTCGCTCTGCTCGACCGTCATGGGCCGGGCGAACAGGAACCCCTGCCCGAACCGGCACCCCATCGCGGCCAGCATGTCCCGCTGCGCCGGGTCCTCGATGCCCTCGGCGATCACCTGCAGCCCCAGTGTGTCGGCGATGCGGACGATGCCCTCGACGAGCGCGACCTGCCGGGCGTCGCGCGTGATGTCGTCGATGAACGACTTGTCGATCTTCAGTACGTCGATGGGGAAGTCCCGCAGATAGCGCAGCGAGGAGAACCCCGTGCCGAAGTCGTCGACCGCGATGTGCACCCCCAGCTCCTTGAGGGCCTGGAGCACCGCCTGGATCTGGGCGTCCCGGCGCAGCAGCACCGTCTCCGTCAGCTCCAGCTGGAGGGAACCGGGGGCGAGCCCGGGCGTCCGCAGCGCCCGGCCGACCTGGTCCACGAACCCGGCGTCGCGGAACTGGCGCGCGGACACGTTCACACTCACGTACGGCGGCGTCACCGGCCCCGGCAGCCGCTGCAGGCCGGCGATGTCGCCGACGGCGTTCTCCAGCACCCACGAGCCCAGCGGCGCGATGTGCCCGGTCTCCTCGGCGAGGGTGATGAACTGCTCCGGCGACACCGGCCGGTGCGGGGCCCGCGGCCAGCGCACCAGTGCCTCGAAGCCGACCACCTCGCCCACGTCGATGTCCACGACGGGCTGGTAGCGCAGGGCGAACTCCTGTGCGGCGACCGCCTCGGCGAGCCGGCTCTGCAGATCGTGCCGCTCGACCATGCGGGCGTGCAGCATCGGCCTGAAGCGCCGCCACTGCCGTTTGCCCGCCGACTTGGCCGCGTACAGCGCGAGATCGGCGTGACCGAGCAGTTCCTCGGCGTCGGTGCTGTCGCGGGCCGTGGCGACGCCCACGCTGGCCGAGACGGTGACCGACTCGTCGCCGAGCACGAACGGCCTGGTGAGGGTCTGCACCACCTGCGCCGCCAGCAGTTCGGCGTCGAGTGGCTCCCGGGCGTCCTCCATCAGTACGGCGAACTCGTCACCGCCGAGCCGGGCCGCGGTGTCGGTGCGCCTGAGGGTCCGGGTCAGCCGGTTGCCGACCGCGACCAGCAGGTGGTCGCCCGCCGAGTGCCCCATGGTGTCGTTGACCTGCTTGAAGTCGTCCAGGTCGATGAAGAGCAGACAGGTCAGGGCCGACCCGCGGCGGCCGCGCAGCAGGGCGCGCTCGATGCGCTCCAGGAGCAGCGTCCGGTTGGGCAGCCCGGTCAGCGAGTCGTGGAAGGCACGCTGGGTCAGCTCGTTCTCCAGCCTGCGCTGCTCGGTCACGTCGCGGAGCGTGACCACCAGACCGGCCACGGTCCGCTCGTCCCGGAAGTCACTGCACCGCACCTCCACCTCCGCCCGGCCCTCCCGGTGCCGCACCCACCAGTGGTCGTGGGTGACGCGCGGCCCGTGTTCGCGCACGGCGGCCAGCTCACGGGCCGCCCGTTGCCGGTCGCCGGGATCGACCAGGTCCGGCAGCGAGGTGCCGGGGAGGTCCGCGGTGCCGAAGACGGCGGCGGCGGAGGGGCTGGCGTACCGGATGGTGTCGTCGTCCTCGACGATCAGGATGACGTCGGAGGTGTTGCGCACCAGGGTGCGGAAGTAGGCCTCGCTCTCCTGGCGGACGACCTCCTGGCGCAGCAGCACTCTTTCCATGGCGAGCCCGGCGTGGGAGGCGAGGATCTCCAGCGAGCCGTGCGTCTCGGTCAGCGGGCCGTGGGGGCCGGCGATCAGCAGGACCCCGGGGTCCGGGGTGGCCGGGCGGTCGGGTGAGGTCATGGGGCACACCTGGACGGCCGGGAGTCCGTCCAGCCGGTCCGCGACGCCGGGGCCGAGGTCGGCGGGGGCCACCAGACGGGCCTCACGGGGACGCAGGGGCGCGGCCTCCTCGGCCGACAGCAGCAGCGTCCGGTGCCGGACCGCCGGGCCCAGGAGCCTGCCGACGGCCGCCTCGCAGGCCTCCGCGACGTCCTGCCTGCGGACCGCGGACACCAGGGCCCCGGCCGCCCGGCGCAGGGCCAGTTCGCGGGCCACGGCGCCCCGGTGGGCCACGACCATGCCCGCCAGCCGCAGGATGACCAGCAGGAACAGCACGGCCGAGAACGCGGCGATCACCGCCGCGTGGCGGGCGTTGTGGGTGAGCGCCTCGTACAGCAGGATCCCCGGGGCGATGAGGGTCACCGCCGCCAGCATCACGAGCCGGTGCGGCGGCGGTAGCGGGGAGTGGCGCTGCGGGACGACGGAGGTGAGCTCCCGCATCGAGGGGTGCAGGGCGGCCAGGCCCCAGGCCGTGTAGAAGACGATCCACCCGGAGTCCAGCAGGGTGCCGGCCTGCCACAGCGAGTTGAGCTGGAGGATGCCGTAGGCGATGTCGAAGCCGAGCAGGGTCAGGGTGCCGATCACCAGCAACTGCACCGACCGGTTGTGCCCGTCGACTGGGCTCGGGGTCAGCAGCCGGGTCAGCAGGGCGAGCACCAGGACGTCCCCGAGGGGGTAGGCGATGCTGACGGCCCGGTGCTGCCAGGTCAGGCCCTCGGCCTCGGCGAGCGGCATCACCAGGTACACCCACACCGGCAGGGCGAGCCCCGCGGTGAAGATCAGCGCGTCGAGCAGGCTGGGCAGGTCGTGGCCCGCCCAGCGGTAGCGGATGAGCCCGTACAGGCCGGCCGCGAAGAGCGGGTAGGTGGCGAGGTAGCAGGCGTCCGCGGGGGAGGGGACGGGGTTGGTGACGGCGTAGTACTCCTCCATGACGTTGTAGTACGTGTCGCCCACGACGAAGGTGAACAGGCCCGCCGCCAGCACCCACCAGGGCCAGCGGTGGGCGGGCCGGTGCAGCCGCACGCCGACGAGCACGGCGCAGACGCCGGCCAGTCCGATGACCGCCCAGACCGGTGTGCGCGCGGCCGGGAACGTCAGGTAGCAGAGGGTGGCGACGGCGACCAGGAGGACATGGGCGGCCATCGGCCGACGTGCCGACTGCACGGGCATCCGCCTCCCCCTACTGGCCACTGGAGGAGACCGGGCCTTCGACCTGGTCCCGGGATCCTTTTCGATCGTAGGCACGGGGGTGGGGTGCTGCATCCCGGCGGACCGGCGGTCAGCGCCGGTGGAACCGGTGGTGCAACTGCCGTACACGCTCCGTGAACTCGGGTACCGGGCCCTCCACGAGCACACCGGGCGCGATCTCGTGGACCGGCAGGGTCCGCACCGGTGGCGCCGGGACGCCCAACTGGTCCAGCCACTCGGCCAGTTGCTCGGACGAGGCGACGTACACGATGCGTCCCAGGCCCACCCAGGCGTGCGCGGCGGAGCACATCGGACAGTGCTCGTTGGAGGTGTACACGGTGGCCGCGGCCCGCTCCGCGGGCGTCAGGTGCGCCGCCGACCAGCGGGCCAGTTCGAACTCGGGGTGGCGGGTGCGGTCGCCGGAGGCCACGCGGTTGTGGTCCTCGGCGAGGATCTCGCCGCCGGCGCTCACCAGGACCGAGCCGAACGGTTCGTCCCCGGCCTCCAGCGCCTCGGCGGCCAGCTCGACGCAGCGGCTCAGATACGGCAGTTCGCTTTTCTTCACGACCATGCACCGAGCCTAGGGGCGGTGCCGTCGGGGCGGAAACGCGGATCGCCGGCCCACGGCGACCACCCCGAGGGCCACCGCGACCAGCGGCAGCGACACCCACGGCAGGGCGCCCGGCCCCAGGTCCTCCAGGACCATCCCGCCGGTGAGCGAGCCCACCGCGATGCCCGCGTTGTACACCGTGGTCTGCAACGACGTGGCCACGTCCGCCCGTTCCGGGCCCGAGACACCGACCAGCGCGGTCTGGATCAGAGTCGGCGCGCCGCCGAAGGCGATCCCCCACAGGACGACCGGCACCAGCAGCACGCCCGCGGCCCCGGTCAGCAGCCCGAGGACGGGCATCACGGCGGCGCACAACCCCAGCGCCCCGAGCAGCGTCGCCCGCGGACGCCGGTCCACCAGCAGCCCGGTGACCCAGATCCCCACCACCGTCGCCGCTCCGAACACCAGCAGGACCACGCCCGTGCGGCCGTAGCCGGCATGCGCCGCGAACGGGGCGACGTACGTGTACATCACCTGATGCCCCACCAGCAGGAACAGCGTGACCGACAACACGGCCGGGACGCCCGGCAGCGAGGCGACCCGGAGGAGCGGCACCCGTGCGTGCGGTGCCTCGCCGGGGAATCCCGGCACCCGCCACCGCACCCAGCCCACCAGCAGCACCGCGAGGGCGGACAGCAGCCCGAACGCCGTGCGCCAGCCCACCGCTCCGGCCAGCGCGGTGCCGGCCGGGACGCCCAGCGACAGGGCGAGGGTGATCCCCGCGAGCACGATCGCTATCGCCCGGCCCCGCCGCGCGGCGGGCACCATCCGGGCCGCGTACCCGGCGAGCATCGCCCAGAGCGTGCCGCCCGCGCACCCGGCCGCCAGCCTCGCGGCGAACGTCAGGGCGTACGACGAGGACAGCGCCACCACCGCGTTGCTCAGGGCGAACGCCACCAGCGCCCCCATGAGCACCGGCCGGCGCGGCAGCCCGCGCAGCAGCGCCGTGAGCGGGATCGCGGCGGCGAAGGACGCGGCCGCGTACCCGGTGACGAGGAAGCCGATCCGGGCCTCGGCAACGTCCAGGGCCGGGGCCATGCGGGGCAGCAGACCCGCCGGCAGCAGCTCGGTCAGCACGGCGGTGAAGGCGGCCGTGGACAGGGCGAGCAGCCCGGACCACGGCAGCGGGGCGGACGCGGGCAGCGCCGGGCCCCGGGCAAGGGAGACGGTGGACATGCGACCATGGTCGGACCCTCACATCAGTGTGAAGGCAAGGGCCGACGGGAGGGCGTCATGAGGATCGGTGAGCTGTCCCGCCGTACCGGAGTCCCCACCAGGCTGCTGCGCTACTACGAGGAACAGGACCTGCTCCACCCCGCACGGGACGACAACGGCTACCGCTCCTTCGACGAGGCGGCGGTCCGGGACGTCCAGCAGATCCGCGGGCTGCTGGACTCGGGCCTGACCACGGAGATGATCCGCACGATCCTGCCGTACCTGTCGGGGCCGGAGGAGATCCTGCTGCCGCCCGAGCACCTGACGCCGGGGACGGCCGCCCTCCTGGAGGCCCACGTCGACCGCATCCAGGCCCGGATCGACTGCCTGGCCCGCAACCGCGACCGGCTCAGCGCCTATCTGGCCGCGGTGCGCGCGGCGGCCGGGTGACCGTAAACGCCATTGCCGCACGGACGCCCGGGTGATGGAGTGAGCGCATGGATCATGCAGCGGTACTCGCTCTCTTCGACCGGGACATGCGCGAAGGCGCACAGCCGGACGGCCCCGGCGCGCGTGTGGAGCGAACGGGCCGGGTGGTCCGGCAGGTCGCCACCGAGCACGGCTGGAACGGCGTCGTCTGGTCCGGCCTCGACGCCGCGAGCGCCGACGAGGCGATCGCCCAGCAGATCGCGTACTACACCGGGCTCGGCCGCGAGTTCGAGTGGAAGCTGTACGGCCACGACCTGCCCGTCGACCTCGGACAGCGGCTGAGAGCGGCCGGTTTCACCGCCGAGCCCGAGGAGACGCTGATGATCGCCGAGGTCGCCGACCTCACCCTGGACGTCCGGCCGCCGGAGGGCGTCCGCTTCCTCCCGGTCACCGACCGGGCGGGGGTCGACCTCGTGGCGGACGTGCACGAGAAGGCCTTCGGCACCGACAGCTCCCGGCTGCGGCACCAGTTGCTCGCCCGGCTGCGGGACGACCCCGACACCGTGGTGGCGGTCGTCGCGCTCGCCGGGGACGTGCCGGTGAGCGCGGCCCGTATGGAACTCGTGCCCGGCACCCGCTTCGCCGGACTGTGGGGCGGCGGCACCGTCGAGGGCTGGCGCGGCCGCGGCATCTACCGCGCCCTGGTCGCCCACCGCGCCCGCGCGGCGATGGAGCGGGGGTACCGCTACCTCCAGGTCGACGCGCTGCCCACCAGCCGCCCGATCCTGGAACGCCTCGGGTTCGAGCCGCTGACGATCACACAGCCGCACGTCTACCAGCCGTAGGACCGGGCGGTGCGCCCAGGTCACCGGGCCGGCCGAAGCTGCTCCGGTGCCTTCTGGTGCCCTCCGGCCGGTGCCGAGAGCCGGTGATCACAGGTCGAGCTGGTACTCCACGGCCCTGTGCGTCGGCAGGTAGCCCAGGGAGTCGTTGACGGCGAGCATGGGCTTGTTGCTCTCCGCGGTGTCGGTGCGGAGCCCGGACAGCGCCGGGTGCCGCTCCAGCGTGTGGCGGACGGCCGCGGCCTTCATCCAGCGGGCCAGCCCACGCCCACGGTGTTCGGGGAGCACGGCGGTGCCGTAGTGCTGTCCGTCGCCCAACCCGTCGCCGGGCACGACCAGTTCGGAGAAGCCGACCACGCTGCCGTCCCCCGCGTCCACGACGGCGACGGTGTGCAGCAGCTCACCGCGCCGGGCGACGGCCTCCGCGGCGGCGACCACGCGGTCCACGTCCCAGACGACCGTCCCGAAGTCCGTGTCGTCCATCGGCATGTCGTCCATCGCGCGTCGGGACCGGGCGAACGACCGCGCCAGGGCGTCCGGCACGGTGCCCTCCCACGCGGTCAACCGGTAACCGGGGTGGGGCACTTCGACGAGCGCGTCGAGGGTGGCACGGTCGATGTCGGCGAGGGGGAGCCGGGCGTACGTGAGGGTCAGTACCGGGCGGAAGCCCCGTGCGGCCAGGAACAGGTCGGCGGGGGAGCCCTGTACGGCCTGCGCGATCACCGACCGCCGCCGCTCTTCGCGCGCCGCGTCCACGGCGGCCTCCAGGAGCCGGGTCCCGACGCCCTGCCGCCGCTCGGCGCCGTGCACCGCGAGCCGCAGCTCGGCGAGGTGCTCCTGCCCCTCCTTCGTGAACAGCCGCAGAAAGGCGGACCCGAGAGGGACCCCGTCGTCCCCGGAGGCCAGCCAGGCCAGACGGCGGCTGGAGGCGCCGGGTCGGGGATCGGCGAGCGGGGTGATGTCGAAGGACAAGCGAGTCTCCGTCACGGGCAGGGGAGGTGGGCGCTTGCAGCCTGCCGTCGGGCCCCGGCGTCCGCAACGGGATTTGCCGCGGGCGGCGCCCGTCGGCGGCGGTGACACGCGTGCCGTGTCCCAACGGTCGGTCAACACCGGGTCAATCCTCGTCGGGAGGACCGGATCGCTTCTGTTCAGCCATCTGCATGTCATGTACCGTTCAAACTCTTCGCATATCTATGCGCGTAGTTCTTCTCCCGCAGCACCCTTCCCCCACTCCTCACGGAGGTATGCCGGATGTTCGGGCTCACTCATCCCCACCACAGACTCGGCGCGGTCCTCGCCGGCCTCGGACTCCTC
>NZ_RSAJ01000280.1 GCF_003933965.1 Streptomyces sp. RP5T
CCCCCTGTCCCGCCCCGTCCGAACTGGTCCGGAGCGGATCGTGCCTGTTCACGGCCGTTTCGGCTGTCCCACGGTGTCCCACGGGCGTCGTCCTGACAAGCCCTTGCGGCTGAGATGGGAACACGCCCCGCCGCGACGGGGCACCGCCCGACAGAGAAGAGACTCCGATGCAGCCCCGTATGCAGAACCCCGCCGTCGTCCTGTCCGACGCGATGCAGCCCGTCCAGCAGCTCCTCAAGGCCGTGCACTCCGGTGGGGTGGACGGGCAGACGCTGGAGCTGGTGCATCTGCGGGTCAGTCAGATCAACGGATGCAGCGCGTGTGTCGACGGCGGCGCCAGGACCGCCCGCAAGGCGGGAGTGGACGACGAGCGGCTGGCCACGGTCGCCGCGTGGCGGGAGGCCCCCTACTTCACCGAGGAGGAGCGGGCGGCGCTCGCGCTGGCCGAGTCGGCCACGCGCCTCGCCGACCGTCCCGACGCGGTGAGCGACGACGTCTGGGACACCGCGGCCACCTACTTCGACGAGAAGCAGCTCGCCGCGATCGTCCTGATGATCGGTGTCACGAACCTGTTCAACCGGCTCAACGCCACGACCCGGCAGATCGCCGGCGCGTGGGGATGAGCCGTGCGGCGCCCGCTGGGCGCCAAGATGTATCCGACCGTCAGTGAACCAGGAGGAGACGACATGACCAGCACCCGCAGGACGACCAAGAAGACCGAGACGTTCACCGACGAGGAGCGCGCCGCCATGAAGGAGCGCGCGCAGGAGGTCAAGGCGTCGGCGCGCCGCGGCTCGCGTGCCGACAAGGCGGCGGAGGACGAGGCCGCCGTGGTCGCGAAGATCGCCGAGATGCAGGACTCGGACCGGGTCATGGCCGAACGGATCCACGCCGTCGTCAAGGCGAGCGCCCCGGACCTGGCGCCGAAGCTCTGGTACGGGATGCCCGCGTACGCCAAGGACGGCAAGGTCGTCTGCTTCTTCCAGAGCGCGCAGAAGTTCAACGCCCGGTACGCGACCTTCGGGTTCAACGACAAGGCTGAGCTCGACGAGGGCACCATGTGGCCGACCGCCTTCGCGCTCACGAAGCTGACCACCGAGGACGAGGCGCGGATCGGGGAACTCGTGAAGAGGGCGGCGGGCTGAGGCCCGGAAGCCCGCGGACAGGAAGAGGTGCCGGAGCGTGGAGCCGATGAACAGCCGTCGTCCCAGGGGGCTGTTCGTCGGCCTGTGCACGCTCGACGTCATTCAGCTCGTGGACCATGTGCCCGGCGCCGACCAGAAACTGACGGCCCGTGAGCAGGTGGTGGCGGCGGGAGGTCCTGCGGCGAACGCGGCCGTGACCTTCGGCCATCTGGGCGGCGCGGCAAGGCTGCTGACCGGCATCGGCTCCCATCCGCTGGGGGTCGCGGCCGCGGCCGAACTACGCGAACTGGGCGTGGCTGCGAGGGACTTGGCGAACGGTTCGACGCAGCCGCCCGCGGTGTCCTCGATCCTGGTCACCGCGTCGACCGGGGACCGCGCCGTCGCGTCGACCAATGCGAGCGGGTTCCGGCTCGCACCGCCCCGCGATCTCGACGTACTGGTGGCCGACTGCGACATCGTCGAGTTCGACGGCCATCACATGGAGCCGGCGACGGAGACCGCCCGCCTCGCGCGGGCCGCCGGCCGGCGCACGGTGCTCGACGGGGGCAGCTGGAAGCCGGGCACGGAGCGGCTGCTGCCGTCGATCGACGTGGCCGTCTGCTCGGCCGACTTCCGCCCGCCCGGCACGCACACCCCGGCGGACGTCCTGCGGTTCCTCCGGGCACACGGGGTGCGGTGGTGCGCGGTGAGTCGCGGAGGGCGGCCCATCGAGTGGGCGGGACCCGAGGGCGGTGGCACCGTGGACGTGCCTGCCGTACGGGTCGCGGACACGCTGGGCGCGGGTGACGTCCTGCACGGGGCCCTCACCCATCGCCTCGCCCCACAGGGGGACTTGACCTCGTACGGCTTCGAGGAGGCCCTGCGCTTCGCGGCGGGAGTGGCCTCGCGGGCCTGTGCCACCTTCGGCACCCGCGCCTGGCTCCGGGAGCCGTGACAGGCCGTGACACGCAACGGGCGTCCGACGCGCCCTCCGACGGCCACCAAGCGCGAGGCCCGCGCCCGTACGCCCGAACGGGGCAGCCCCTGCGTGGGGCTGCCCCGTCCCTGACGAGGTTCAGGACCTGCGGCCACGCACGTTCCAGCCGCTGCCGATGCCGGCCAGATGCAGTGCGAGCACCATGAGGCCGAGCAGCATGATGTTCGTCGAGGTGAAGGTGTCATTGGTCGATATGTCGGCGGCGTTGATCAGAAAGGAGATGAAGAACAGCACCGCCGAGATGATGGCCAGCATGGGTGTCCATCCCTTCGTATGACTGAGGTCGTTGACGCTCTGTGACCACCGAATGCCCCCAACTCGGCCGACCATGCCGACCGTTGGGAACCGACACCCAGGGCGTTCGGCCAGTCGCACATTGTTCGGAACCTCTTGACGCTGCCGCACGGCGCGATTGACACTCTCGCAACACGACGTCACACAGCCGAAACGGCAGGGTGCCCACGGCCGAGGCCCCTCCACCCCCTCCACGCCTCAGCAGGGAACCCCACATGCCGTACACCGCACGTCCGCGCATGCGCGCGAGACGCCGGGCGGGCCGCCTCGCCGGTCTGACCGCCGCGTCACTGCTCCTGGGCCTCGCCGCGCCCATGACCCCCGCCCGGGCGGCGGCCACCGCGGACGTCACCGACGGGCTCGCCCTCTGGTACAAGCTGGACGCCGCTTCCGGCACCACCGTCACCGACGCCTCCGGCAACGGCCGCGACGGCACGGTGAACGGGACCGCCGACTGGTCCGACCCCGCACACGGCCTCGCCTTCAACGGCTCCGACACCTCCATCAAGGTGCCGGACGACGTCATGAAGGGCATGGACTCCATCACCGTCTCCACGGACGTGCTGATCGACTCCGCCCAGAGCACGCCGTACTTCCTCTACGGCTTCGGCAACTCCAGCGGCGGCAACGGCAACGGGTACCTGTTCGCCACCGGCAACTCCCTGCGCACCTCGATCGCGAGCGGCAACTGGTCGACCGAGCAGACCACGAAGCCGGCCGACGGGCACAACCTCACCCGTGCGGTGTGGAAGCAGCTGACCTACACCCAGACCGGCACCACCGGCGTCCTGTACGAGGACGGTGTCGAGGTGGGCCGCAACACGGCGGTCACCCTCACACCCGGTGCCATCGGCTCCGGCACCACCACCGCCAACTACATCGGCAAATCGGTGTACTCCGGCGACAAGCTCTTCAAGGGCCGCATCCGCGACTTCCGCGTCTACGACCGGGCTCTGGCGGCCTCCGAGGTCGAGCAGCTCTCGCTCCCCGTCGCCACCGAGGGCGTCGCCGCGGACAAGGCCGCGCTCGGCCTCGGCGACACCAGCAAGGTCACGGCCGACCTGGACCTGCCGCGCACCGGCACGGCCGGCGGGTCCACCCTCACCTGGGCCAGCGACAACCCGGACGTGGTGAGCGGCTCCGGCAAGGTGACCCGGCCGGCCGCCGGCGCACCGGCCGGCCACGCCACGCTCACGGCGACCCTCAGGAAGGGGTCCGTGACCGACACCAGGAGCTTCGACGTCACGGTCCTGCCCGACCTCGACGACGAGACGGCCACCCGGCAGGCCGCCGAGGCGCTCGGTGTCCACAACCTCGACGACGTGCGCGGCAACCTCACCCTCCCCGCCACAGCCGACTACGGCACCGCCGTCACCTGGTCCTCCGCCGACCAGGACGTCATCGGTGACGACGGCGTGGTCCACCGCCCCGCGCACGGCGACGGCGCCACCAGCGTCGAACTGACCGCCACCGTCACCAAGGGCGCCGCCAGGGCCACCCGCGTCCTCACCGCGAAGGTCCCCGAACTCCCCGCGCGGCAGGCCCTCAAGGGCTACATGTTCAGCTACTTCACCGGCGAGGGCACCTCGGACGGAGAGCAGCTCTACGCCGCGCTCAGCAAGGGCGACGACCCCATGAAGTGGCGGGAGTTGAACGACGGCAAGCCGGTCCTGACCTCCACGCTGGGCGAGAAGGGCCTGCGCGACCCGTTCATCATCCGCTCCCCCGAGGGCGACAAGTTCTACCAGATCGCCACCGACCTCAGGATCTACGGCAACGGCGACTGGGACGCCTCCCAGCGCACCGGCAGCAAGTCCGTCATGGTCTGGGAGTCCACCGACCTGGTCCACTGGACCAACCAGCGGCTGGTCAAGGTCTCCCCGGACAGCGCGGGCAATACCTGGGCGCCCGAGGCGTACTACGACACGAAGCTCGGCGAGTACGTCGTGTTCTGGGCGTCGAAGCTGTACGACAACGAGGCGCACTCCGGCGACACGTACAACCGCATGATGTACGCGACCACCCGCGACTTCTACACGTTCAGCGAGCCCAAGGTCTGGATCGACCGCGGCTACTCGGTCATCGACTCCACGATGATCCAGCACGACGGCACCTACTACCGCCTGTCCAAGGACGAGCGGAACAACACCTCCTCGACGCCCAACAGCAAGTTCATCTTCGAGGAGAAGAGCGACTCGATCCTCGACCTGAACTGGACCGCCGTCGCGGAGGGCATCGGCAAGGGCGCGATGAGCGCGGCCGAGGGACCGCTGGTCTTCAAGTCGAACACCGAGGACAAGTGGTACGCCTTCCTCGACGAGTTCGGCGGCCGCGGATACATCCCCTTCGAGACGACCGACCTCGACTCCGGCAACTGGACCCCGGTCGCCGACTACGACCTGCCGGCCAGGCCGCGCCACGGCACCGTGCTGCCGGTCACCCAGGCCGAGTACGACCGCCTCCTGCGCGCCTACCAGCCGGACCAGCTCGTCGAGAGCGTCGAGAACATCTCCGTGAAGACGCGGATCGGCGAGGCCCCGGTCCTGCCGGCCACCGTCATCGCCACCTACGCCGACGGCGTCAGGCGCCCGGTCGCGGTCACCTGGGAGGACGTCCCGGCGTCGCGGTACGCCCAGGCGGGCACCTTCACGGTCACCGGCAGCCTCCCCGACGGCGCGGCGATCCCGGTCCGGGCCGAGGTCACCGTGTCGCAGGAGGGCCCCGACGTGCCGGCCGACCTGCTCCTGCACTACGGCTTCGACGAGTCGGGCGGCAACATCGCGGTCGACTCCAGCGGCCACGGCCACCACGGCACCTACGCCGGTACGCCCGCCTTCGGCACGGGCGTGCGGGGCGGCTCCTTCAAGATGTCGGGGGACGCGATGGGGTCGCCGTACGTCAAAATCCCGAACGGTGTACTCAAGGGCGCCGACAGCGTGACGGTGTCGACGTACGCCAAGTGGAAGGGCGGCAGCAGCTTCCAGTGGCTGTTCGGACTCGGGCCGGACAGCAACAAGTACCTGTTCGCCACCCCTTCCAACGGCGGCAACAGCCTCTACTCGGCCATCACGAAGGCGAGTTGGTCGGCCGAGTCGAAGCTGACGGCCGGTTCGCAGCTCACTCCGGGCGAGTGGCGGCACGTCACCGTCACCCTGGACGGCTCCAGCGGCACCCTGGTTCTCTACGTCGACGGAGTCGAAGCGGCGCGTACGACGACCACCGTCAAGCCGTCCGAGCTGTACGACGCGAACAAGGACTACAGCGGCTACATCGGCAGGTCCCTGTACTCCGCCGACCCGTACTTCGCCGGTGAGGTGGACGACTTCCGCGTCTACGACGGGGCCCTGACGGCCGCGGAGGTCATGGAGCTCAGCGGCAACACCGCGGGCATCGCCAGGGCCACGCACCCGGCGCTCAAGGTGGACGCCGTCGTCGACAACGCCGACAGCAGGGTCACGCTCCCGATGAAGGAGGGCACCGATCTCACCGCGCTGGCACCGGAGTTCACCCTCGCCCACGGAGCGGCGATCAGCCCCGCCTCGGGCAGCGTGCAGGACTTCACGAAGCCGGTGACCTACGAGGTGACCGGGTCCGACGGCAAGAAGCGCACCTGGACGGTCTCGGCGCTGATCATGAGGACCCCGGTGCTGCCGGGACTCAACGCCGACCCGAACATCGTGCGCTTCGGCGACACCTTCTACCTCTACCCGACGACCGACGGCTTCGAGGGCTGGAGCGGCACGCAGTTCAAGGCGTACTCCTCCACCGACCTGGTCCACTGGAAGGACCACGGCGTCATCCTCGACCTCGGTCCCGACATCTCGTGGGCGGACAGCAGGGCCTGGGCGCCGACGATCGCCGAGAAGGACGGGAAGTACTACTTCTACTTCTGCGCCGACGCCAACATCGGTGTCGCGGTGTCCGACTCGCCGACCGGGCCGTTCAAGGACGCTCTGGGCCGACCGCTGCTGAAGGCGGGCCAGTTCGGCGGCCAGATGATCGACCCGGCCGTCTTCACGGACGACGACGGGCAGTCGTACCTCTACTGGGGCAACGGGCACGCCTACGTGGCGCCGCTGAACGCCGACATGACGTCCCTCGACCTCACGAAGATGAAGGAGATCACGCCCAGCGGCTACAACGAGGGCTCGTTCGTCGTCAAGCGGGCCGGCACCTACTACTTCATGTGGTCGGAGAACGACACCCGGGACGAGAACTACCGCGTGGCCTACGCCACCGGCCCCTCCCCCAACGGCCCCTGGACCAAGCGGGGCGTGATCCTGGAGAAGGACCTCTCCCTCGGCGTCAAGGGCCCCGGCCACCACTCGGTGGTCCAGGTGCCGGGCACCGACGACTGGTACATCGCCTACCACCGGTTCGCGATTCCCGGCGGTGACGGCACGCACCGCGAAACCACCGTCGACAGGCTGGAGTTCGACTCGGACGGCCTGATCAAGAAGGTCGTGCCCACCCTGACGGGCGTCGACCCGGTGAGCATCGTGCACGCCGGTGCGGACGTCAGCGGCACGGAGGGCGACGCGCTCGCGCTGCGCGGCACGCACTCGGGTGCGGGCGGCCCGAAGTGGACCGTCGAAGCGGGAGCGCCCTGTACCTTCGCCGACCCGGGCTCGGCCGCGACGACGATCACGTGCACCGACAACGGCACCTACACGGCCACCCTCACCGGCGGCCGCAGCAGGGACACAGCGACGGTGACGGTGGCCAACGCGGCGCCCGTCGTCGTCTCCACCTCGGGCCCGCGGTCCCCGGTCCCGGCCGGCAGGCGCGCGGTCGTCACGGCGGAGTTCACCGACGCGGGCAGCGGCGACAACCACACCTGCGTGGTCGACTGGAAGGACGGGAGCGCGCCACGGTCCGGCACGGTCACCGGCTCCGGCTGCCGGGCCGAGTACACCTACGCCAAGGCCGGGATCCGTCGCCCGGTGGTCACCGTCACCGACGACGACGGCGCCTCGGACCGCCGGACGCTTCCCGAGCTGATCGTCTACGACCGTGCCGCCGGCCCCGCGCTCGGCGCCGGAGCGCTCACCTCACCGGCCGGCGCCTACCCCGCCGAGCCGGGGCTGACGGGCAGGGCCGCCTTCTCCTTCGCCGCGGCCTACCTCCCCGGGGCGACCGCGCCCGTCGGCCAGGTCTCCTTCGACTTCGGCCCGGCCCGGCTGAAGTTCCGTTCCACCGGCTCCGACTGGCTCGTGGTCACCGGCTCGCAGGCCGCCTACCAGGGGTCCGGCACGGTCGGCGGCAAGAGCGGATACGCCTTCCGCGTCACCGCCACCGACGACCCGGACACCGTCCGGCTCAGGATCTGGAGGAAGTCCGGCGGCGAGGTCGTCTACGACAACGCCACCGGTTCGAAGGTCACGGGGATCATCGCGATCGGCAGCGGCCGACGGTAGTCGCTTCCCCCACCGGGCCCCGTCGACAACGACCTTGTCGGCGGGGCTTTCCCGTCACCCGCTCTTGCGGCCGACTCCCGCGTACACCCAGTACTCCGACGGGTTCTCGGGGATGTCCTCGCCCTCGTCCGGGCGCCACAACGGGAGGTGGACCATGCCGGGTTCGGCCAGGTCGAACCCGTCGAAGAGGCGCAGGATCTCGTCGTGGGAGCGGACCGTGACCGGTGAGGTGGCCCGGGACCGGTACAGCTGGGTCACCGCGGCGGCGGTGTCGGGGCGATCCTGGTTGGTGGCGTGGGACAGGGCCAGCCAGCTGCCCTCGGGCAGCGCGTCCCGGAAGGCGGCGACGATGCCGGCCGGGTTCTCCTCGGGCGCGACGAAGTGCAGGATCGCGACCATCAGCACGGCGACCGGCTCGTCGAAGTCGATGAGCTTGCGCAGCTGCGGCGAGGACAGGACGTCGTCCGGCCGCCGGATGTCGGCGTCGACGATGTCGGCGCGCGGGTTGTCCGCGAGCAGGGTGGTGCTGTGGGCGACGGCCACCGGGTCCTTGTCGACGTAGACCACCCGGGCCTGCGGGTTCGCCGCCTGGGCCACCTCGTGGACGTTGCCCTGCGTCGGGATGCCGGAGCCCAGGTCGATGAACTGGCGCACACCGGAGTCGGCCAGGAACCGCACGGCCCGGCCGAGGAAGGCGCGGTTGGCCCGGGCCAGCGCCCGTACCTGGGGGTCTATGGCGGTGACGGCCGCGACCGCCTCCCGGTCGATGGCGAAGTTGTGCTCTCCGCCCAGCAACGCGTCGTACATCCGGGCTACGCTCGCCTTGTCCGGATCCGTCCCTGGCGGCAGAGCATCCGAATCGGTCACCAGAACGTCCTTTCCCACCAGGGCACTTGACGCTCCATCATATAGTTGCCATGCGACGTCCGGCGATCAATGGTGCCGCCGGGCGCCCCGGACCCCCACCCGGAAAGGCACTACGACCCTGCGGAACGAACCGCACAGCCGCTCCGACGACACCCCCACCGCCAAGCCCCCGCCGCGCCGTTCGGCCTTCTCTCCCGCGGCCGACGTCATCGGCTCGGAGCTCGACCTGGGGCTGACCGGCAGCCATGTCGTGCACGCGCTGACGCCCGGCTTCTGCGACGCGGCGTCCCTGTATCTGCTGGAGCGCTGGCGGCGCGAGGAGACCACGTACGCGGGTGCCGACCCGGCCCAGATAGAGGCGCGCCGACTCGCCCTGCGGGTGGGCACGGACGCGCCGGAGTCCTGGGAACGCACCCTGCCGGTCGGCGAGGTGCTCGTCTTCCCCCGCGAGACCCCGTACGCCCGCGCGCTGGTCGACGGGCACGCGCAACTGCTCGACGCGGTCGACGACCACACGGCCGAGCGGCTGGCCGCCTCCGCGGGTGAGGACGCGCGCATCGGTGAACTCCTCAAGACGCGCTCCTTCCTCGTGGTGCCGCTGCGGCTGCGGGGCGGGGCGATCGGGTTCGTCGCCTGCTCCCGCGGGCCGGACCGCGGGCCGTTCCTGACCGCCGAGGTCGCCGCCGTGGAGTCGCTGGCCGCGCGGGCCGCCGTCGCCCTGGACAACGCGCGGCGCTACGAACACGAGCGCCGCACCGCCCTGGCGATCCGGCGCAGTCTGCTGCCCGGCACGATCCAGGAGGTCGAGGGCTGCCGCATCGCCCACGGCTCGCTGCCCGCCGGACAGGGCTCGATCATCGGCGGCGACTGGTTCGACGTGCTGAGACGGCCCGGCGACCGGGTCAGCCTGATCGTCGGGGACGCCATGGGCCACGGCCCGGAGGCCGCCGTGGCGATGATCCAGCTGCGCACCGCCGTACGCACGCTGGCCGGCCTCGACATCCCGCCCGCCGATCTCATTCGACGGCTCGACGCGCTCGCCAGCGACACCCCGGGCGCCTCCTTCGCGACCTGCATCTACGCCGAGTGGGACCCGCGGCAGCGCACCTGCACCCTGGTGGGCGCCGGGCACCCGCCCCCGCTGCTGCGCGGCCCGGACGGCCGCACCGCCCCGGTCGACCTGGTCGGCGCGGGCCTGCCGCTCGGCCTCGCCGCGGGCACCTACGAGCCGACCGTGCTGCGCATCGAGGACCCGTCGCTGCTCGTGCTCTACAGCGACGGTCTGGTGGAGTCCCGGGACGCGGACATAGACCAGGAGATCGCCCGTCTCGCCGGGGCGCTCGACACGGCGGCCGTCGACCACGACCCGCTGCCCTCCCTGTGCCGACGGCTCCTGCACGCCCCCTCCGATCCGGCCGGCGCCGACGACCGGACCCTGCTGCTGGCCGAACTCACGCCCTCGAAGGACTAGTTCAGGCCGTCAGATTCGCCCACACGGCGTTGCCGCCGGTGAGTCTGGAGCGGTCCACCCCCCAGGTGTCCGCCAGTTCCTCCACCAGGAACAGTCCGCGTCCGCCCTCGTCGTCGAGGGCGGCCCGGCACCGGCGCAGCCTGGGGCCCGAGTGGTCGTGGTCGTGCACCTCAAGCCGCAGGATCCCGTCGGTGACCAGGCCGATGCCGCACAGGATGCGCGCGCTGAGGGTGTGGCACACCGCGTTGGTGGCCAGTTCGGACAGGAGCAGCACCGCGTCCGAGCACAGCTCGCCCGGCAGGCTCCAGGTCTTGAGCCGGGTGCCGACCGAGCGCCGGGCGACCCCGACGCTGGAGCGGTGGGCGGGAAGTTCGATCCAGTGGGTTCGTTCCTGGTCCACGGCGTCTAACAGCTGGCGGGACGAGGTCGTGTGGGGGGACACGGTGTTGGCC
>NZ_RSAJ01000281.1 GCF_003933965.1 Streptomyces sp. RP5T
CCCTGGACCGGCACCGGCCCCGCCCCGTCGTCGCCTTCCACCCCGGCACCCTCGGCCTCGGCCCGCAGTGCGCGTTCTCCAAGCAGCTCGCCGGGGCGTTCCAGGACGAGTACGAGGGCGACAACATCGCGGCCCTGCTCAAGGCCGGGTACGCGGTCGCCGCGACCGACGGCCCCGGGTACCTCGACGGCCAGACGCACCGCTATGTCGCCGGCACCGACTCCGGGCACGCCCTGCTCGACATCGCCCGCGCCGCCCCCGCGGTACCGGGCAGCGGCCTGTCCCGGCAGGCCCGCGTCGGCCTGTGGGGCTACTCCGAGGGCGGCGCGGCCAGTCTGTGGGCGGCCCAGCTGGCGGCGGCCTACGCGCCCGAGCTCGACGTGGTCGGGGACGCCTCGGGCGGCGTTCCCGGTGACCTGAAGCAGGTGGCGGCCGCGCTCGACGGCAGCGCCTTCTCCGGCTTCCTCGCCGACGCGGCCCTCGGCATCCAGGCCGCCTACCCCACGCTGCCCTTCGACTCGCTCCTCAACGACCAGGGCAAACAGGCCGTGAAGACCGCCAGGTCCGTGTGTCTGGTCGGCACCGTCACCGGCCTCGCGGGCAAGAGCATCAAGGACTTCACCACGGCCGGGCTCACCCTCGACCAGCTCTACCAGCAGCGCGGCAGCGACGGCCGCACCTGGGGACAGGTCCTGGACGCCCAGAAGCTCGGCGTGAACCTCGCGGCCCACCGGATCGGCTTCCCCGTCCTCCAGTACCGCGGCGCCCTCGACGAGGTCATCCCCACCGCCACCGAGGACGCCGTGCGCGCCGCCTACTGCGCGGCCGGGGTGCGGACCGGCTGGAAGATCTACCCCGGCGACCATCTGCTCACCGACAACCAGGCCGTGGGCGACGTCGTCTCCTGGCTCGGCGACCGGTTCGCGGGCAGAGCGGCCCGGAGCGACTGCTGACGCCCCGGCCCCTCACGACGACGAGGGCGCCCGGAGTGATCCGGGCGCCCTCGTCGTCGTACGGGAAAGGTCAGCGGGCCTTGCCGCCGCCCTTCGGCAGCTTCATGCCCTTCGGCATCGGGCCCTTCGGCAACGGCATGTTGCTCATCAGGTCGCCCATCGCCCGCAGCCGGTCGTTGGTGGCGGTCACCTGGGGGCCGGTCAGTACGCGCGGCAGCTTGAGCATCGTGGTCCGCACCTTCTTCAGGGGGACCTGGCCCTCGCCCGTGCCGACGACGATGTCGTGCACCGGCACGTCCGCGACGATACGGTTCATCTTCCGCTTCTCGGCGGCCAGCAGGCTCTTGACCCGGTTCGGGTTGCCCTCGGCGACCAGGACGATGCCGGCCTTGCCGACGGCCCGGTGCACCACGTCCTGGCTGCGGTTCATCGCCACCGCGGGGGTCGTCGTCCAGCCCCGGCCGATGTTGTCCAGTACGGCCGCGGCGGCACCCGGCTGCCCTTCCATCTGCCCGAACGCGGCCCGCTCGGCCCGGCGCCCGAACACGATCGCCGTACCGAGGAAGGCGAGCAGGAAGCCCAGGATGCCGAGGTAGACCGGGTGGCCGATCAGGAAACCGATGGCGAGAAAGACGCCGAGGATGAGGAGGAAGACACCCGCGAGTACCAGGCCGATCTTCTTGTCGGCCTTGCGGGTCATCTTGTACGTCAGGGCGATCTGCTTCAGTCGCCCGGTGTTCGCGGCATCCGCCGCACTGTCACTTCTCGCCATGCCCAGAAGTCTACGTGGCCCGGCAGGCGTGGACGACGGCAGTGCCCGCCCCTCGCAGGGGAGGCCTCAGGAGCTGATGGTGAAGGTCTGGTCCAGGATGCGCTGGGCCTCGACCCGGTCCTTGGCGCGGCGGCGGTCCTCCAGGACGGAGGTCCAGGCGTTGCGGCGGGCGGTGCGCTGGCCGCTGCTCATGAGCAGCGACTCGACGGCACGCAGTGCAGTGGTGAACGACGGGATGGCGGTGGCGCGAACCGGCGCGGCCTGCATGATGACGGTTCCCCCTCGGGATGACGGCTCTGGTGAGTGGTGCACGGGGTGTACAGCCAGGGTCACTGATTGGTGTTACCAGGGCGTGACCGACCGGTCAAACGCCCATGAAGCCCGGATGGTTCGCCCGATAACGTGGACGCGGCCCCGATGACCCCCCTATCTGCGGGGATGTCCGGGACCGCGTCAATCGGCCACTACCGAGGGGTAGTTGCTTGTGCTGGGATTCACACGTTTGGAGTGGCACTCCGTGCCATTCGGGGGACGCTCAGACGGCCTGCGAGGCGACGTACGCGCCACGCTTCTCCACGGCCATCTGGTAGAGCCGGCCCGCTCGGTAGGAGGACCGGACGAGGGGTCCGGACATCACACCGGAGAAGCCGATCTGCTCGGCCTCCTCCTTCAGCTCCACGAACTCCTGCGGCTTGACCCAGCGCTCCACGGGGTGGTGGCGCACCGACGGGCGCAGGTACTGCGTGATGGTGACCAGCTCGCAGCCGGCGTCGTGCAGCTGCCGGAGCGCCTCGCTGACCTCCTCGCGGGTCTCGCCCATGCCGAGGATCAGGTTGGACTTGGTCACCAGGCCGAAGTCGCGGGCGTCGGTGATGACCTTCAGGGAGCGCTCGTAGCGGAAGCCGGGGCGGATGCGCTTGAAGATCCGCGGGACCGTCTCGACGTTGTGCGCGAAGACCTCGGGGCGGGACTCGAAGACCTGCTGGAGCAGCTCCGGCACGGCGTTGAAGTCGGGGGCCAGCAGCTCGACCTTGGTGCGGCCGGCCTCGCGGGCGGCCGTCTGCTCGTGGATCTGGCGGACCGTCTCGGCGTACAGCCAGGCGCCGCCGTCCTCCAGGTCGTCGCGGGCGACGCCGGTGATGGTGGCGTAGTTGAGGTCCATGGCGACCACGGACTCGCCGACGCGGCGCGGCTCGTCACGGTCGAGCGCCTCGGGCTTGCCGGTGTCGATCTGGCAGAAGTCGCAGCGCCGGGTGCACTGGTCGCCGCCGATGAGGAAGGTCGCCTCGCGGTCCTCCCAGCACTCGTAGATGTTGGGGCAGCCGGCTTCCTGGCAGACCGTGTGCAGGCCCTCGCTCTTCACGAGCTTCTGCATGGCGGTGTACTCGGGACCCATTTTCGCCCGGGTCTTGATCCACTCGGGCTTGCGCTCGATGGGGGTCTGGGCGTTGCGGACCTCCAGGCGCAGCATCTTGCGTCCGTCGGGTGCGACTGCGGACACGACCGGCTCCCTAGCGATTGATTCTTCGGCGTGCTCAAGGGTACGCCCGTGGATTTGAAAGCCCACCGCCTGTCTCAGGCCGCAGGTGTCTTCTCGATCACCCTCGGCTTGAGGTCCGCGTTCTCCAGTACGTCCCTCAGGTGCCGCTCGACGACCGGCAGGACCTCGTCGATGGTCACGTCCCGGCCGAGTTCGTTCGCGAGGGAGGCGACGCCCGCGTCCCGGATGCCGCACGGGATGATCCGGTCGAACCACTTGTTGTCCGGGTTCACGTTCAGCGCGAAGCCGTGCATGGTGACGCCCTTGGCGACGCGGATGCCGATCGCCGCGATCTTGCGGTCCTCGCGGCGCTGGCCGGCGTTGGAGGGGGCGTACTCCGGGCCGTTCAGCCGGGGGTCGAACTCCTCGTCCGTGAGCCGGGGGTCGAAGTCCAGGGAGAGCCCGCCCAGGGACGGCCGCTGTTCCACCGGGTCGCCGAGCACCCAGACCCCGCTGCGGCCCTCGACGCGGGTGGTCTCCAGGCCGAACTCCGCGCAGGTGCGGATCAGGGCCTCCTCCAGGCGCCGTACGTGCGCCACCACGTCCACCGGCCGCGGGAGCTTCTGGATCGGGTAGCCGACCAGCTGGCCCGGGCCGTGCCAGGTGATCTTGCCGCCGCGGTCGACGTCGATGACGGGGGTGCCGTCGAGGGGGCGCTCGTTGTCCGCGGTGCGCCGGCCCGCCGTGTAGACCGGCGGGTGTTCGAGCAGCAGGACCGTGTCGGGGATCTCGTCCTCGAACCGCGCCGCGTGCACCCGGCGCTGCTCGTCCCAGGCCACCTGGTACTCGACCGCGTCCGCACCGAACCCCATGCGGACGAACCGCAACCCACTCACGGCAAGCGCCTCCCTAGAAGGTCGTAAGGCACGAAAGGTGCCTACGCCACTGTACGTCCGGCCCGCGGCCGTCAGCCCTGGGGGCAATCCTCACACGATCGGATGAACGAACGTCGAAGTGTGCGACGGTCTGCTCACTCTCCGCTACATTCGCGCCGTTCGCAGAGGCCATAAGGGCAGCTCACAGGCAATCCGGGCACCACGTGACCACGTGACGGCCCGAAAGGCAGGAGACCGCACCGCAGATGACGGAACGACCCGCGCAGCGCACTCCCAACCGACAGCTCGCCGCGCTCATCGCAGAAGCGGGGTTCTCCAACGCGGGTCTCGCCCGACGCGTGGACCAGCTCGGTCTCGAACACGGGCTGGATCTCAGATACGACAAGACCTCCGTGACCCGGTGGCTGCGCGGGCAGCAGCCGCGGGGCACCACACCCGCCCTCATCGCCGAGGTCTTCACCCGCCGGCTCGGACGCCGGCTCTCCGCGCAGGACCTCGGCCTCGACGCCTGCGCACCCGTCTACGCCGGACTGGAGTTCGCGGCGGGCCCCGAGGAGGCCGTCGACATCGTCAGCGGCCTGTGGCGCAAGGACTCCGGCAGCCACGCCGAACTGCGCAAGATCGCCTTCACGCCGGCCGGCCTGGTGGTGCCCAGCCGCGACTGGCTGATCGGCCGCCCCGACGACCGGGTCGCCCGCGGCGAGCCACCGCTGCGCATCCCGCCCCAGGGGCGCCCGACGGTGCCCCGGCAGCGCGGCCAGGCCGAGCGCGGGCCCGGCCAGAGGGTCACCGGGGGCGACATCGCCGCGCTCCTCTCGGTCGGTGAACTCTTCCGCACCCTCGACGACCAGTACGGCGGCGGGCACGCCCGGCAGGCCCTGGTGCGTTACCTGGAGCACGAGTGCGAGCCGATGCTGCGCGGCACGTACGGCGAGACCACCGGGCGCAGGCTGTTCGCCGCCGCGGCCGACCTGACCCGGCTCGCGGGCTGGACCTCGTACGACATCGCGGCCCACGGGCTCGCACAGCGGTACTTCGTGCAGGCCCTGCGGCTCGCCCAGGCGGCCGGGGACCGGGCCTACGGGGCGTATGTGCTGGTCACCATGAGCCGGCAGGCGGTGTATCTGGGGCACGGCCGGGAGGCGATCCAGCTCGCGCGGGTGGCCCAGCAGGGCGTCGGAACCAGCGCCCCGCCCGTCGTCCAGGCGCTGCTGCACTCGGCCGAGGCGCGCGGGCACGGGGTGCTGGGGGAGGTGCGGGCGTGCACCGCCTCGCTGGTGCGCGCCGAGCGGGCCCTGGAGACGGCCCGCCCCGGTGACGAAGTCCCGCACTGGGCACGGTTCTTCGACGAGGCGCAGCTCGCGGACGAGTTCGGGCACTGCCACCGTGATCTGCAGCAGTTCCGGGCGGCGGCCCAACACGCCGAGCGCTCGCTCCAGTTGCGGGCGCCCGCGTACGCGCGCAGCCGGCTGTTCTGCCGGGTGGTGCTCGCCTCCGCACGGCTGGGGCTGGGGGAGTTGGACCAGGCGTGCGCGCTGGCCGCGGAGGCCGCCGGGCAGGCGGCCGAGATGCGGTCGGTGCGGGCGGTGGAGTACGTGCGGGACTTCGAGCGGCGGCTGGAGCCGTACAAGGATGCCGCGCCGGTCCGTAGTTACCGCGACCGGGTGGCTGCGCTGGGATAGGAGCCTCGCCGCAGCTCCGACGGTCCGTTGCCGAGTGCCGCGCCGTCGTGGCTGATCGCGCAGTTCCCCGCGCCCCTGACGGGGCGCGGGTGGGCCGTCAGGCTGCCTGAGCCGTCGGAGTCGGGTCCGCTCGGTGCATGGAACCCGACGCGCCCAGGTCCTTGAGGATCGCCGTGGTCGCCCGGTGGGCCGAGTGCAGCGCTCCCTGGACCGTGCTGGTGTCCCGGTGGTCGCCGCACACGTACAGGCCGGCCAGGAGACGTACCGGGCGGCGCAGGTCGTGCGGGGCGGGCATGGCCGGTACCGCCTCCCTTGTGTGGTGCACGGCCAGGGTCTCCCAGCGGTGCGTCGAGGTGCCGTAGAGGCGGGCCAGATGGGTGCGGACCGCGGTGTCCAGGTCCGACGGGGGCTCGCCCAGGACCGTCGAGGAGATCAGGGCCCGGCCCGCGGGGGCCCGGCTCGGGTCGACCTCGCTGATCACCGCCGTGTGCGCCACCGGGCCACCCCGGTCGGCGTCCAGCAGCAGGGCGGAGCCGGTGCGGGGCGGGTCGTCGCTCGTGTGGTGGACGACCGTCACCGGGTGGAAGTCCGGTACCCGCAGCCCCGGCAGCAACCGGGCCGCGGCCCGCGCGTCCGTCGCCAGCAGCACCGCCCGGCACCGGATCTCGCCGTGCTCGGCCGTGGTCACCGAGGTGGTCGAGACGGACGTCACCCGCACCCCCGTGCGCACGGTCCCCGCCGGCAGCGTCCGCGCGAGCAGTTCGGGCAGCGTCTCCGCGCCCCCCTCCGGCACACACAGCCGTCCGCTCGCGAAGGCCCGCAGCGCGAGGTCGGCGCACCGGCTGGACGTCGTCAGCGCGGGGTCGCACAGCAGCGCGGCCAGCAGCGGGCGCAGAAAGCCGTCGATCGTGCGCGCGGGCAGCCCCCGAACCGCGAGCGCCTGTCCGGCGGGCAGCTCCGGGCGGGCGAGGAGGCGTTCCACGGGCACGCCGGCGAGCCGGGTGAGCGCGGCACCGAGCCGGGCCTGGTCGACGGCACCGCCGAGCGGGGCGGCGCCGCGCGCGCTCCGGGGCACGCCCCCCTGGCCGGCCCCGGGCAGCACCCGGAACGCGGCCCTGCGGGACGCCGCCACCAGCCCCGGCCCCGGCACCCCCCGAGGGGCGCTCGCCAGGGCGCGCACCGCACGCAGTGCGCCCCTTGCGCTACGGGCGCCCGCCGGAGCGTCCACCCGGTGGTGGCGCCCGTCCCCGTGCAGCAGGACCCCCGGGGCGAACGGGCGCAGTACGAGCCCGTCGAGCCCGGGGGTCAGGCGCAGTTCGGGATACGCCGTGGACAGCAACTGTCCGATCCGGTCGAGCCGGAAGCCGTCGACCTTCTCGGTCGACATGCGGCCGCCCACACCGGGGGCGGCCTCCAACACCGTGACGGTCACTCCTTGGCTGGTCAGCCGATGCGCCGCGGAGAGCCCGGAGACCCCGGCTCCCACGATCACGACGTCCGCCTGGTACGCGGGCTCAAGCACGTGCCCCTCCTCGAGGTTGCGCGGCCGGTGGAGACGTCATGCCCCCAACAGGCTCCGGGGATACCCGAGTTCGGGTCGAGGGTAGGGCCGCGACCGGTCAGGAACAGTCGCGCATCGACAGGGCACGGTCGCACGCCGGTCGCATGTCGTCACAGCCGGTCGCCGAGGAGGCCGTGGGCGCCGTACGACGCCCCGCGGACACCCCGCGCGTCCGGCGCGTTCCTCAGGCCGCCCGGATCGCCCCCTCGATGTCCGGGAACGCGAACGTGAACCCCGACTCCAGCAGCCGCGTCGGGCGCACCCGCGCGCTGCCCAGCACGTCCCCGGCCATCTCGCCGAGCACGGCCCGCAGGACCGGCGAGGGAACGCTGAACAGCGTCGGCCGGTGCAGCACACGGCCCATGGCCTCGGTGATCTCACGGTTCGTCAGCGGCTCGGGGGCGGTCAGGTTGAAGGGCCCGGACAGCCCGTCGGTCTCCAGCAGGTGGCGGATCGCGGCCACCTCGTCGTGCAGCGCGATGAACGACCAGTACTGGCCTCCGTCGCCCATCCGTCCGCCGAGCCCCGCCTCGAACAGCGGGAACAGCTTGCCCCACGCCCCGCCCCCGCGGCCGACCACCAGACCGGTGCGGGGGAGCGCGGTCCGTACGCCCGCCTCCTGCGCCGGCGCGGCCGCCGCCTCCCACGCCACGCACAGCTCGGGCAGGAAGCCCTCCCCGGCGGGCGAGCTCTCGTCCACGATCCGGTCGCCGGTCTCGCCGTAGTAGCCCATGGCGCTGCCGTTCACGAAGACCTTCGGCGGCTCGTCCAGGGAGGCGACGGCCCGGGCGAGGGCGCTCGTGCCGTTCACCCGGCTGTCGTGGATGCGCTTCTTGTACGCCTCCGTCCAGCGCCGTGATCCGACACCCGCCCCGGCGAGGTTGACCACGGCGTCGCAGCCCGCGAGCCCGGCCGTGTCGACCCGCCCGGCCTCGGGATCCCAGCGGACCTCGCCGTCCCGGGGCTCCCGGCGCACCAGACGCACCACCTCGTGCCCGTCCGCGGTCAGGGACCGCACCAGGGCCGAGCCGATCAGTCCGGACGCCCCGGCCACCGCGATTCTTGAAAGTTGCATGACTTCATCCTGCCTGGTGGGTGCGTAAGAGCGATGTCTGGTTCCGGTACCCCCGCCGTAGGCTGGCGCTCATGTCCCAGTTGTCCATACGCCTCGCCCTCCCTGACGACGAAGAGGAACTGGCCCGCCTCGACCGCGCCGAGTGGTCGCCGCTGCACGAGGTCCTGCCCGAACAACGGCCGCCCTACCGGCCCTTCTTCGACGAGCGCCACCTCCCCGACGACTGCCTGGTCGCCGAGGCGGACCGGCGCATCCTCGGGTACGTCCGTCTCGGTTTCCCGACCGGGCTCGAAGCGAACGCCCATGTGCGACAGATCCAGGGCTTCGTCGTCAGCGCCCGGGCCCGGGGCCGCGGAGTGGGACGGGCCCTGATCCGCGCGATCACCGAGGAGGCCCGCCGCCGGGGCGCCCGCCGCCTCACCCTGCGCGTCCTCGGCCACAACGCCCCCGCCCGACGGCTCTACGAGTCCGAGGGCTTCGCCGTCGAGGGGATCCTGCCCGAGGAGTTCCTGCTGGCGGGGGAGTACGTCGACGACGTGCTCATGGGGCGCCGTCTTTGAGGACCTGGTCGGCCGAGGCCGTCGTACGGCGTCTGCGCACCACCAGGCAGAGTGCGACGCCCGCCATGAGCAGCGAGATCAGGAAGAACACGGGCACGGGAGCCTCCGGGGTGCCATGCGGGACCGTGGCCCCATCATCACGGAGGCGGCCCCGCTACGACGTGACCAGCTCGCCCGTGTCCACCGGTGACGTGGCGTCCGCGGCCTTCTCGGCGTCGCCCGCGACCTCGTCGGCGGTCAGGACGTACCCCGTCTCGTCGTCGGAGGTGGAGCGGGCGAAGACCACGCCGTAGACCTTGCCGGAGGTGGTCAGCAGGGGGCCGCCGGAGTTGCCGGGGCGCACGGTCGAGCGGATCGAGTAGATCTCGCGGGTGACGGTGGCGTCGCTGTAGATGTTCTGCCCGGTCGCCTTCACCCGGTTCGCCACCGTGGCCGCCTGGAGGTTCAGGTCGCCGTCCTGCGGATAGCCCGCGACCACCGCGGAGTCGCCGCGCGAGGCGCTGTCGTCGAAGCGCAGCACCGGGGCGCGCAGGTCCGGGACGTACAGCACGGCCACGTCCCTGTCCGGATCGAACAGCACCACCTTGGCCGAGTACACCTGCCCGACCCCGCCGACCCGGACGCCGGGCTCGTCGATGCCGGCCACCACGTGGGCGTTGGTCATCACGTGCTGCGGTGCGTAGACGAAGCCGCTGCCCTCGCGGCCCTGGGTGCCGGAGGCGCCCTCGATCTTGACGGTGCTGAGCTTGGCGGCGTTGGTGGCGGCGGCCGTGACGCTGTCGCCGGTGGGCCGCGCGACCTCGGCCGTCGATTCGTTCTCGAACGGGTTGAAGACCTGCGGGAAGCCCGCCTCGGTGAGCGCGGAGGTGGCCCGGGAGAACCAGGACGGCGTGGTCTCCGGCATCGAGTCCTGTACGGCGCCGAGCAGCGCTGAGTCCCGTATGGCCGTGGTGACCAACGGGGACGAGGAGGCGCCGAGCACGCTGGCGGCGACCCAGGCGACGACCAGCACGGCCACGGAGTTGGCGGCGGCCCCGCCGACGCCGTCGGCGACCCGCAGCGGGCCCTGGTCCAGCTCCCTGCGCAGCCTGAGCGCCAGGCGTCCCGCCAGTTCGTGCCCCACGGCGGCCGGGACCAGCACCGTGAGCACGGCGGTCACCGTCGCGGCCGTGCTTCCCGGCGTCACCAGGTCCATCATCCACGGCAGCACCCACACGCCCACGATCGCGCCGCCGACGAACCCGGCGAACGACACGCAGCCGGCCACCAGGCCGCGCCGGTAGCCGGAGGCCGCATAGGCGGCGATCACCAGCAACAGCAGGATGTCGAGCACGTCCACGGAGCCGCCCTTCTCTCTCGGAACCTTCAGTACGCAGGCGAGGCGTGCAGTGATCAGCTACGCGCGGGCGGGGCACCGGAACCGGCCACGCCCGCGTGCACCTGGAAAAACGTCGCGGACCAGGATGATGGTTCCACCGGGTGGCACAGCACACATCGCGGGCGGCGCCGATCCGTCCGACAGTGGGACCATGCGTGCCCGAAGAGCCCGGGGGATGCGACGGCGGCGGCCGACCCGAATACGCCACGCGACCCTGCTGGGCCGCGCCCTCCTCAACCGACTGCGCCCAGCCCGTCCGGCCC
>NZ_RSAJ01000282.1 GCF_003933965.1 Streptomyces sp. RP5T
AAAGCCCTATCGGTCAGAGCAGGAACGACGCGCAGCGTTCCCCGACTGGCTGCACACCTACAATCACCACCGCGGACACACCGCGCTCAAGGGCCAACCACCCGCCAGCCGCGTCCCCAACCTCACGGGGCAATACACCTAGGTCCTGTCCGGCGACGTAGGGCCGCGGCGCGCTACAGCGCCTGCGGAAAGGTGAAGAACCCCTGCGGGTCGTACTGCTTCTTCACCTTGGCCAGCTTGGTCGCCGCGTCGCCGTAGTACGCCTTCCGCCAGTCCTTCAGCGTCGGGTCCGTGTAGTTCTGGTAGGCCGCTCCCGAGGCGTACGGCCGCATCGCGTCGTGAGCCCCCGTCAGCCAGGACTGGGCCGCCGTGCCCGTGGTGCCCGCCCGCCAGGACGCTATGTACTGGGCCAGCATGCGGGAGCGGCGGTGGACGAACGCCGTGGCCGTGGGGGAGACGCGGTTGACCGCTCCGCCGAGGGCCGTCAGGGCGATGCTGCCCGAGCCGCCGCGGACCGCGCTGACCTGCTTCAGGAGGGTCTGGATGCCGGCCGCGGAGATCGAGCGGTCGAAGAAGTCCGAGCGGGCCGCGTAGGTCTCCCGGCCGAGGGCGCCGTGCGGGTCGCGGTTCGGGGTCGGGCCGGGCAGATGGCACTTGGCGTCCGTGGAGAAGGACGAGCAGCCCGCGTACGCCTCCATCGCGCTCTCGTAGGAGTGCCGCCGGAGGGAGACGCTGCGGGCGGGTGAGCCGATCCTGTCGGCCAGGCGGTCGAGCGCGTTCTGGAGCTCGCCGTAGGTGCCCATGGAGAAGGCCGCGACCGCCACGGAGGGCGAGCCGCCGTTCTCCAGATGGCAGGAGGACCAGATCTCGTCCGGCTGGGCGGGGCCCCACTCCTGCCAGGCCCGCACCACGGCGGCCGCCTTCGACCACGGCCAGGTCGCGTACGCGGTCACGCCCTGCGGGGCCGGGTGGGTCTTGAAGTGCAGCTCGGTCACCACGCCGAAGTTGCCGTTGCCCGCGCCGCGCAGGGCCCAGAAGAGGTCCTTGTTGGTGGACGCGTTCGCGGTGAGCTGCTTGCCGTCGGCGGTGATCAGGGTGGCCTGGGTGAGGCTGTCGCAGGTCAGGCCGTAGGCCCGGGAGGCCACGCCGTGGCCGCCGCCGAGGACCAGGCCGGACACGCCGACGGTCGGACAGGAGCCCGCCGGGATCGTCACGCCCTTCGCGGTCAGGGCCCGGTAGACGTCGATCAGCTTGGCGCCGGCGCCGACCACGGCGGTGCCGCCCGAGGCGCGGACGCGGTTCAGCTTCGAGACATCGACGATCAGCCGGTTGTTTCCCGAGGACCAGCCGGCGTACGAGTGGCCGCCGTTGCGGATCGCCACCCGGACGCCGTGGGCGCGGGCGTAGGCGAGCGCGGTGCGGATGTCGTCGGGGTGGGCGGCGTACGCCACCGCCGTGGGCTTCAGCGCGTCGAAGCGGGTGTTGTAGAGCTGCCGGGCGGTCGACCAGTTCGCGTCGCCGGGGCGCAGCAGGGGGCCGTCCAGGTCGCGGGCGAGCGCCGACCAGTTCGCGGCGGCCGCGGCGGGCGTACGGGAGGTGAGGGCCTGGCCGACCGTGCTCTGCGTGGCGCCGACACTGTTGCCGCTGTCGCAGGCGGCCGTGGCCACAGCCGCTATCGCGGCCGCGCCGCCCCCGATGAACGTACGCCGTTCCATGTATCCGTGCCTTTCGTCGGCCTCGCAGGCTTCCGTGGTACGAGACGGGACTGTGGGTGTGGGGGTTCCCAGGCGGGTTCCGGAATCACACTGTGCCCTCGGCGTAAGCGTTCCGTGACCTCACCGCACCTTCTGCAGGGGTTCACCCCCCGTTCACTTCCGGCCATAAACGCCTTCACCTGATCTGCCTAATTTCGGCCTTACGCGATGCGTGGTGCGTCTCGAATGCGCATCCGTGTCACCCAGACTTCGCGCACGCCGCCGGATTCAGGACGGCGGCTCCCGGAAGGAACTCAAGTGAAGCTTCAGCGCAAGAACCGGCGGGCCCTCGCCTTCGGTGCTCTCGCCGTCTCCGGCGCCCTGGCCCTCACGGCGTGCGGCTCCGACGACACGAGCAACAGCGGCAGCGGCAACGCGTCCGCCACCGCCGCCGCGGGCAACATCAAGTGTGACGACGCCAAGGGTCAGCTCCTCGCCGACGGCTCCTCCGCGCAGAAGAACGCGATCGACGCCTGGGTCAAGCAGTTCACGCAGGCCTGTGGCGTGCAGATCAACTACAAGGGCGGTGGCTCCGGTGCCGGTGTGACCGCGTTCAACAACGGCCAGGTCGCCTTCGCCGGTTCCGACTCCGCGCTGAAGCCCGAAGAGGTCACGGCCTCCAAGAAGGTCTGCTCCGGCGGCCAGGGCATCGACCTCCCGATGGTCGGCGGTCCGATCGCCCTCGGGATCAACATCTCCGGTGTCGACAAGCTCACGCTGGACGCGCCCACCATCGCCAAGATCTTCAACGCCAAGATCACGAACTGGAACGACCCGGCGATCGCCAAGCTGAACCCCGGCGTCAAGCTGCCCGACCTCAAGATCCAGGCGTTCCACCGCTCGGACGACTCCGGCACCACGGACAACTTCACGAAGTACCTGATCGCCACCGCCAAGAGCGACTGGCCCTACGACGGCGGCAAGACCTGGCAGGCCAAGGGCGGCCAGTCCGCCGCGCAGTCCTCCGGTGTCGCCCAGCAGGTGAAGCAGACCAACGGCGCCATCGGCTACTTCGAGCTCTCCTACGCCAAGGACGGCATCACGCCGGTCAGCATCGACACCGGCGCCTCCGCCCCGGTCGAGCCGACCACGGAGAACGCCTCCAAGGCCATCGCCGACGCCAAGGTCGTCGGCACCGGCTCGGACCTCGCGCTGCAGCTGAACTACGCGACCAAGGCCGACGGGGCCTACCCGATGGTCCTGGTCACGTACGAGATCGTCTGCGACAAGGGCAACAAGGCCGACACCCTGCCCGCCACCAAGGCGTTCCTGCGCTACGTCGCTTCCGAGGACGGCCAGAAGGTCCTCTCGGACAACGACTACGCGCCGATCCCCGCCGACATCATCGCCAAGGTCCGCACCACCATCGAGGGCCTGAGCTGACCTGAGTGTGCGGTCCGGGCCGAGCCCCCTTCCCGGGGGTGCCGGTCCGGACCGCACCGTCCGGTGCACCGCCGCCAGGAGCCGCACCCCGCGTGGGGCTCAGCAGACCGGAGAACCCGATGGACACCACACAGATAAAAGACACCCCTCCACCCACCTCCCAGCCGACCGTGGCCGAGCAGAAGCGCGCGGCCCGCGGCGCCACCCGTCCCGGTGACCGGATCTTCCTGGGCCTGTCCCGCGGGTCGGGCATCCTGCTGCTGGTGATCATGGCCGCCATCGCCGGCTTCCTCACCTACCGCGCCTCGATCGCGATCAGCAAGGACGAGGCGAACTTCTTCACCGCGTTCGAGTGGAACACCCAGCTCATCCCGCCGAAGTTCGGCATCGCGGTCCTGGTCTTCGGCACGATCGTCTCCTCGATCATCGCGATGGCCATCGCCGTCCCGATCGCCGTCGCCATCGCGCTGTTCCTCACGCACTACGCCCCCCGCAGGCTGAGCGGCCCGATCGCCTACGTGATCGACCTGCTCGCCGCCGTGCCGTCCATCGTCTACGGCCTCTGGGGCGCCCTGATCCTCGTCCCGCACATGAACGGCCTCTACGGCTGGCTGGACGACTACCTCGGCTGGACCGGCATCTTCACGTGGCAGGGCGGGGCCCCCCGCTCCATGCTCACCGTCGGCATCCTGCTCGCGATCATGATCCTGCCGATCATCACCAACGTGAGCCGCGAGGTCTTCCGCCAGGTCCCGCAGATGCACGAGGAGGCGGCCCTGGCGCTCGGCGCCACGCGCTGGGAGGTCATCCGCATGGCGGTGATCCCCTTCGGCCGCTCCGGCGTGATCTCCGCGTCCATGCTCGGGCTCGGCCGCGCCCTCGGCGAGACGATGGCGGTGGCGACCGTGCTGTCGCCGAGCTTCGACATCCAGGCCAGCCTGCTCGACCCGGGCGGCGGCACCTTCGCCCAGAACATCGCCAGCAAGTTCGGCGAGGCCAGCGAGCTGGGCCGGGACGCGCTGATCGCCTCCGGTCTCGTCCTCTTCGTCATCACCCTGCTGGTCAACGGCGCGGCCCGCATGATCATCGCGCGTCGCAAGGAGTACTCGGGGGCCAACGCATGAGCAACGCCGTCATCGCCGACAAGCGCCCCAGCACCCTGCGCGGCGCGAGCCTGCCCAAGTGGACCCCGTACGCCATCGCCGCGGGCTCCGTCGCCCTCGGGCTCGGCATCAGCGCGGCCGCCGGACTCCAGAGCAGCATCCAGTGGGCGCTGATCGCCGGGGTCCTGTTCGTCCTCGGCACCTACGTCGTCGCCGCCCGTGTGGAGGGCCGCCGGCAGGCCAAGGACCGGATCGCGACCGCGCTGGTGTGGGTCGCCTTCCTGCTCGCCGTGGTCCCGCTGGTCTCCCTGGTGTGGTCGACCGTCTCGCGCGGGCTGAAGGTCCTCGACTTCTACTTCCTGACCCACTCGATGGGTCTGATCGCCGACTCCGAGCCGGGCGGCGGCATCTACCACGCCATCCTCGGCAGCCTGGAGCAGGTCGCCCTCGCCACCGTCATCGCGGCGCCGATCGGTGTGCTGACCGCGATCTACCTGGTCGAGTACGGGCGCGGGAAGCTCGCCAAGGCCGTCACGTTCTTCGTCGACGTCATGACCGGTATCCCGTCGATCGTCGCGGGCCTGTTCATCCTCTCGATCATGCTGATGTTCGACATGCAGCCCTTCGGGTTCGCCGGCTCGCTCGCCCTGGCGATCCTGATGATGCCGGTCGTCGTCCGCTCCACGGAGGAGATGCTCAAGCTCGTCCCGAACGAGCTGCGCGAGGCGTCCCTGGCGCTGGGCGTCCCGAAGTGGCGGACGATTCTGAAGGTGGTCCTGCCGACCTCCATCGGCGGCATCACGACCGGCATCATGCTCGCCATCGCCCGTATCGCCGGTGAGACCGCGCCGGTGCTGCTCCTGGTGTGGGGCAACTCGCTCATCAACGCGAACCCCTTCGAAGGTGCGCAGCAGTCGCTGCCGCTGTACATCTATCAGCAGTACGCGAACAGTGCGGGCGCCGGTGCGGCGTACGACCGAGCGTGGGCGGCGTCCCTGACGCTGATCGCCTTCGTGATGATCCTGAACCTGGTGGCTCGCGGCATCGCCCGCTGGAAGGCCCCGAAGACCGGTCGCTAGGGCGACATTCTCCGGCTCCGCCGGGCGGGGCCTTCTCAGCGACTGACTGGAAGTGAAGTAGTTATGGCCAAGCGAATCGACGTAAGCGGTCTGACCGCCTACTACGGCTCCCACAAGGCGATCGAGGACATCTCGATGACGGTCGAGCCCCGCTCGGTGACGGCCTTCATCGGCCCCTCCGGCTGTGGCAAGTCGACGTTCCTGCGCACGCTCAACCGGATGCACGAGGTCACCTCCGGCGGCCGCGTCGAGGGCAAGGTGCTCCTCGACGACGAGGACCTGTACGGCCAGGGCATCGACCCGGTGTCCGTGCGCCGCGAGGTGGGCATGGTCTTCCAGCGCCCGAACCCGTTCCCCACGATGTCGATCTTCGACAACGTGGCGGCGGGCCTGCGCCTGAACGGCTCGTACAAGAAGAGCGAACTGTCGGACGTCGTGGAGAAGTCCCTCAAGGGCGCGAACCTGTGGAACGAGGTCAAGGACCGGCTGAACAAGCCCGGTTCCGGCCTGTCCGGCGGTCAGCAGCAGCGTCTGTGCATCGCCCGCGCGATCGCGGTGGAGCCCAAGGTCCTGCTCATGGACGAGCCCTGCTCGGCCCTGGACCCGATCTCCACGCTCGCCATCGAGGACCTGATCGGTGAGCTGAAGGAGCGCTTCACGATCGTCATCGTGACGCACAACATGCAGCAGGCGGCCCGTGTCTCCGACCGCACGGCCTTCTTCAACCTGGCCGCCGTCGGCCAGCCCGGCAAGCTGATCGAGATAGACGAGACGGAGCGGATCTTCTCCAACCCGTCCGTCCAGGCCACGGAGGACTACATCTCCGGCCGCTTCGGCTGAGCCGGCCCACGACCCCTCGCGGTGCTGCATGGCGGTGCCACCGCGAGGACACAGAGGGCCCGCCCCCGGAATCCGGGGGCGGGCCCGATCACGTGTACGGCTCCTACAGGAACGCCAGGTTCACGATCCCGTAGGCGCAGGCGGCCACGGCCGCCGCGGCCGGCATGGTGATGAACCAGCCGAGGACGATGTTCTTGGCGACGCCCCAGCGGACCGCGTTGACCCGCTTGGTGGCGCCGACACCCATGATCGCCGAGGTGATGACGTGGGTCGTCGACACCGGCGCCTTGAACAGGTACGCGGTGGTGAACATGATCGCCGCACCGGTCGTCTCCGCGGCGAAGCCCTGCGGGGGGTCCAGCTCGATGATCTTCCGGCCCAGGGTGCGCATGATGCGCCAGCCGCCCGCGTAGGTGCCCAGCGACAGCATCACCGCGCAGACGATCTTCACCCAGACCGGGATCGGGTCGCCGTAGGTCTCGTGGCCCGAGATCACCAGGGCCATCACCACGACACCCATGGTCTTCTGGGCGTCCTGGAGGCCGTGGCCGAGGGCCATGCCGGCCGCGGACACGGTCTGCGCTATCCGGAAGCCCCGCTTGGCCTTGTGCGGGTTGGCCCGCCGGAAGATCCACATGATCGCCGTCATCACCAGGTAGCCGGCGATCAGGCCGACGACCGGGGACAGGAACATCGGGATGACGACCTTGTCGAGGACGCCGTTCCAGATCACCTCGGTGCCGCCCGCGAGCGCGGCTCCCACCATGCCGCCGAACAGCGCGTGCGAGGACGAGGAGGGCAGACCGAAGTACCAGGTGATGAGGTTCCAGGTGATCGCGCCGACCAGCGCGGCGAAGAGGATGGCCATCCCCTTCGAGCCCTCCGGCGTCTCGATCAGTCCCTCACTGACGGTCTTGGCGACCCCGGAGCCCAGGAAGGCGCCTGCCAGGTTCATGACCGCTGCCATCGCGAGCGCGGCCCGGGGCGTGAGCGCCCGCGTCGACACCGAGGTCGCGATGGCGTTCGCCGAGTCGTGAAAGCCGTTGGTGTACGTGAAGAAGAGCGCGACCAGGATGGTCACGACCAGAGCGAAGGTGTCCATGGAAGGGCTCAGGACTCCTTGACGGCGATGGTCTCCACCGTGTTCGCCACGTGCTCGAACGCGTCCGCGGCCTCTTCGAGGACGTCGACGATCTGCTTGAGCTTGAGGACCTCGATGGCCTCGTACTTGCCGTTGAACAGCATGGCGAGCAGCTTGCGGTGGATCTGGTCGGCCTGGTTCTCCAGCCGGTTGACCTCGATCCAGTACTCGGTGAGGTTGTCCATGGTCCGCAGGTTCGGCATGGCCTCGGCCGTGAGCTCGGCGGCCCGCGCGAGCACCTCGATCTGCTGCTCGACGCCCTTGGGCAGTTCCTCGACGTTGTAGAGGACGACCAGGTCGACGGCCTCCTCCATGAAGTCCATGATGTCGTCGAGGGAGGACGCCAGGTTGTAGATGTCCTCGCGGTCGAACGGCGTGATGAAGGAGGAGTTCAACTGGTGGAAGATCGCGTGCGTGGCGTCGTCACCGGCATGTTCCGCGGCCCGCATACGCTCTGCGATCTCGGCCCGGGCGGAGGCGTCCGCCCCGAGCAGTTCCATCAGGAGCTTCGAGCCCGTGACGATGTTGTCCGCGGAAGCGGCGAACATGTCGTAGAAGCTCGTCTCCCTGGGGGTCAGACGAAAGCGCACAAGGGGTCCTCGGGGTGCATCGGTTTCGGTCAGGGTGATGCTAAGTGCATCATCCGGCCACGGCTAATGGGCCGTCCCCCAGTGTCGCCCATCGGGCACAGTGGTCGGCACGGGGGCCGTCCGCAGGCCCTATACCCGGGAAACTTCGGTACGATATACCCAGGAGGGGTATGTGATTCCCTCAGGGTGTGGCCGTGATGTGGAGGACGCGATGACGACGACCGGGGCCGGCGCCACGGCGCCCCTGGAGACAGTGGCGGAAAACAGCCCCCACGAGTCCCCTGAACCCACCACGCACGGCTACCACAAGCAGAAGGACGAGCACCTCAAGCGCCTGCGCCGGATCGAGGGGCAGATCCGGGGCCTGCAGCGGATGGTCGACGAGGACGTCTACTGCATCGACATACTCACGCAGGTGTCCGCCTCCACCAAGGCCCTGCAGTCCTTCGCGCTGCAGCTCCTGGAGGAACACCTGCGGCACTGCGTCGCCGACGCGGCCCTCAAGGGCGGCACCGAGATCGACGCGAAGGTCGAGGAGGCGACGAAGGCGATCGGCCGTCTCCTGAGGACGTGATCCGGCCTTCCGTACGACGCACCAGGCGCCCCCGGCTCACCGGCCGGGGGCGTCCGCGCGTTCCTCGGCCACTTTCAGCACCTCGTCGATGCTCTCCAGGCTGAGCCGGTCGTCCGCGGCCGACGCCGCGATGATCAGCTCTCCGCACAACTCGATCTCGGCGAGGGCCACGTGGTCCTGAACCGCCGTACCGCCGACCGGAGCCACGCGCATCACCTCTTCTCTGCCGTCACCGACTTCCTAGAGTAGGGAGCGGCTACACACCGCGCATGGCACGGACGGGCTAGTCCTTGACGCCCGTCACGGCCGCTCACTCGTCGGCGATCTTGCCCGCGTAGATGTCCCGGGCGGCCGGCAGGCGTACGTCCGTGGCGACCCCGAAGTCGAACAGCAGGGTCGTCGAGGCGACCGCGACGGTGCCCTGCTGCCGGCCGTTGACGAAGCTGAAGCGGTGGCGCACCTTGCGGATGCGGCCCTGGTCGTCGAGGTAGACGTCGAAGGGCACCGCGGCCGTGGCGAACCCCTTCGCGGCCGCCGCCAGGACCCCCTTGCCCGCGCTGTCCGCGTCCCTGGCGGCGGCGGTCAGGTCCGCGGTGCCGCGGTAGTGGCGCACCTCGGTCCCCGCGAGCTCGGCCGCGCCCACGTACGTGGCCGTCCTGGTCCCGCGCAGCACCTCGGCGGCCACGAGCGGATCGGTGGCCCCGCCGGTGACGAGGTTGCCGTCGGTGAGGCTCGCGGTGTCGACCCGCACCCACTTGTCGGCGGGCACACCCGCGCCCCGGTTCTTCATGAACAGGGCTCCGGGGGCGAGGAGTTCGGTGATCGGGCGGTGCTCGCTGGTGCCGGCCGGGTCCTGCGGCAGCATCACCTTCAGCCGGCCGCGCCGCCCGCGGTAGTCGTACACGCCCTCGCCCCGGATGGTGACCCGGGTGCCGCCGGTGGCCATCTCCATGGACGTACGGGTCTTCGAACTGCCCGCGTCCACCAGGGTGTCGGCTGCCTCGCGCAGGGTCTCGACCGCACCGGCCCCGTGCGCGCCGTCCAGGGCAGCACCGCTCGCCGAACAACCGGTGGCGCAGGCGCAGGCCATGAGCACCGCCGCGGCGGCGGCCGAACCGCGGGCCCGCTTCTGCTGCCGCTTCGCCATCGCCGCCTACCCCCAGCCGATACGTCCGTCCAGGACCGCCTGTCGTTCGCTTAACGACGGCTGGGAGGGGTCGTCACGCGCATACTTGGGCTTTACCCGAGCTGGGTAACGTTGTCGGAGTGGCGCAGCAGCAGGACAGGACTCCCCCCGCTCCCTCCGACCGACCGGCCCATCACACGCAGATGGTCGAACAAGGCCGTTTCTGTCTGGCCCGGTGCTCCTGCGGCTGGCGCGGACCGGCGCGCAGAGCCCGCAGCCAGGCACGCGCGGACGCGGCCGGCCACACGGACGGCCCCTAGAGGGGCAGCAGCTCGTCGATCAGGGTGCGGTCGCGGTACTGCGTCAGACGGCTGCGGGCCGCGGCGGGCGAGAGCCACAGGATGCGGTCCACCTCGTCGTTCGGGGTGAAGTGGCCCGTGGTCGCCTCGGCCGCCCAGTAACGGACCCTCTTGGGGCGGCCGTTGGCCATGTAGCGGACGGTGGACAGCTCGGTGCCGGGCTCGGCGCGGTAGCCCGTCTCCTCCTCCACCTCGCGCAGTGCGGCGGTGAGGGCGTCCTCCTCGCGCTTCAACTTGCCCTTGGGATGCGACCAGTCGTCGTACTTCGGCCGGTGGACGAGGCAGATCTCCAGGTCGCCGTCGAGCGGTGAGCGGCGCCACAGGACGCACCCGGCCGCCTGGACGACGCAGTCGTTCCTGCCACCGGACCCCGTCATGTGTTCACCGGCTCCTTCTGCCAGCACTGCTGGAACGCGAACCGGGCGGCCTCCACCTCGTGACGCTGGTCGGCGTGCAGGACGCCCAGGGCGTAGGCGGTGGCCGGGGCGATACGGGGGGTACGAGCCGCAGCCGCAGCCGCAGCGGCCGCCTCCGAGGCGTCGCGGTGCCGGTCCAGGCACTGGCCCGCCGTCAGGAGCCGTACGTCCACCGAGGAGGCCAGGACCTCGCGCGCGTAGCGGTGCAGGCGCAGCAGGAGGCGGACCTGGTGCCAGGGGGCGTCCTGCACGC
>NZ_RSAJ01000283.1 GCF_003933965.1 Streptomyces sp. RP5T
CTCTGGACGTATGCCGGAACTCCCCGAGGTGGAAGCGCTCAAGGACTTCCTGACCGAGAACCTGGTCGGCCACGAGATGGTGCGCGTGCTGCCGGTGGCCATCAGCGTGCTGAAGACGTACGACCCCCCGCTCACCGCCGTCGAGGGCCGCGAGGTGGTCGCCGTGCACCGCCACGGCAAGTTCCTCGACCTGGAGACGGACGGCGGCCCGCACCTCGTGACCCACCTGGCCCGCGCGGGCTGGCTGCACTGGAAGGACCGCCTGCCCGACGGCCCGCCCCGGCCCGGCAAGGGCCCCCTCGCCCTGCGGGTGGCCCTGGAGACCGGCGAGGGGTTCGACCTCACGGAGGCGGGGACGCAGAAGCGCCTCGCCGTGTACGTGGTGGCCGACCCCCAGGAGGTCCCCGGTGTCGCCCGTCTGGGCCCGGACCCGCTGGCCGAGGACTTCGACGGGGCGCGCCTCGCGGCCCTCCTCAAGGGCGAGCGCCGGCAGCTGAAGGGTGCCCTGCGGGACCAGACCCTCATCGCGGGAGTGGGCAACGCGTACAGCGACGAGATCCTGCACGCGGCGAGGATGTCCCCGTTCAAACTGGCGGCCTCCCTGACCCCCGAGGAGACGGAGACCCTCTACCGGGCCCTGCGCTCGACCCTCACCGAGGCGGTGGAACGCTCGCGGGGGGTGGCGGCGGGCCGTCTGAAGTCGGAGAAGAAGTCCGGCCTGCGCGTGCACGGCCGCACCGGCGAGCCCTGTCCGGTGTGCGGCGACACCGTCCGGGAGGTCTCCTTCAGCGACTCCTCCCTCCAGTACTGCCCCACCTGCCAGACGGGCGGCAAGCTGCTGGCGGACCGGCGGTTGTCGCGGCTGCTCAAGTGACCGGCCGCCGTCAGCTCGGTTCCAGCGTCACCAGATGCTCCCCGCCCGCCGTCCTGACCTCGTAGTGGTCGATCTGGTCGGCGTGGAAGGTGGAGCTGCCCATCATGGTGTTGTCGCCGGTGTCGTGTCCGGTGGCGTTCCACCCGGTGACGGTCTCCTCCGTGCCGTCGCGGCTGATCGCGACGAGGTGGCAGGCGCGCGGGCCGGACTCGTCCTTGACCTTGAGTTCCACCTGGGTGCCCCAGTCCTCGTCCTCGGTGGTGACCTGCGCCCACACGCCCGAGCGGTCGTCGGTGGCCTCGACGCTGGTGGTCCGCGTCGAGTCGCCGTTCGCCGTCATCGCGAGAGTGGAACCGCCCACGGTCAGGACCACCGAGGCGGCGACCGCGTACAGCAGGCGCCTGCGGCGGGCCCGGTGGCGGGTGGCGACCTCGGCGAGGAGGCGGTTGAGGAGCTGCGGGCCGGGCTGGGCCATCGGGTGCACGGTCCGAGGGGTCGCCCGGCGGTACAGCATCATCTGACGGGTCACAGGACCGAACTCGGTCACGTGTGCCGCGCACTGGGGGCACTCCATGAGGTGGTCCTCGAAGCGGAAGGCCTCCGCCTCGTCCAGCACGCCGAGCGCGTACGCGCCGACGTCGCGATGCCTCTCCAAGGACCTCATGCCGAAACCTCGTGCCGTTGGGTGTGGGTGGGGTTACTCCTTGCTCCCACCGGTACGCACCAGCCCGCCGAATCACTCAAGGCATGCACCGAATCGTGACCAAGGGATTCGGAGCGCTCGGCCCCGCGGATTGGTCCGAATCGAAAGGAATCTAGAAAAGATGGATGGCGAGGTGGCCGAGCGGCAGACCGAGCTGCCAGGCAGGTGTCCACACCTTCGGACCCTCGTCCTCACCGGCCCCGGCCCCGCCGCCCGGCACGGCGTTCAGATCGGGCGCGAGCAGTTCCGTCTCCTCCAGCCAGCGCCAGGCCGCGGCCGCGAGTTCGAGGTCCGCGGCGGGCTCGCCGGTGGCGACCGCCTCGGCGGTCAGCGCGGCCATCCGCTCGCACACCCAGTCCTGCCACGGCTGGTCGTAGGCCGTCAGTGACAGCCAGTTCTCCAGCTGCGAGACGACCTGGATGCCGGAGAGTTCTCCCTCGGTGTCGGCGAGGAAGACGGTCAGCGCCAGCGCGTCCCGCCCGGCGCGGAACTCGAAGGACGTCGGCGGCATCAGGTCGCCGGATCGCAGCAGCTCGTCGGCGATGTACTCGGCGTACAACCAGGCCATGGGAACGATGAGTTCGCCGCCGCCGGTGCCGTCCGTGCTCTCTTGACCTCTGTGCAGCATCCCTTCCTGCCTTCCTCCGGTGCGTGCGCGTCGCCCCGACCCAGGACCCCATCCGGAACACGGATGAGGACAGCCGATTACTCAACCGGGGTCTTCAGCAAGGCGCTTTACGGAGGTTTGACTTTCCCATTGGTTTCACCGCAGGTCGGCCGCGTATCCGGGAAGCACCCGGCGCAGGGCTCGCAGCGCGTAGTACGCGCGGGACTTCACGGTACCGGGCGGAATCCCCAGGATCTCGGCGGCCTCCGCCACACTCGCCCCCTGGAAATACACCAGCACCAGGACTTCACGGTGCTCCGGAGTGAGAGTCTTCACAGCCTCGCGGACGTCGAGGGCGGCGGCGGCCCGCTCGGCGTGATCGGCGCACACCCGGGCGTTCTCCAGCACCGCGTCGCCGACCTCGGCGGGACGCGCCTGCCGGGCCCGCCGCGCGTCGATCGCGAGCCGGCGCCCCACGGTCAGCAGCCACGGCCGTACGGACTCGAAGTCGTCGGCGCGCAGCGCCTCGGGATGCTGCCAGGCGCGTACGAGGGTCTCCTGCACCAGGTCCTCGGCGCGTTGCCGGTCCCCGTCGCTGAGCCGGAGGAGGAGCGCGAAGAGAGGCCGGCCGTGCTCCCGCTGCAGTGCGGCGAGCTCGTGCTCGGCGGTCGTCCCGTTCGTGAGGGTGGTTCCGGCCGTCATGGCCGTATGGCACCTCAGCGCCGGGCCGGGGGACAGGGCACGCACAAGGATCTGCGGCGGACGGTCGATCGCGTCGACGAACGGTTCGGTGAACGGTCCCTTCCGCGTCCCTTCCCCGTCCCGTCCGCGTCCCTTCGGCCCCGGAAGGGTCAACAAGGCGGCCAGGCCGTTTGCCGACCGCGCCAAGTTCATAACCATTCGTCAGTAAATATGACCTCAATGGGGTGAGCTGATGATTGCACGCAGACGGCAGGTTGCCCTGGCCCTCACGGCCCTTCTGGCCGGAGGAGCGGCCTGCCAGGCGCACGACCACGACACCTCCGGGCATCCGGCCCCGGCCGCCGCCGCACCGCGCGGTTTCACACTCGTCGCCTCCGGCGACGTCCTGCCGCACAGCTCGATCATCGACCGGGCCCGCTTCGACGCGGGCGGCAACGGTTACGACTTCCGCCCGATGCTGGCCGGAATCCGGCCCGTCGTCTCCCGCGCCGATCTGGCGCTGTGTCACATGGAGACCGTCTACGGCGCGAACGGCGACTACACCGGCTACCCGACCTTCAAGTCACCGCCCGAGGTGGCCCAGGCTCTCGCCGCCACCGGTTACGACGGCTGCTCGACCGCCTCCAACCACAGCCTCGACGACGGCGCCGAGGGCATCCGCCGTACGCTCGACGCCCTGGACCGCGCGGGCGTACGGCATGCCGGAACCGCCCGTACCGAGGGCGAGGCGCGCACGGTCACCGTTCTGCGCGCGGGTGCGGCGAAGGTCGCCCATCTCTCCTACACCTATGACACCAACGGTTTCCCGCTGCCCCAGGGACAGCCCTGGGCGGTGAACCTCATGGACGAGACCAGGATCCTGGCGGACGCCCGCGCGGCCCGGAAGGCGGGCGCCGACGTGGTCGCCGTCTCGCTGCACTGGGGCACCGAATGGCAGGACGCGCCCGACGAGCAGCAGCTGGCCCTCGCCCGCGACCTGACCGCCGCCCGCACCGGCGGACGTCCCGACGTGGACCTGATCCTCGGCACCCACGCCCATGTCCCGCAGGCGTACGAGAAGGTCAACGGCACCTGGGTGGTCTACGGCATGGGCGACCAGATCGCCGGCGAGATGTCCAACCACGAGGGTGCCCAGGACCCGCGCGGCAACCAGTCCACCCTCGGCCGCTTCACGTTCGCCCCGCCGGCCCGGCCGGGTGAGCGCTGGCGGGTCACCAAGGCGGAGTTCGTGCCGCAGCTGTTCGACGTGGACGCCGGCCGGGTGGTGAACCTCAACCGGGCGATCGCTCAGGGCGCCGACGTCCAGGGCGTCCGCGACCGCATCCGGGAGGTGGTGCTGAGCCGGGGCGCGGCCAAGGACGGGCTCACGATGGGGCAGTAGGCCCGTCCACGTCCACGTGGTCGAAGGTCCGCAGCATCTCCTTCAGCACGCGTACGCACGCCCGGAGCTCGGCGTCGGTCAGTTCGCCCCCGCCGACCTGCTGGTTCAGGGCGTGCTCGCGCGCGAGGACCGCGGTGACGGCGGCCGTGCCCTCGTCCGTGATCCGGATCAGCGAGGACCGCTGGTGGGCGGGGTTGGGTACGGCCCGCGTCCAGCCCCGGTCGATCGCCTCATTGGTCATGCGCTGCACGAACTGCCGGGTCAGCGCCATGATCCGGGCCATCTGAGGAACCGTCATGGGCCCGTACCTGTGCAGCAGGACGAGGACGGAACGCACACCGACGGACATCCCCCGGTCCGCCTCGTCCTGCTCCAGCTTGCGCAGGCCGCGCCGGTAGAGCGCGCCGACCAGGTCGAACACCTCGCTGACCCGGTGGCCGAGATCGTCGGGGGGCAGTGGCTCGTCGATGTCGTTCACCCGCTCATCATGCACCGCGGTTCATTGTGACAACCGGGTTGTCAAAGTTCGCCGAAGATGACACCTTGGTTGTCATGACAGTCGCTTCGGAACTGAGCTACCACGCGTCCACCGACGGGGACATCGCCTATCGGGACACCGGCACCGGCGCCCCCGTCGTCCTGCTGCACTCCGGCTACGTCGACCACCGGCTCTTCGAGGCCCAGACACCCGCACTGGTGGCCGCCGGACACCGCGTCATCGCCGTGGACATCCGCGGCCACGGCTGGAGCGCCAACGCCACCGAGCCCTTCCGCTGGGCCGACGACCTCGCCGGACTGCTGCGTCATCTCGACGCGGGCCCCGCCGCCCTGGTCGGCGTCTCCATGGGCGGGGCCGTCGCCGGTGACACGGCGATCGAGTATCCGGAACTGGTCCGGGGGATCGTGCTGAGCGGCGCCTCGGTCAGCGACTTCCAGTACACCCACGAGGCGACCCGGCAGATCGTGGCCGAGTCCCACCGGACGCTGCACTCGGGCGACATCGAGGGCTGGCTCCAGGTGTTCCTCCGGTCCGTCGCCGGCCCCTTCCGCGAGGTCGCGGACACCGACCCGCGGATCCTGGACCACCTGCGCGAGATGGCCCTGCACACCATCGCCAAGCACACGCCGGGCGAACGGAACTGGCATGTGCCCATGACCGACACCTGGGCCCGCGTCCCGAAGATCGACGTACCGGTGCTCACCGTCAACGGCACGCTCGACTCCCCGGACCTGCTCGCCGACGCCGAACGCTACGCGAGCACCGCGCGCGACGGCCGCTCGGTCCTGGTGGAGGGCACCTCGCACTTCCCGAACCTGGAGAGGCCCGAGGAGTTCAACGCCATCGTGCTGGACTTCCTGCGCTCGCTCTGACGCCGCGCGGGTGCGTGACGGCGGTGCGGGACCGCTACGGCACCACGGTCACCGGCCACCGGCCGGCCTTGACCAGGCGTACCGCCACGGAACCGACGATCCGGTGTCCTGCCTGCTCCGAGGCGCCGACGACCACCGCGTCGGCCTTGAGTTCGTCCGCTGCCTTCGTCAGCCCGCCGTAGGGGTCGCCGCGGAAGGTGTGGAACTCCCAGCGCACATCGAATATCCCCTTGTTCTGCTCGGTGGCGCGCCGGATCTGGGCGACCAGGTCCTCGGCGATCTCGTCCGTCGTCTCGGCGACCGGGGCGCCGAGCGCGGCTCCCGAGGCGATCACCGGCTGGACGTACACCACGGCGAGCAACGCGTTCTGGCGCCGGGCCAGACCTCCGGCGTAGGCGGCGGCGCGGAGCGAGGAGTCGGAGCCGTCCACGCCGACGACGATCACCTTGGGCCCGTCCGTGCCCCGCTCGAACTGGTGCGAGTGCTGTTCCGTCACGGCTGTGAGGCTATCGGAAGCCGCAGGTCCGGACGTCGTACGGGGTCGGTCGGAGATCGGTGCGCAAGCTTTGCCGAAAAAGGGCACCCGAAGGGCGGGCGGCGAACGGGCCGTCACCGAAGCCCGTCGCCGCTCTCGGCGCCCCGGCCTCGACGGAGGGGACGAGGCCGGGGCCGAAGCCGACGGGCCCCGTACGGGGTCGTCCTGACGCCCCGCCATGCCACTCGGGGCGTCCTCGCTGGGCCGGGCGGGTGTATTGATGCCGCCGCACCGGTGTTGCTGAGGTGCGTCGGCGCCCTGCCGGGCGACTGATGAGTCATGACGAAGGATCAGTTGCTCACTCGGCTGTCGTCGAAGGCGGCGGCAGTGCTCACGCGGCGCCGGGCCCTGGTGGCCGGCGCCGCCGCCGTCGGGGCCGCCGGCACGGCCGGAGTGCTCGCGGCCCTCACGGGCCAGGAGCCGGCCCGGCCGGCGCTCCCCGCCGCCGGCCCGCCGGCCCGTCGCGCGGTCAGCTCCTCGGCCTACCGCCTCCAGCCCCTGACCGGATACGGCCCGCCGCGCGCCGCCCCCAGGAAGACGCTCGTACGCCACGAGCCCTTGCTGAAGGTGTCCGGGCGCGGCCGGACCATGGTCCTGACCTTCGACGACGGACCCGACCCCCGCTACACCCCGCACATCCTGGACACGCTCGCCGAGTACGACGTCCGCGCGATGTTCTTCGTGTGCGGGGAGATGGCGGTCGACAACCAGGACCTGCTGGCCCGGATGTCCGACGAGGGACACGTCGTCGGCAACCACACCTGGTCCCACCCGCTGCTCACCCGCCTGACCCGCGCCCGCATCCGCTCCGAGATGGAACGCACCTGCGACGTCATCGAGGACGGCTACGGAGAGCGGCCCGAGTGGTTCCGGGCCCCCTACGGCGCCTGGAACCGGGCCGCGTTCCAACTCGGTGCCGAGCTCGGCATGGAGCCCCTCGCCTGGTCCGTCGACACCCTCGACTGGACCACCCCGGGCACCCGCCGCATCGTCGGCCGGGTGGAAAGCGGCGCCGCCCCCGGCGTCGTGGTGCTCTCGCACGACGCCGGGGGCGACCGCTCCCAGAGTGTCCGGGCGCTGCGCGACTATCTGCCGCGGCTCATCGATTCCGGCTATCACATCACCGTCCCGCGACGGCAGTACGTATAGCCGAAAGGCGCCCGCCGGGTCGGGGACCGCTCAGCGGACCTCGACCAGGCGGGCGAAGGCGACGACGTTTCCGGCGTATCCGCTCTGCTTGGAAAAACCGCCCCCGCAGGTGATGACCCGCAATTCGGGGGTGCCCTTGGATCCGTACACGCGGTCTCCGGGGAAATCGTTCTTCTCGAAGACCTCGATCCCGTAGATCTCGAAGATCGCGGTCTTCCCGTCCTTGCGCCTGATCTCGACGCGATTTCCCTTCTTCAGGGCCCCGAGGCCGTAGAACACGGCGGGGCCCTGTTTGTTGTCGACATGGCCGACCACGACCGCCGTGCCCTTCTCGCCGGGGGACACCGCGCCGGTGAACCAGCCGGCCAGGTTCGGGTCCTCCGGCGGCGGCGCGCCCACCCAGCCGTCCGGGTCCAGGCCGACCGGCACCATCGGCGCGTCGACCCGGATCGCCGGGATGGAGACCCGGTCGGGCTGGGCGAACGGCAGGGGAGCGGGGGTGTCGCGCAGGACGCTGCCGTGCACCCGGCTGTCCGCCGCGGCCGCCGACGCGGGCTGCGGCGGCCCGACGTCGAACTCCCCCGAACCGTTCCGAATGAGCGCGAGGCCGGTCAGCAGAACAAGCGCTATCACGCCCCAGGGAGCACGCTTCCTCCGCTGCTCCTCCTCTTCGGCCAGATCGGCCAGCTCGGACGCAGACATTGACTTCCCCTCTCGACGCGGCCGTCGCCGTGTCATTCGCGCATACGAGAACGCTAAGTCCCGCGCGCGCAACCGGCGACGGGGCAACGGCGAACGGGTGGCCCCCGAACACGGGTGGTGAGCCATCCGAGTTGCCGTGAACAGGAATTTTCTGACGGTCCGTGACCTGCGAAGATATCGGATTGTGCGCTTTTCGTTCGGCGTGTCCGATCACCAGGACGGAGCATTCCCGAAATGCGGGCGCGCGCAAGGAGTCTGAGGGTCTTTCTGGGAGGCGTTTTCTCGCCGATCCACCGGGGACCGTTCCCGGGGCGTCTCCCGCGGAGGATTCACATGCGTACTACTCGTGCCCTGGCGGCTGCCGGTGCCGCGGTCGCCGTGCTCGGACTCGCCGCCCCGGCGGCCGTCGCGCGGGACGGCATGAACCTGAACCCGAGCAATGTCGTCGCCCTTCCCAATGTCATCGCCCGGGGCGGCCAGCTGACCATCACCGTCAACAACTGCACGGGCAACGCCACCGCGAGCTCGGACGCGTTCCGGACGATCAGACTGACGACGGGGACCAACAACCTGGCCACGGGGCGTGCCACGGTCAACCGGAACGCGGCCACCGGATCGCACAGCATCAGCGTCGTCTGCGGCAACGGCACCGTGATCAACCCCACCGCCTTCACCGTCATCGGGGGCGTCCGCGGCGGTCTCGGCGGCAGCAGCTCCAGCGGGGCCACCCCGACCGACATGGCCATCGGCGGCGGCCTGGTGGCGCTGGCCGTCATCGGCGGCGGGGTGTTCTGGATGCGCAGGCGGTCCGAGCGGCACATCTGATCTCCGCCCCCTTCGGAGAGGACCTTCGCCCCGGACTCCGCGAGGACCCGGGGCGGAGCTCTTGCCGTGCGCCCGCGGCAGCCGTCAGGCGCCGTCGTCGCCGGTGCGGCGACGGGAGAAGTGGTAGGCCGCCCCGACCGAGCCCGCGATCAGCAGGGCTCCCAAGCCGAGCTCCTTGACGTCGAAACCGGCGAAGCTGCCGCCCTCACCGGCCTGCACGCCCCGGTCGGGGTTGAGGGGCACCGGGGTGGGACCCACCGGGCGGCCGCCGGAGATGGCCAGGCCCGTGGAGCCGCTCACGCCGTCACAGGTGAACGTCACCTGGTAGACCGCACCGGGCCGGGCGTCCCGGTCGACCACGACCGTCGCCTGGCTCTTGTGCGCCGGGATGGTGATGGTGTCGAACACCCCCGAGGTCACGGTCGCGGAGCCCTTGCAGCCGCCGTGGTTGCGCTCCAGCAGCAGCCCCACCTCCCCGCCCGGGGCGACGGTCGAGGGCACGACGCTGAAGCCGAAGGGCGTGATGTTGTCGCCCTTCGCCACGGCGGCCGGCGCGGTCAGGACCAGGGCGGTCACGCCCAGCAGTGCGGCCGAAGCGACGCGTATCGCGCGCATGGTGGTTCCTCCGGTCCCCGAGGAGCAACTGCGGACCTGTTCCGCCTACGTCGGGAATGCACCTCGATGACCGAAACGCTAGGAACAGGTGTGCGTCCGCGCGATCGCTGTCGCTCCGAATGGGGTATTCGTGTGGGCCGCTCGGGGGACACCGTCGGCGTGTCGGGTGCCGGACGCCCCCCCGGGGGGCGTCCGCGGTGCGGGGCTCTCAGCCCTTGATGTCCGGGAAGAGGGCGAAGAACGGATCCGCCGACGCCGTGATGCCCCGGCTGTAGGGCGCGTCGAAGTCCCAGATCAGGAAGAGCAGGAAGGCGATCAGCGCGGAGAACAGGCCGGCCAGGATCAGTTCGCGTGTCGTGCGCCGGATCTGCAGCGCGAAGACCATCCCGATGGTGACGATGCCGCCGCCCAGCAGACCGAACCAGACCACCCCCGGCATGGTGGGCTCGACCGAGTCCGCGCGGGCGTTGCGGGCCTGGTCCACGGCGGCCACCTGGTCGACGAGCGGCTGGTAGGCCTGGGCCTCGAAGTCGCTTCTCGGCTCGTAGGAGGTGACGTCCGTGCGCAGCCGGTCGAGGAGCTCGGTGCCCTGCTCGGTCATGCGGCGGTGGTCGGCCATCTCCTTCCACTCCGTCGTGACGACGTGTCCGACATAGGCGTTGACATCGGCCCGAATGCGGTCACGGACGTCGGCCGGATAGACCTGGACCCGCTCCGAGATCTCGTGCAGTGCCTGCGCCTCCGCCTGGACGTGGTCCTGGGCCGCGCTGCGGGCCTCCCACACGCCCGCGATGGCCAGTCCCAGGACGATGGCGTACACCACCCCGATCCACATCGTCATGTACTCGATGACGTCCGGGGTCTCGCTGGGGTCCTCGTCCACGGGTGCCGCCTTGTGGCGGATGAGCGTGACGGTGACCACCACCGCGCACGCGGCCAGCATCGCGAGGATGAGAACAAGCCATTCCGGCAAGGGATGCCTCCAGGATCGGCACTAGCGGGGCCGCAGGGCGGCGACGGCGACCACCGCGGGCGCGGTGATGAGCAGGACGTAGATCACGGGTGAGGTCGTGCTGTGCGTGGGCCGGTCGGGGGCCTTCGCGTGGTGGTAGGCCGGGTAGCTCACCGGGGACGCGGTGGGGCCCGGAGC
>NZ_RSAJ01000284.1 GCF_003933965.1 Streptomyces sp. RP5T
GAACCGATGAGCGGCGGACGGGCAGGCGGTATATGGGGCCGGGCGTCCCGCCGCGGCAGGGGCACGGCGGGGGCGGCATCCGCCGATGGAGATTCAAACGGTGTCGGCGCGACGGCCACGGCCGCGGTGGTGACCCGTGGCGACTCCCCCGTCGGGGACGAGGACGTCCCCAACCGTCCGAAGAAGCCCCTGCTGGCCGGTGCCGCCATGGCCGGGGCCATTCTCATCGCCGTACCGCTGCTGGTCATGGCCACCGGCGACGACGATGACGACAAGAGCAACAGCGTGGCCCCTGCCGCCGCCGAAACCGTTCTGGACGATGACGGGGCGAAGTCGGGAGTGTTCATCGCCGAGTCACCGGCCTCGAAGAAGCCGGGGAAGAAGGCGGACAACAAGCGGAGCGCCGGCGTGAAGAAGGCCGCGGGTTCCCCCGTGGAGAAGCACGTGCTGCCCGGCCCGGCCGCGACGGCGACGACGAAGGCCAAGAAGAGCAAGGCCAGGACGAGCAAGGGCGCGGCTGCCGCGTCCGGCACTCTGCCGACGATCCTGACAAGGGTCCTGATCAAGAACAACACCAACGGCACCTGCGTCGACATCCCCGGCTTCTCCAAGGGCTCCGCCGACGGCCCGGTCATCCACGCGCAGTGCCACAACACCACGGACGACAACCAGCTGTGGAACGTGGAGAAGAAGTACAGCAGCGCCGGTCCCGGCGGGGTGCCTCTCTTCCAGATCCGCAATGTCATGGACGGCCTGTGTCTGGACCTGGGCAACTTCGGGGCCCGCCCCGGTGCCACGAAAGTCCAGGAGTTTCCGTGCAACGGCACGACCGCCGACAACCAGCTGTGGTGGCTGGACAAGCAGGCGGACGGCAAGTTCTGGATCCGCAACTTCGCCAGCCGGAACCAGTGCCTGGACTCGTACGCGAACAACGACCAGAACAAGAACCTGATCATCTGGCCGTGTGCGGCGGAGAGCAGCAACAACCACGAGTGGTCCATCACCCGTGCGTGAACCGCGCGAGACCGTCGGCCGGACCGGGGTGTCCGGCCGTACGGCCTGGGAACGACCCCCGCCGCAACAGGGGGGCTAACCCCAGTGCAGGGGGTGGTCCCGCTGCCTACCGTGGATGCCATGACCGGAATGGATGCGCGGGATCCCGAGCTCAAGAAGGAACTCAACGCCACCCTGCAGGCCCGCAGGGAACTGGGCGAGGAGTACGAGTCCGCGCTGGTCGACTCGTTCCTGGAGAAGGTCGACCAGCGCATCGACGGTGCCGTGGACCGCAGGCTGCGCCGGCAGCTCGCCGAGCAGCAGATGGTGACGGCCCGCGGCGCCCGCTCGCCCAAGCCCACCGACTCCTTCGGTGAGCGCTTCGGCTTCGGCATCGTCTCCCTGGTGCTGGCGATCCCGCTGTCCGCGATCGGCGGCGGTGTCGCCCACCTGCCCGGCCTGCTGGTCTCCTGGGTCGGCATCGTCGGCGTCAACGCCTTCCAGGCCCTGCGCGTCAACCCGGACCTCTTCCGCGGCCGGCGCGCGAAGCAGTCCTCCCAGGGCAGCGACTGGGAGGCCTGACCCCGGCCCTCACACCTGCGCGGTCGGCGGCCCCATGACCTGGCGCAGGTTGACCCGCCGGGGCCGGCTGGTGAAGTGGGCGACGAGGTCGGCGGGTTCCGCGGCCGCCGGCGAGCCCGTCGCCTCGACCAGCCCACCGGTCCGCTCGCGTAGCCCGTCGTCGTCCATGTGCGTGGTCAGCTCGCTCTTCGTCAGCCTCGGCGCGATGTGCGGAGCGGCCGACGCTGCCGGGCATCCGGCTCCAGCCCCGCCCGCTGACACCGCCCGCAAAAGAGATATCGCGGGGACCGCCGCACCCCCGTGAACGGGGGGCGGGACGACGGCGGTCCCCGCGAGGGACGTCGACCGGGTCAGGCCAGGTCTCACGTCCGGCGTCCATGGAGGTCCGGGAGCCGCTCCGGAGGTCCTTGGACGTTCGGCGCCGGCCGGGGCGGGGAGCCGCTCCCGCCCTGCCGACACCCACCAATGTGCCGGACGCGTGTTAAGCGTGTGCTGCGCGGACGTGACACGCTCGTACCAGTTCCGCGAAGTCCACTCTTTCGGTAGGAAACCGGAAGACCGCCCGCGGCACCCGGTGTTCACCGGAGGTTTGCCGTCACTTCCCGCCCTTGGCGAGGAAGGCCAGCAGGTCCTGCCGGCTGATGACCCCGGTGGGCTTGCCCTCCACGAGGACGATCGCCGCGTCCGCCGCGCCGAGCACCGACATCAGGTCGCCGACCGGTTCGCCGGAACCGACCTGGGGCAGCGGGGCCGACATGTGCTTCTCCAGGGGGTCCTCCAGGGAGGCCCGCTTGGCGAACAGGGCGTCGAGCAGCTCGCGTTCGACGACGGAGCCGACGACCTCCGCGGCCATCACGTCCGGGTGACCGGCGCCCGGCTTGACGATCGGCATCTGCGAGACGCCGTACTCCCGCAGCACCTCGATGGCCTCGCCGACCGTCTCGTCCGGGTGCATGTGGACGAGGGAGGGGATGGCGCCGTGCACCTTGTCGTTCAGGACGTCGGCGACGCGGGCGCTGGGGCCCTCGTCCTCCAGGAAGCCGTAGTCGGCCATCCACTCGTCGTTGAAGATCTTCGAGAGGTAGCCGCGTCCGCTGTCCGGGAGCAGGACCACCACGACGCCGTTCTCGTCCAGGCGCTCGGCGACCCTGAGGGCCGCGACGACGGCCATGCCGCAGGAGCCTCCCACCAGGAGGCCCTCCTCCTTGGCGAGGCGGCGGGTCATCTGGAAGGAGTCCTTGTCCGAGACGGCGACGATCTCGTCGGCGACGGTCCGGTCGTAGGCGGTCGGCCAGAAGTCCTCACCGACGCCCTCGACCAGGTAGGGCCGCCCCGACCCGCCGGAGTACACGGACCCCTCGGGGTCGGCGCCGATGACCTGGACCCTGCCGTCACTGGCGTCCTTGAGGTAGCGGCCGGTGCCGGAGATGGTGCCGCCGGTGCCCACGCCCGCCACGAAGTGGGTGATCTTCCCCTCCGTCTGCTCCCACAGCTCGGGGCCGGTCGAGTGATAGTGCGAGAGCGGGTTGTTGGGGTTGGAGTACTGGTCGGGCTTCCACGCGCCCGGCGTCTCGCGCACCAGCCGGTCGGAGACGTTGTAGTACGAGTCCGGGTGCTCCGGGTCGACCGCGGTCGGGCAGACGACGACCTCGGCGCCGTACGCCCGCAGCACGTTGATCTTGTCGGTGCTCACCTTGTCGGGGCACACGAAGATGCACTTGTACCCCTTCTGCTGCGCCACGATGGCCAGTCCGACCCCGGTGTTGCCGCTGGTCGGCTCGACGATGGTGCCCCCGGGCTTCAGCGCCCCGCTCTCCTCCGCCGCCTCGATCATGCGCAGGGCGATGCGGTCCTTCACGGAGCCGCCGGGGTTGAAGTACTCGACCTTGGCCAGGACGGTCGCCTTGATGCCCTTGGTCACGCTGTTGAGCCTCACCAGCGGGGTGTTGCCGACGAGGCTGATCATCGAGTCGTGGAATTGCACCGTTGTCTCCGGATGCTTGCAAAAGAAGTGGTCCTAGTGGTCCGGCCAGCCTATGGCCTGATCGGGCGCCATGACGGTCGTTCACTCCCCGTTGGGATTGGGCCACGGTCCGTGCGGGGCAAGGAGTGGGTGTAGCGGGTACGACGGAGGTGGCGGCGACGTATGACGAGCATGTCGAGGGCGAGGACGGCCAGGCGGATCGCGGCCGGAGCGGCGTACGGCGGTGGCGGGATCGGTCTGGTCGGCGCGGCGGCCATGGGCCTGCTGCTGGCGGAGGTGCGGCTGGCCAGACGGCAGGTGGGCAACGGCACGGCACCGCACGTCCCGCAGGCCGAGGGCCGGTACGGCCACGTCTACGCCGCCGCGGGCGAGCCGCCCCTGCGGCTGACCATGCTGGGCGACTCCACGGCGGCCGGCCAGGGGGTGCACCGGGCGGGCCAGACCCCGGGCGCGCTGCTGGCGTCCGGGCTCGCGGCGGTGGCGGAACGCCCGGTGGAACTCCGTAACGTCGCCCTCACCGGGGCCACCTCGGACGACCTGGACCGGCAGGTGGCGCTGACGCTGGCGGACCCCGAGCGGGTCCCGGACATCTGCGTGATCATGATCGGCGCGAACGACGTCACCCACCGGATGCCGGCGACGCGTTCCGTGCGCCATCTGTCCTCGGCGGTACGGCGGCTGCGCACGGCCGGCGCCGAGGTCGTCGTCGGCACCTGCCCCGACCTCGGCACCATCGAGCCGGTCCAGCAGCCGCTGCGGTGGCTGGCCCGCCGGGCCTCGCGCCAGCTGGCCGCCGCGCAGACGATCGGCGCGGTGGAGCAGGGCGGCCGCACGGTGTCCCTGGGCGACCTGCTGGGCCCGGAGTTCGAGGCGAACCCGCGCGAGCTGTTCGGCCCCGACAACTACCACCCCTCCGCCGAGGGGTACGCGACGGCGGCGATGGCGGTGCTGCCGACGGTCTGCGCGGCCCTGAGCCTGTGGCCGGCCGACGAGGACCGTCCGGACGTCTCCCGCCGCGAGGGCTTCCTGCCGGTGGCGAAGGCGGCCGCGGAAGCGGCCGCGGAGGCCGGTACGGAGGTCGCGGCCGCGATGCCGACGGGCCCGAAGGGACCCTGGGCCCTCCTCAAGCGCAGGCGCAGGCGGCGGGTGCGGGCGACGGAGCCGTCCTCCACCACCAGCACCTCGGGTGTCTGACCGGCGGGGTCGTCGGACCGCCCGCACAGGAGGCGAGAAAAGCAAGCGCTTAGACAAAGGTCACACCGTCACCCCCGTGACCGGGGCCATACGTACGGGTAACTTCCCAAGCAGCCACGCCCCGAAGACCGAAGAACACCCCCGTACGCCAATGGAGCCGTGATGCCCGAAGCCGTGATCGTCTCGACCGCCCGCTCCCCCATCGGCCGCGCTGTCAAGGGCTCGCTCAAGGACCTGCGCCCCGACGACCTCACCGCCACGATCATCCAGGCCGCCCTCGCCAAGGTCCCCGAGCTGGACCCGCGCGACATCGACGACCTGATGCTCGGCTGCGGCCTTCCCGGCGGCGAGCAGGGCTACAACCTGGGCCGGATCGTCGCCGTGCAGATGGGCATGGACCACCTGCCGGGCTGCACGATCACCCGTTACTGCTCCTCCTCGCTGCAGACGAGCCGGATGGCCCTGCACGCCATCAAGGCCGGCGAGGGCGACGTCTTCATCTCGGCCGGTGTCGAGATGGTCTCCCGTTACGCCAAGGGCAGCTCGGACGGCCTCCCGGACACCACCAACCCGCTCTTCGACGAGGCCCAGGCCCGCACCGCGGCCACCGCCGCCTCCGAGGGCTCCACCTGGCACGACCCGCGCGAGGACGGCCTGCTCCCCGACCCGTACATCGCGATGGGCCAGACCGCGGAGAACCTGGCCCGCGTCAAGGGCGTCACCCGCCAGGACATGGACGAGTTCGGCGTCCGGTCGCAGAACCTCGCCGAGGAAGCCATCAAGAACGGCTTCTGGGAGCGCGAGATCACCCCGGTCACGCTCCCCGACGGCACGGTCGTCTCCAAGGACGACGGCCCCCGCGCCGGCGTCACGCTGGAGGGCGTCCAGGGCCTCAAGCCCGTCTTCCGCCCCGACGGCATGGTCACCGCCGGCAACTGCTGCCCGCTGAACGACGGCGCCGCCGCGGTCGTGATCATGTCCGACACCAAGGCGCGCGAGCTGGGCCTGACCCCGCTCGCCCGCATCGTGTCGACGGGCGTCTCGGGCCTGTCCCCCGAGATCATGGGCCTCGGCCCGGTGGACGCCTCGAACCAGGCCCTGCGCCGCGCCGGCCTGACGATCGACGACATCGACCTGGTCGAGATCAACGAGGCGTTCGCCGCCCAGGTGATCCCCTCCTACCGCGACCTGAACATCCCGCTGGAGAAGCTCAACGTCAACGGCGGCGCGATCGCCGTCGGCCACCCCTTCGGCATGACCGGCGCCCGCATCACCGGCACGCTCATCAACTCCCTCCAGTTCCACGACAAGCAGTTCGGTCTGGAGACCATGTGCGTGGGCGGCGGCCAGGGCATGGCGATGGTCATCGAGCGCCTGAGCTAGCCTCAACTCTCCGTGCCCGTATGGAGACCCAGCGTCACTCTTTGGCCCAGAACCCGGGAAACTCCAGGGTTCTGGGCCCATTTGTGATCCAATCTCCCCCAGGATGTGACCTATCTCCCTTCGCGCAGGGATTTGCGCAGCTCAGAGCCGTTCACCAGTAACCCTCGGACCCAAAGTCCTGTCCGATTCGTGACGTTACGCACTGACAGAGGGATAGTCCGCCCTTCAAGCTGATGTAGGAAGTCGGGGGTCGACTTTGAACCGGGAGTACGTCAGTGAGCGCCATGCCGATCGCCTTGCTGGTCACCACGGCCGCCACGGGCGCCGTGGGCGTCGCCGTCCTGCGCACCCTCATGGTGCTGCGCCGACAGGTCGCCGCCCTGCACACCGAGCTCGCCAGGAACAACACCGCGCCCGTGCGGGGTCTCGTACCGGCCGCCCGTCCGGCCGCTGACGTCGACGAGATACGGGCCGCCGTGGCCGAGGCCCTCGCCGAGGAGCGCGAGCGCGAGCTCGCCGAGGCACGGGCCTTCTGGGCCGCCCAGGAGTCCCGTGACGCCTCCGACGCGCCCTCGCTGCTCGGGCTGCCCGACAGTGAGATGTTCCTGCCCAGGCAGGCCGATTTCGTGGGCCTGGAGCCGGTGTCGGAGTCCTCGGCCGAGGCGGACGAGTTCGCCGGCGACAGCCCCGAACTGGCCGCGGCCCGCCGCCGCCACCCCTCCCACCCGGACTTCGTGCCGGTCGGCTCACCGGCCGTGGGCGACCACGAGCGCACGGTGGCCACCCTGGAGGACCTGGCCGCGTCCGGCACCGAACTGGCCGACGTCCGCCCGGGCCCGCTCGGCACCTTGGACGTCTACGTCTTCGCCGACGGCACGACCCTGTGCATGACCCCGGGCCACCGCGAGACGGCCGAACGCCTGGCGGCGGCCCTGCGCGCGGGTGAGACCCCGGTCCTGCTGGGCGGCTCGGGCGTCTCGGGCGCGTACACGCTGACGTTCGCCTGCGGCGAGGAGAACGTCTACATCCTCGCCGACCGGGTCATAGCGTCCCTGTAGGAGTCCGCGCGGGACGTGGTCCCGCGGGCGTCACACCCCGGCCCGCTGCTGGGCCTGGGCGACCAGCTCCACCGCTTCTTCCACTTGGCCCTCGTCCGTCAGGACGAGGGCCAAGTCGTGCACGGCCACGGTGATCTGGTCGGCGGCGGCGAACATCCCCGCGTCCGGCATCTCGCGCGGCTCGGTTCCGGGCTCCTCCAGAGCCTGCGTCCGGCGGGCGAACTCCCGGGCCAGGCCCAGTGCTTCGGCTGCGGCACCCCGCTGCAGGCGGCTCTGCGGCGCGGCCCGCAGACGGTCGGCGAAGTGGTCCACAGCCCGGGTCAGACGCGAAGTATCAGCCACCGGGCAACCGTACGCGTCCCCCCGGGACTGTTGCCAACGGGCGAACGCTCAGGCACCGTGACCTGAAGGACCGGCTTACATCCCCTTTGCGTCCGGAGGCGCCGATGTCCCACGTCCTCTCCGAGGAGACCCACCGCAACATGCTCGCCCGCATCCCCCATTGCACCGGTCGTGAAGTGTCCGACTGGCTCCGCACCGTCGACGAAGGCCCGGCCCTCTTCCGCTTCGAGGAAAAGGTCAGCTGGCTCCGCCACGAACACAACCTCGCGTACGGCCACGCCAAGGCGATCATCCACGAGTACGACCTGAGGAGGGCCGCGCGCAGGTACTTCTAGCCGCGCACACGGAAAGGGCCCCGGGTGGGAACCCGGGGCCCTTTCACCGTCCGCGTGGGAACTAGTCGTTGCTGTTGAGGATCGCGATGAGCCGCAGGAACTCCATGTAGATCCACACCAGCGTCAGCGTGAGGCCGAACGCGGCCAGCCACGCCTCCTCGCGCGGGGCGCCGTAGGCGATGCCGTCCTCGACCTGCTTGAAGTCGAGGGCGAGGAAGCACGCGCCGAGCAGGACGCCGATGATGCCGAACAGGATGCCGAGGCCGCCGCTGCGGAAGCCGAGACCGTCACCGCCACCGAAGGCGGCGAAGAGCAGGTTCACCACCATCAGCAGCATGAAGCCGAGCGCGGCCGCCATCACGAAGCCGTAGAAACGGCGGTTGACGCGGATCCAGCCGGCCTTGTACGCGATCAGCACGGCGGCGAAGACCGCCAGGGTGCCGATCACGGCCTGCATGGCCGCGCCGCTCGCGATGCGGTTGTCGACGACACTGGAGACCACGCCGAGGAACACGCCCTCGAACGCGGCGTACGACACGATCAGCGCGGGCGAGGCCGAGCGCTTGAAGGACTGCACGAGCGCCAGGACCATGCCGACCAACGCGGCACCGATGCCGATGCCGTACGAGCGGCCGATGTTGGCGTCGTCGACGGGAAGCAGCGCCCAGGCGAGCGCGGCCGTCACGATCAGGATGCCGAGCGTGGTGCCGGTGCGCATGACGACGTCGTCCATCGTCATCCGGCCGGTGCTCACCGGGGCCTGCGGCGGCGCCCCCTGCTGCAGGTCCTGCTGGGCGTAGGGGTTGGTCGCGTACGGGTTGCCCTGCGGCTGCGCGTAGGGGCTCGCCTGCGTGCCCACGGCTGCGCCCCCGGCCTGCGGCGCGGTGTTGAAACCCGCGTAGCCGTTGTCGCGGCTGAACCCCCGTCGCGAGAAGACCGGGTTGCTGCTCCTCATTTCACTCCTCCATGGCCACCGTCTGTGGACCTTGCCCTCAAGAGTAATGGGTAGGCAAAGGAATGACCCTAGTGCTTGAGGAGGATCTTCCCTCGTTGTGTCGGCCAACACGCTACGCCCGGGCGTGATTCCCGGCACTGGAGGGGCCTCATCCGAAGGGGAAGCCGGTGTAGCCCTCGGCGAGGTCGGTCTCGGCGGCCCGCGACCCGGCGATCCGCTCCAGCCGGGCCAGCTGCATCCGGTCGTCGAAGCCGGTGGCGTCGGGCGCCCGGTGCAGGAGGCCCGTCATGTCGTACGAGAACCGTTCGGCCTGCCACACCCGCCGCAGGCAGGTCTCGGAGTAGGAGTCGAGGCGCTCGGCCGAACCGGTCTCCCTCAGGTGCGCCAGCGCCCCGGCGAAGGTGACGACGTCCCCCACGGCGAGGTTCAGGCCCTTGGCGCCGGTGGGCGGGACGATGTGCGCCGCGTCGCCGGCGAGGAAAAGCCGGCCGTACCGCATGGGCTCGTGGACGTAGGAGCGCATCGGGGTGACGGACTTCTGGGTGATCGGCCCGCGGTCCAGCTTCCAGTCGTCGTCCGTCTCGAAGCGGCGCTCCAGCTCGTCCCAGATCTCCTCGTCGCCCCAGCTGCCGGCGTCGGTGCCCTCGGGGACCTGGAGGTAGAGGCGCGAGACGGACGGGGAGCGCATGGACAGCAGGGCGAATCCGCGGTCGTGGCGGGCGTAGACGAGTTCGTCGTGGGAGGGCGGGACGTCGGCGAGGATGCCGAGCCAGGCGAAGGGGTACGTCCGCTCGAACACCCGGGTCAGTTCGGCGGGGACCGCCTTGCGGGCCACGCCCCAGAAGCCGTCGCAGCCGACGACGTACTCGCACTCCAGGACGTCCTCGCGGCCCTTGTGCCGGAAGCGGACGCGCGGGCTGTCGCTGTCGGCGCCCTCGACGGCCAGGGCCTCCGCCTCGAACAGCAGCGGGCCGCCGTCCGCCAGCTGGAGGGCGATGAGGTCCTTGCAGACCTCGGTCTGGGCGTAGACCATCACGGACCGGCCGCCGGTGAGGGCGGGGAAGTCGACGCGGTGGCGCTTCCTGTCGTAGCGCAGCTCGATACCGTCGTGCGGGAGTCCCTCGCGGTCCATGCGTTCCCCGGCACCGGCCGCGCGCAGTACGTCGACGGTGCCCTGCTCCAGGATCCCGGCGCGCTGACGCTGCTCGACGTAGGCGCGGTCGCGGCTCTCCAGGACGACCGAGTCGATGCCGGCGCGGTGGAGGAGGCGGGCGAGGAGGAGGCCGGCGGGGCCGGCTCCGATGATGCCGACGGTGGTACGCATCGGGCGTTCCCTTCGGAGACCTGGTGGCTGCTGGGCGCGCAATCCCTGTGGGCGCAATCCCTGTGCGCGCAATAGCCTGCGTTCGCATAGTGAAGTTTTTTTCACTTAAGTGAGCCGAGTCTGCGCCGAGGGTCTGCCGATGTCAACGGTCTGCGCGGCCGTCCGGCCCGCGGATGGCTTCCACGGGCCGGACGGAGGCCGGGTCAGCGGCTGGGCCAGCCGTCCAGGTGGCGGTGCATGGTGACGTCCTGCTGCGCGTCGCCCTTGGGCGCGTGGGCCACGGCGTCCTGGAGGACGGAGTTGACCTCCGCGGCCAGGGCGTCGGCCCGGGCGCGCAGGTCGGTCGCGGGCATGTCCGAGCGGGTCAGGGCGTCGAGCCGGCGGTGGATGTCCGCGAGTCGTTGGCGGTGGGCGGAGTCGAGGGT
>NZ_RSAJ01000285.1 GCF_003933965.1 Streptomyces sp. RP5T
CCGCCGCGCCCTTCTCCATACCCGCCTCGCTCACCTGGTGCTCACCGTCCGCGTGTCCCGCCCCGAGCGCAGCACCCGGCCCGGCACGGCTCCGCTCACCACGTCGTCCCGGATCGCCTCGACGCCGTTGACCCACACGGCCCGTACGCCGATCGCCTTGGAGTCCAGCCGGGGGCTGTCACCCGGCAGGTCGTGCACCAGGGTGGCCGTGCCCGCGGCGATCCGCTCCGGGTCGAAGAGCACGAGGTCCGCATGGAAGCCCTCCTCGATCCGCCCGCGCTCCCGCAGCCCGAACAGCCGGGCCGGGTCGTCGGTGAGCATCTTCACGGCCTGCTCCAGCGAGGTGAGTTTCCGCCCGCGCAGACAGTCGCCGATGAAGCGGGTCGTGTACGGCGCCCCGCACATCCGGTCCAGGTGCGCGCCCGCGTCGGACCCGCCGAGCAGGACGTCCTCGTGCTGCCAGGCCTCGGCCCGCATCGCCCAGGACGCCGGGTCGTTGTCGGTGGGCATGGGCCACAGGACCGTGCGCAGCGAGTCGGCCGCGCAGATCTCGACGAGCGTGGCGAACGGCTCCTGCCCGCGCTCGGCGGCGATGTCCTCCACGACACGGCCGCTGAGCCCGCGGTTGGTGTCGCTGTAGGTGTCCCCGATGACGTACCGGCCGAAGTTGGTCAGCCGCCGGAAGACGCCGGCCTCCTTGGCCTGGGAGTGCCGCAGGAGTTCCCTCTGCACGTCCGGGTCGCGCAGCTTCTCGATGCGCTCGGGGACGGGCAGCGCGAGGACCGGTCCCCAGCCGGGGATGAGGTTGAGCGCGCAGAAGGTGCCCAGGGACATGTTCATCGGGGTGAGGATCGGCATGGTGAGGGCGACGACCCGGCCGCCCGCCTTGCGGGCCTGCTCGCTCGCGAACAGCTGCCTGGGCACCCGCTCGGGCACGGACGAGTCGATGGTCAGCACGTTCCAGTTCAGGGGCCGTCCGGCCGCCGCGCTCATCTCCACGAACAGGTCGATCTCGGCGTCGCTGAACTGGTCGAGGCATCCGGCGACGATCGCCTCGATCTGCGTCCCCTCGTGCTCTCCGACGGCCCGCGAGAGCGCGAGGAGTTCGGCGGGCAGCGCGTGCCGGGAGGCCACGGGTCTGCCGTCCCCGTCGGAGTGCGTGGACGACTGGGTGGTGGAGAAGCCCCAGGCCCCGGAGTCCATGGCCTCGTGGAACAGCCGCAGCATCGCGCCGAGTTGCTCCTCGGTGGGCTGCCCGCCGACGGCGTCCGGTCCCATGACGTACCGGCGCAGCGCGCAATGCCCCACCATGAAACCGGCGTTGACGGCGATGCGGCCCTCCAGGGCGTCCAGGTACTCGCCGAAGGAACTCCAGCTCCAGGGCGCGCCCTCCTCCAGGGCGACCAGGGACATCCCCTCGACCTTGGACATCATGCGGCGCGTGTAGTCGGCGTCCTCGGGGCGGGCCGGGCTCAGGGGCGCCAGGGTGAACCCGCAGTTCCCTGCGGCGACCGTGGTGACCCCGTGGTTGAGGGAAGGGGTCGCGTACGGGTCCCAGAACAGCTGGGCGTCGTAGTGCGTGTGCGGATCGACGAATCCGGGGGCGAGGACGAGTCCGGTCGCGTCCTCGCTGGTCCGGGCTTCTTCGGTGACGTTTCCTATGACGGCTATACGGCCGTCGCGTACGCCCACGTCGGCGGCGTGGGCGGGGGCGCCGGTCCCGTCGACAACGGTCGCCCCCTTGATGACGTGATCGAGCATGAACGCTGCCTCCTCATGCAGGCACGGTTGACCTACCCAGGGGCGCGGGGAACTGCGCGACCAGCCACAACCCGCCCGCACCCGCCGACGAACGCTCAAGCTCCCTGACGGAACCGCGTGGTCCGATGCACCGGGTCCGTGTCGATCTTCGGAATCACGTGCTCGCCGATCAGCCGGATCGTCTGCAGCGTCTCCTCCTTCGGCACCCCGACCGGCAGACCGAAGCTCAGCTGGTCCGCCCCGGCCTGCTCCCAGCGCTTGCACTGGCGGACCACCTCGTCGGGGTCCCCGCAGATCAGCAGCTCCTCCTCGATGAGCAGCTCGACGAACTCCGCGGTGTACTCGGGCAGCGTCTCCGGCCACTCCGGGAACCCCTCGGGCCGCGGGAAGGTGTCGTGGTAGCGGAAGACCAGCGAGGGCAGGTAGTGCAGACCGCCGTTGACCGCGATCTCGATCGCCTCGGCGTGCGTCGGCGCGCAGATCGCCGTGGTCGTCACCATCACGTTGTCGTTGACGAAGTCCCCGATCGGCTCGGCGTCCACGATCGCCGTCTTGTACTGCTCCAGCACCCACTCCATGTCGGAGACCTTCTGCACGCTGAAGCCGAGCACCCCGAGCCCCTTCTTCGCCGCCATGGCGTACGACGGCGGCGACCCGGCGGCGTACCACATCGCGGGGTGCGACTTCCCGTACGGCTTCGGCAGGACCTTGCGGGGCGGCAGCTGCCAGTGCTTGCCCTGGAAGCCGGCGTACTCGTCCTGGAGCCACATCTTCGGGAACTCCGCGATGGTCTCCTCCCAGATCTCCTTGGTGTAGTTCATGTCGGTCACCCCGGGGATGAACCCGAGGATCTCGTGCGAGCCGGCCCCGCGTCCGCTGCCGAACTCGAAGCGGTTCTCGCTGAGATGGTCGAGCATGGCCACCTTCTCGGCGACCTTGACCGGGTGGTTGACCTGGGCGAGGGGGTTGAAGATCCCGGAGCCGAGATGGATCCGCTCGGTCGCGTGCGCGAGGTAGCCGAGGAAGACGTCGTTGGCGGAGAGGTGCGAGTACTCCTCCAGGAAGTGGTGCTCGGACGCCCAGGCGTACTTGAAGCCGGACCGGTCCGCCTGGATGACGTACTCGGTCTCCTCCATCAGCGCCTTGTGCTCGGCCAGCGGGTCGGTCTCGGCGCGCTTGCCCACGTATCCCTGTACAAAGAGCCCGAATTCCAAGGAGGTTCACCGTCCCCAGTTGTCTCTGACGCCCAATGTTTCTGACGCATCGTCAGATTTGCGAAGCTGCCGCCGACTGTGGCACCGGGCGCACACAGGGTCAATAGCTGACGGCCGGTCAGATGGTGATCGCGGGGTCAGATGACGGAGACCCCCGCCAGCCAGCCGCCGTCGATCACGAACGGCTGTCCGGTGATGTACGAGGAGTCGGCCGAGGTCAGGAACAGGGCCAGCGCCGCCACCTCCTGCGGCCGCCCGATCCGGCCGAGCGGCACGAGCTTGCGGTAGAACCGGTCCAGCCCCCGGGAGGCCTCCTCGCCGTCCGCGGCCGGGTCCAGGACGGCCGGATTCGACATCGCGGTGTCGACGGCCCCGGGACACATGGCGTTGACCCTGATCCCGCGCGGCGCGAGCTCCAGCGCGGCGACCCGGGTGAGCCCGAGGATCGCGTGCTTGGAGGCCGCGTAGGCGCCCACGCCCGCCATCCCGGTCACTCCGGTGTAGGAGGCCGTGTTGACGATCGTGCCTCCGTCGGACATCACCGGCCCCACGGTCCTGATGCCGAGGAAGCAGCCGACCTGGTTGACCTGCACCACCTGCATGAACTCCGCGAGAGGCGTGTCCAGGAGGGTGTTGAAGCGCAGGATGCCGGCGTTGTTGACCAGCCCGTCGATCCGCCCGTACTCCTCCACGGCGGTCTCCACCGCCCGCTGCCAGTCCGCCTCCTGGCTCACGTCGAGGTGCACGTACAGCGCCCCGATCTCCTCGGCGAGCGCCTTGCCCTGCTCGTCCAGCACATCGCCCACGACGACCTCGGCGCCCTCCTCCCGGAACAGGCGGGCCTCCTGCTCTCCCTGCCCGCGTGCCGCGCCGGTGACGAGAACGACACGTCCGTCCAGCTTGCCCATGCGGTGACTCCTCAGAGGTGGGGGGCGACCTCGGCGCCGAACGCCGAGATCTGGTCGACGAGTTCGGCGCGGTCGCGGCTGCGGAACCGCACCTGGATCTGGTCCACGCCCATCGCGCCGTAGGCGCGCAGGGACTCGGCGAGCGCGTCGGGCGGGCCGCTGAGCGTGCGGCGGCCGACGTCCCAGGCGGGGGTGCCGAGGTGGAGCGGCTCGGCGATGGCCCCGACGGTGAACGGCCCTTCGAGGCCCGCCTCGGCCCGCAGCCGCCGTATCCGCTCGATCTGCGCGGGCAGCCTCTCCCGCGGGTCGCCCTGGGGCAGCCATCCGTCACCGCGCAGGGCGGCCCGGCGCACGGCGGCCGGGGAGGAGCCCCCGACCCAGACCGGGACATGGGCCTGCGCGGGCCGCGGGCGCTGTCCGAGGCCCTCGAAGTCGTAGAGCTTGCCGTGGTGTTCGGGGAACTCCTCGGGGCCGAGGGCCTTGCGCAGGGCGTCGATGGACTCGTCGAGGACGGCCCCGCGCCCGGCGAAGTCGGCCCCGAGCGCCTCGAACTCCTCCTGCACGTGCCCCGCCCCGACACCGAGGATCAGCCGGCCGCCGGCGAGATGGTCCAGGGTGGCGTACTGCTTGGCGGTGAGCAGGGGGTGCCGCAGCCCCACGACGGCCACGTGACTCAGCAGCCGCACCCGTTCGGTCACGCCCGCGAGGAAGGCGAGGGTGGCCACCGGGTCGTACCAGACGGTGCTCATCGCGGGCGCGAGGCGGCGCGGGATCGCCACGTGGTCGCAGGCGGCGATGTACGCGAACCCGGCGCGGTCGGCGGCGCGGGCGACCTCGACGAGGTCCTCCGGTCCGGCGGCGGCCTCCCAGGGTTCGGCGTAGATCGTGCTCTGGGACTGGACGGGGAGCTGGATGCCGTACGCGGTCACCGGGGGCCGTCCCAGAGGCCGTCCGGGGTGAGCCCGAGCAGGTCGATGGCGTTGCCGCGGACGATGCGCTCCACCACGTCGGCGTCCAGGTGTCCCATCTGGGCCTCGCCGACCTCCTTCGACTTCGGCCAGGTGGAGTCGGAGTGGGGGTAGTCGGTCTCGTAGAGGACGTTGCCGACGCCGATGGCGTCGAGGTTGCGCAGACCGAAGGCGTCGTCGAAGAAGCAGCCGTAGACGTGCTCGGTGAAGAGTTCGGACGGCGGGCGGTGGACCTTGTCGGCGACACCGCCCCAGCCGCGGTTCTCCTCCCACACCACGTCCGCGCGTTCCAGGATGTACGGGATCCAGCCGATCTGGCCCTCGGCGTACATGACCCTGAGGTTCGGGAAGCGCTCGAACTTGCCGCTCATCAGCCAGTCGACCATCGAGAAGCAGCAGTTGGCGAAGGTGATGGTGGAGCCGACGGCGGGCGGGGCGTCGGCGGAGGTGGAGGGCATACGGCTGCTGGAGCCGATGTGCATCGCGACCACCGTGCCGGTCTCGTCGCAGGCGGCGAGGAAGGGGTCCCAGTCGTCGGAGTGGACGGAGGGCAGGCCCAGGTGCGGGGGTATCTCGGAGAAGGCGACGGCCCGGACCCCGCGGGCGGCGTTGCGGCGGACCTCGGCGGCGGCGAGCTCGGCGTCCCAGAGCGGGATGAGGGTGAGGGGGATGAGCCGGCCCTGCGCCTGGGGGCCGCACCACTCCTCCACCATCCAGTCGTTGTACGCCCGCACGCACAGCAGGCCCAGTTCGTGGTCGGCGGCCTCGGTGAAGGTCTGGCCGCAGAAGCGCGGGAAGGTCGGGAAGCAGAGGGCGGACTGGACGTGGTTGACGTCCATGTCGGCCAGGCGCTGCGGGACGTCGTAGGAGCCGGGGCGCATCTGCTCGTAGGTGATGACCTCCAGCTTGATCTCGTCCCTGCTGTAGCCGACCGCGGTGTCGAGGCGGGTGAGGGGGCGCTGGAGTCCCTCGTAGAGCCACCAGTCGCCGAGCGGCCCGTCGTCGCCGGGGGCGCCCATCACGGGCTTGAAGCGGCCGCCCAGGAAGCTGATCTCCTTGAGCGGGGCGCGGACTACGCGCGGGCCGGTGTCCAGGTACTTCTTCGGGAGCCGGCTCTGCCAGACGTCGGAGGGCTCCACCGTGTGGTCGTCGACGGAGATGATCTTCGGAAGTGCCGTCGTGGTCTCCATGGCGCTCACGGTAGCGCCGATCTGACGACCCGTCAGCTCCGTGGACGGCGGGCCGATGACGACGGTTCGTGTGCGGACGTGTGCGGAGGACGGGTGAGGGGCTTGTGACTTCCCGCGCGTCCTCCTGTGATCACGCTCTCCACAGCTGACGCATCCGCCATGGACAAGGCAGACTGACGGGGTTGTAAACAGGCCCTAGGGGGACGGCGATGGACGGTGTACCGCGGGTGCCGGAGCAGAGGCGTCCCGGCTCCTCGACGGAGGCGGGGCTGGGCGCCGTGACCGACAGCAAGACGGAGTCAACGCCCGAGACGCCCCCCGGAGCCGAAACACACCCAGGCACCGAACCGGCCCGCACCACAGCCCCCCGAGCAACACCCGCACCCCCCGCCATCGGCGTCCTCGACGGTGTCATGTCGCTGCGGTTCTTCGTGCTCGGGCCCGTGCGGGCGCGGCGTGGGGAGGAGTTGCTGAACACCGGGTCGCCCCAGCAGCGCGCCCTGCTCGCCGCCCTGTTGCTGCGTGAGGGACGTACCGCGACCGCCGCCGAGCTGATCTCCGCCCTGTGGGGCGAGGAGCCGCCGGACCAGGCGCTGGCCGCGTTGCGCACGTACGCCTCCCGGCTGCGCAAGATCCTCGACCCCGGGATCCTGGTCAGCGAGTCCGGCGGGTACGCGATCCGCGGGCTCGGCGAGGACGCGCTGGACCTCGCCGCCGCGCAGGAACTGGCCACCGAGGCGGAGAAGGCCAAGGGCGCCGGTGACCTGTGCCGCGCACGGGACGCCCTGACCCGGGCGCTGGCCCTGTGGGACGGCGAGGTCCTCGCGGGCGTGCCGGGACCGTACGCCGAGGCGCAGCGCGTCCGGCTGGAGGAGTGGCGGCTGCAACTCCTCGAATCCCGCCTCGACATGGACCTGGAGCAGGGCTGCCACGCGGAGGCGGTCTCCGAGCTCACCGCCCTCACCGCCGAGCACCCCCTGCGCGAGCGCCTGCGGGAACTGCTCATGCTCGCCCTGTACCGCAGCGGCCGCCAGGCGGAGGCCCTCGCGGTCTACGCCGACACCCGCCGCCTGCTCGCCGAGGAACTCGGCGTCGACCCGCGCCCCGGCCTGCGCGAGCTCCAGCAGCGCATCCTCCAGGCCGACCCCGGTCTCGCGGAGCCCTCCTCACCGCAGCCCGAGCCGGTCGCCGCCCCCGTCCGCCCCGCGCAACTCCCGGCCACGGTCCCGGACTTCACCGGCCGCGCCGCCTTCGTCACCGAACTGAGCGAGGTGCTCGCCTCCGGTTGCGAGGGCCGGGTGATGGCGGTCTCCGCGCTGGCCGGCATCGGCGGCGTCGGCAAGACCACCCTGGCCGTGCACGTGGCCCACCAGGCCCGTTCCGCCTTCCCCGACGGGCAGCTCTACGTCGACCTCCAGGGCGCCGGCAACCGGGCCGCCGACCCCGAGACCGTCCTCGGCGCCTTCCTCCGCGCCCTCGGCACCGCCGACTCCGCGATCCCCGACTCCCTGGAGGAGCGGGCCGCCCTGTACCGCTCGGTCCTGGACGGCCGCCGGGTCCTCGTGCTGCTCGACAACGCGCGCGACGCGGCCCAGATACGGCCCCTGCTGCCGGGCACGGAGGGCTGCGCGGCCCTGGTGACCTCCCGGGTGCGGATGGTCGACCTCGCCGGCGCCCACCTGGTCGACCTGGACGTCATGTCCCCCGACGAGGCCCTCCAGCTGTTCACCAGGATCGTCGGCGAGGAGCGGGTCGCCTCCGAGCGCAAGGCCGCCCTGGACGTGGTCGCCGCCTGCGGCTTCCTCCCGCTCGCCATCCGCATCGCCGCCTCCCGCCTCGCGGCCCGCCGCACCTGGACCGTCTCCGTCCTCGCGGCGAAGCTCGCCGACGAACGCCGCCGCCTCGACGAACTCCAGGCCGGCGACCTCGCCGTGAAGGCCACCTTCGAGCTCGGCTACGGCCAGCTGGAGCCCGCCCAGGCCCGCGCCTTCCGGCTGCTGGGCCTGGCCGACGGCCCGGACATCTCGCTGGCCGCCGCGGCCGCCGTACTGGACCTGCCCGTCGAGGACACCGAGGACCTCCTGGAGTCCCTGGTCGACACCTCGCTGCTTGAGTCGGCGGCCCCCGGCCGCTACCGGTTCCACGATCTCGTACGGCTCTACGCGCGTGCGTGCGCCGAACGCGACGAGTGGCCGCCCAGCGAACGAGAGGCGGCGCTGTCGCGGCTGCTGGACTTCTACCTCGCCACCGCGGCGGCCGTGTACGCCATCGAGCGGCCCGGCGACCGGCTGGTGGAGCACCTGGAGGAGATCCGCCACCCCGGCCTGTCCTTCCAGGACCGCCACACCGCCCAGGACTGGCTGTACGCGGAGGCCAACGCCCTGCTCGCGTTCGTCCAGCAGTGCGCGAAGGGGGCCCTGCTGCGCCGCGCGGTGGACCTGCTGTGGGTGGCGAAGGACCTGGCCGAGTCGGGGGCCAACGCCCGGCAGTACGAGGTCGCCGCCGTCGCCCTGCGCGACGCGGCCGACGCGGCGGACGACCCGCGCAGCCGCGCGCGTGCGCTGACCACGCTCACCAACGTCCACCTCGTCGCCGGCCGCTTCGAGCAGGCGGACGCGGAGGCCCGGCTGGCCATGGACCTCGCCCGCGCGGCGGACGACCTGGCGCCCCGCTGCTGGGCCGCCAACGACCGCGGCATCATCGCGCTCTACCAAGGGCGCCACCCCGAGGGCGAGGCGTACCTGAAGGAGGCCATCGAGAGCTTCCGGCTCGACCGCAACCTCGCCGGCGAGGCGAGCGCGCTGTGCAACCTCTCCCGCATCCACCTGGCGCTCGGGCAGAGCACCAGCGCCGTGGAACTGGCCCAGCAGGGCATCGTCATCTACGACCGGCTCGGGCACACGCTGCGCGGCGCCAACGGCCGGTACGCGCTGGGCCTGGCGCTCACCGGGCAGGGTCGGCTGGACGCCGCCGTGGACCGGCTGACGGAGGCGCTGGAGGTCTTCCGCGACAGCAGGCAGCGGTTGTGGGAGGGCATGTCGCTCTTCCGGCTCGCCGAGGCCCACCTCGCCGGCCGCCGGCCCGCGCAGGCCGCCGCCCTCACCGAGCAGGCGCTGGCCGTGCTGCGGGGCATCGGCGGCGAGTGGCGGCGCGGCAACGTCCTCACCGTCCTAGGGCGGGCCCTCAGCGGGCTCGGGCAGTCGGGCCGGGCCCAGGCGTGCTGGCAGGAGGCGCTCGGCATCTTCGAGCAGCTGGGCTCGCCGGAGGCCGCCGACGTACGGCTGCTGCTCACGCCGTCGGCCACCGTGCAGGGCGCCACCGCGTAGGACGGGTACGGACGTTCATCGTTCGTTTATCGCCGCACGGCAGACTCGTCCTTGTCGATCCGTCGCGTCGGGGGGCAGGCGGGTCAGCGGTGGTCTCCATCGCTAGGGTTACCGACCCTGACACGCCCGCCCGGCGACCCTCGGGGGAGTCGCCGGGCGGCCTGGCCCATCATCGAACGGGAGAGTCATCACCCATGAGTGCAACCGAGAAGCGGGACGGCACCGTCAAGCCGCTCGACAACCACGCCACGGGGACCGAGGACGAGGTCACCACGCTCGACAACCACGCCACCGGCGCCGAGAAGGTCGTCACGGCGGCCGCGGGCACGACGGACGGCACGGTCAAGCCGCTCGACAACCACGCCACGGACGAGACGGTCTGACACGGGCTTCTCGCACACGGGGATCGGCCGCGGCGGCGCGGAGGGGGAGCCGTCGCGGCCGAGGCGTGTCCGGGGGCCGGCCGGTCAGGACCGGCGCAGCTCCCCCTTGACCACCTTCCCGCTCGCGTTCCGGGGCAGCCGCGCCACGAACTCCACCGTCCTCGGCACCTTGTAGTTCGCCATCTCCCGGCGGGCCCAGGCGATCAGGTCGTCGGCGGTCAGGACCGCACCCGGGCGGCGGACCACGTACGCCCGGCCGACCTCGCCGAGCCGCGCGTCGGGCACACCGACGACCGCCACGTCGGCCACCGCAGGGTGCAGGCCGAGCTGTTGCTCGATCTCCGCCGGGTAGGCGTTGAAGCCGCCGACGATGAACATGTCCTTGAGCCGGTCGGTGATCCGCAGGTTGCCGGCCGCGTCCAGGACGCCGATGTCGCCGGTGCGCAGCCAGCCGTCCTCGGTCACCGCCTCCGCGGTGGCCGCCGGGTCCTCGTAGTAGCCGCGCATCACGTTGAACCCGCGGACCAGGACCTCGCCGGGCTGCCCGTCCGGTGCCTCCACCCGCACCTGAGTGCCGGGGATGGCCCGTCCGGACGTCGACGCGATCACCGGCAGCGGGTCGCCGCGCCGGCACATCGTCACGATGCCGCTCGCCTCCGAGAGGCCGTAGGCGGTCAGGACCGTCTCCACGCCCAGTTCGCCGTGCAGTTGCTCGACCAGTCGCAGGGGCACCACCGCCGCTCCGGTCACCACCAGGCGCAGGGCGGACAGGTCGTGGGAGGTGCGTGCCGGGTGGTCCAGGAGGGACTGGTGGAGGGTGGGCG
>NZ_RSAJ01000286.1 GCF_003933965.1 Streptomyces sp. RP5T
GGGGATGCCCCGGGTGTGGAGGGTGGCGAGGGAGGTGGCGAGCCGGGTGGGGGTGTCGTCGCCCCGGCGCAGGGTGCCGGTGGTGACGGCCGGGGTGTCGGCGTGGGTGTCGAGGAGGTCCTGGACAGCGGTGGTCAGGACGGGGTGCGCACTTACCTCGACGAAGACGCGGAAGTCGTCCGCGATGAGGCCCCGGAGGGATTCCGCGAAGCGGACCTGATGGCGGAGGTTGTTGTACCAGTAGGCGCCGGTGAGGGGGGTGCTCTCGTCGAGCCAGGTCGCCTTGTACGTGGAGTACATGGGGATCTTGGGTGCTTCGGGCTTCAACCCGTTTAGCAGGTCGGCGAGTTCGGCCTCGATGCGTTCGACGTGCGCGGTGTGGGACGCGTAGTCGACGGGGACCCTGCGGGCCCGGATGCCGGCTTCCTCGGCGGTTTCGTACAGGTCGTCGAGGGCGTCGGCGTCTCCGGCGACGATCGTGGAGGAGGGTCCGTTGACGGCGGCGATCTCGATACGGCCGTCGTATTCGGCGATCCGGTCCTGGGCCTCCGCCAGCGGGATGGGCAGCGACATCATGCCGCCGAGCCCGGCGAGGTGGCGGCCGATGGCCTGGGAGCGGAGGGTGACGACGCGGGCGGCGTCGTCGAGGGAGAGCGCGCCCGCGATGTGGGCGGCGGCGATCTCGCCCTGGGAGTGGCCGATGACGGCGTCGGGCTGGATGCCGTGGTGCTGCCAGAGCCGGGCCAACGACACCATGACAGCGAAGGAGGCGGGCTGGACGACGTCGACGCGGTCGAAGCCGGGGGCGCCTTCGGCCTGTCGTAGGACGTCCAGGAGTGACCAGTCGACGTAGGGGGTCAGTGCGTTGGCGCATTCGTTCATTGCCTGGGCGAACATGGGCTCGGTGTTGAGGAGTTGGGCTCCCATGCCGGCCCATTGGTGGCCCTGGCCGGGGAACACGAACGCCGTCTTGCCGATCACGTCCGCCGTGCCCGTCACCAGCTGTGAGGCCGGCTGTCCCGTCGCCAGGGCCTTGAGGCCGGCCGAGTAGCCCTCGGGCGAGTCGGCGACGACCGCGGCCCGTTCGATGAAGTCCGGACGGGAGGTGAGGAGCGCGTGGCCGACCTGGGCGGCGTCGAGGGTGGTGTGCCCGAGCAGTCGCTCGGCCTGGGCCCGTAGCGCTCCCGGTGTCTTGGCGGAGACGAGCCAGGGGATCACGGCGGGGGCCGGTGAATCGGCCGGGGATTCCTGCTCCGGGGCCTGCTCCAGGATCACGTGGGCGTTGGTGCCGCTGACGCCGAAGGAGGAGACGGCGGCGCGGCGGGGGCGGGTCAGTTCGGGCCAGTCGCGGGACTCGGTGAGGAGTTCCACCGCGCCGGAGTCCCAGTCGACCTTGGTGGACGGACGGTCGACGTGGAGCGTCTTGGGCAGGACGCCGTGGCGGATCGCCTGGACCATCTTGATGATGCCGGCGACTCCGGCGGCGGACTGGGCGTGGCCGATGTTGGACTTCAACGAGCCGAGCCACAGCGGCTGTTCGGTGGATCGGTCCTTGCCGTAGGTGGCGAGGAGGGCCTGTGCCTCGATCGGGTCGCCGAGTGTCGTCCCCGTGCCGTGGCCCTCGACGGCGTCGACATCCACGGAGGCGAGACCCGCGTTGGCGAGGGCGGCGCGGATGACGCGCTGCTGGGAGGGGCCGTTGGGGGCGGTGAGGCCGTTGGAGGCGCCGTCCTGGTTGATGGCCGAGCCCCGTACGACCGCCAGGACCGGGTGGCCCAGGCGCTCCGCGTCCGAGAGCCGCTCGACCAGGATCGTGGCCACGCCCTCCGCCCAGCCGGTGCCGTCGGCCGCGTCGGCGTAGGCCTTGCAGCGGCCGTCGGTGGCGAGGGCGCGCTGGCGGGAGAACTCGACGAAGACACCCGGGGTCGCCATGATCGCGGCGCCGCCCGCGAGAGCCATGTCGATCTCGCCGCCGCGCAGGGCCTGCATGGCCAGGTGCAGGGCGACCAGGGAGGAGGAGCACGCCGTGTCGAGGGTGACGGCGGGGCCCTCCAGGCCCAGGGTGTAGGAGATGCGGCCGGAGGCGACCGCCCCCGCGGTGCCGGTGCTGAGATAGCCCTCGACCTCGGGCGGGGCGTTCTCCATGTCGGGGGCGTAGTCGTGGTACATCACGCCCGTGTACACGCCGACCCGCCGGCCCCTCAGCCGCGTGGGGTCGATACCGGCGCGTTCGAAGGACTCCCAGGAGGTCTCCAGGAGGAGACGCTGCTGCGGGTTCATCGACAGGGCCTCGCGCTGGTTGATGCCGAAGAACGCGGCGTCGAACTCGCCCGCCCCGTGCAGGAATCCGCCCTCACGAGTGGCGGAGGTGCCGCCGCGTTCGGGGTCGGCGTCGAAGAGGCGCTCCAGGTCCCAGCCGCGGTCCTCGGGGAAGCCGGAGACCGCGTCGCGGCCCTCGGCGACCAGCCGCCACAGCTCCTCCGGGGTGGTCACCCCGCCGGGCAGCCGGCAGGCCATGCCCACGATCGCGATCGGCTCGGACCGGGCGGCCTCGATCTCGCCGAGCCGCTCCTTGGTCTGCTTCAGGTCGACCAGTGCGCGCTTGAGGTAGTCGCGCAGCTTCTGTTCACCGGCCGAACCGGCGGTGTTTGTAACGTCGTTGGACATGCTGGGTCTGCCCCTTCAAGGCGTCGTCATGAAATGGACCGGTGTGGCGGTGTCGTCAGGACAGACCCAGTTCGCCGTCCATGAGCTGGAAGATCTCCTCGTCGGTGGCGGCGTCGAGGTCGAGGGAGCCGCCGGTCCCGGTGACGAGCGTGGCCGTCGCGGCGGGTGCCGCGCCGAGCCGTGCCGCCAGGTCGAGCAGCCGGGCCCCGACCAGGGCGCGCGCGCTTTCGTCGGCCGTGCTCAGGGTGGCCAACGCCTGCTCCAGCGAGTCGAGTTCGACGGTCGCCGCCTCGCTCGTGACCGCCTCACCGGTGATGCCGAGCTCCTCGACGAGACGCTCCGCCAGTTCGGTGGGGGTCGGGTGGTCGAAGATCAGCGTCGCCGGGAGGCGGACGCCGGTCGCGGTGGCCAGGCGGTTGCGCAGTTCCACCGCGGCGAGGGAGTCGAAGCCGGCGTCCTTGAAGGCGGCCTCGGCGCCGATCGCCCGGGCGGTGCCGTGGCCCAGCACGGCGGCGGCCTGGGTGCGCACCAATTCGACGACGCTGCCGAGCCGTTCGGCGGGGGCCAGGGCGGCCAGCCGGTCGGCGAAGGACTCCTCGACGGTCGCGGCGGCGGCCCGTGCGGCCTTGCGCGGTATCCGCACCAGCGCCCTGAGGACGGCCGGCACCTCGCCGTCCGAGTCGGCTCGGCCGCGCAGTCCCGCCAGGTCCATGCGGGCCGTGACCAGCGCGGCCTCGTCGGAGCGCAGGCCCGCGTCGAGCAGGGTGAGGGCGAGCGCGGTGGGCATGGGGGCGATCCCGGTGCGGCGGCCGCGTTCCAGGTCGGCCGTGCCGAGCTCGCCGGTCATGCCGCTGGCCTCCTCCCACAGGCCCCAGGCCAGGGAGACGGCCGGGGTGCCCTCGGCGCGGAAGCGGTGGGCCAGCGCGTCGAGGGCGGTGTTGGCCGCCGCGTAGTTGGCCTGTCCGGGGTTGCCGAGGGTGCCGGCGGCGGACGAGAACAGCACGAACGCGGACAAATTCTGATGCTTCGTCAGTTCGTGCAGGGTGTGCGCCGCGTCCGTCTTCGGGGCGAGCACGGTGGCGAGGTGCTCGGGGGTCTGGGCGGTGATCACCCCGTCCCTGATGACCCCGGCGGTGTGGATCACTGCCGTCAGCGGGTGCTCGGGGTCGATCCGGTCCAGTACGGCGGCGAGCTGGTCCGGGTCGGCCACGTCGGCCGCCGCGAGGGTGACCCGGGCGCCGAGCCCGGTGAGCTCCTCGACGAGGGCGTCCGCTCCCGGCGCGGCCGGGCCACGGCGGCTGACCAGCAGCAGATGCCGCAGGCCGTGCTCGGTGACCAGGTGCCGGGCGACCAGGGCGCCCAGGGTGCCGGTGCCGCCGGTGACCAGGGCGGTGCCGTCGGCGTCGAGCGGGGCCGGTCCGTCCGGCACCTCGGTGCGGACCAGCCGGGGTACGGCGATCGTGCCGTCGGCCAGGGCGAGTTGAGGTTCGCCGGTGGCCAGGGCGGCGCCCAGCAGGGGGCGGCTGACGTCGTCGCAGGAGACCAGGACCAGCCGGTCCGGGTGCTCGTTCTGCGCGGTGCGCACCAGACCCCACACCGCCGCGTGGGCGGGCTCCCGTACGGCGTCCCGGGTGAGGACGACCAGCCGGCTCTCCTCGGGGGCGTCGCTCAGATGGACCTGGACGGCGGACAGGACCTCCGCCGTGAGGGCGGGCACGTCCGCGTCGGCGCGGCAGGAGAGGTCGAGGACCGGCCAGTCGGCGCCCTCCGGCTCCTCCGGCGTCCGGATCCGCTGCCACTCCATCCGGAACAGCGCGTCGCGCAGCAGACCGTCGGCGGACCCCAGCCGGCGGGGATCGACGGCCCGGAAGGACAGCGAACCCACGGTCGCCACCGGTGCGCCCGTCGCGTCGGCGGCGGTCACGGCGACCGCGTCGCCGCCGAGCCGGGTGATCCGCACCCGCAGGGCGGTGGCCCCGGTCGCGTGCAGGGTGACCCCGTTCCACGCGAAGGGCAGCAGCACCCGGCCCGGCTCGGTCTCGGCGACCGCCCCGAAGCTGGTGGCGTGCAGGGCCGCGTCCAGGAGCGCCGGGTGCAGCCCGTAGGCCTCGGCGCCGGGCGCTGCCTCGGCCGGCAGGGCGACCTCGGCGTACGTCTCCTCGCCGCGCCGCCACACCCTGCGCAGGCCCTGGAAAGCGGGGCCGAAGTCGTGTCCGGCGGCGGCCTGACGGTCGTAGAACCCCTCGATGTCGACGCTCTCGGCGCCCTGCGGCGGCCACGCCGTCAGCGGGGTGCCGGTGGCGTTGGCGGGGGAGGGGCCGACGGACCCGGTCGCGTGCCGGACCCAGTCGGCGTCCTCGCCGGTCCGGGAGTGGATGCGCACCGGGCGCCGGCCGCTCTCGCCCTCGGCGGCACCGACCTGGACCCGCACCTCGACACCGCCGCGTCCGGGCAGCACCATCGGCGCCTCCAGAACCAGTTCCTCCAGGTGGTCGGCGCCCGCCCGTTCCCCGGCCCGCGCGGCCAGTTCGACCAGACCGGTCCCCGGCACCAGGACGGTGCCGGACTTGGCGTGGTCGGCGAGCCAGGCGTGCCGGGACGCCGAGGCGGACAGCCTCCCGGTCGCCAGCACCCCGGCTCCGTCCGGGAGTTCGACGACCGCGCCGAGCAGCGGGTGAGCGGCGTCGGCGAGCCCGAGGGCCGTCACGTCCGAGGCACCCGTGCCCATCTCGGCCCAGTAGCGCTCACGCTGGAAGGCGTACGTCGGCAGGTCCACCCGCCGGGCCCGCCCGACCAGGGCGGTCAGACCGTCGGCCGCGCCCCGGACGTACAGTCCCGCGACGGCCGCGAGCAGCGTGGCGGGCTCGGGGCGCTCCCGGCGCAGGCCGGGCAAGAACGCGGCCGGGCCGCCCCCGCCGACGGCGTCCACCGTCTCGCGCGCCATCGCGGTGAGCACGGCGTCCGGGCCGATCTCCAGGAAGTGGGCGGCGCCCCGTCCGCGAACGTGCCGTACCGCGTCCGCGAAGCGCACCGCCTCCCGCACATGGCGGGCCCAGTAGTCGGCGGAGCCCAGCTCGGCCGGGCTCACGTCCGCGCCGGTCAGCGTCGACACGACCGGGATGCGCGGCTCCCGGAAGTCGAGGGTGCCGGCGATCGCCTGGAACTCGTCCAGCATCGGCTCCATGCGCGCCGAGTGGAACGCGTGGCTCACGCGCAGCCGCTTGGTCTTGCGGCCCCGCGCGGCGAGCGCGTCGGCGACCGAGAGGACCGCCTCCTCGGCCCCGGACACCACCACCGACTCGGGCCCGTTCACCGCCGCGATCCCGGCGCTGCCGTCGGCCGGCAGCAGCGGCAGGACGTCCTCCTCGGCGGCCCGTACGGCCACCATCGCCCCGCCCTCCGGCAGGGCCTGCATCAGCCGGCCCCGGGCGGCGACCAGCCGGGCACCGTCGGCCAGCGAGAACACGCCCGCCACGTGCGCCGCGGCCAGCTCGCCGATGGAGTGCCCGGCCACGAAGTCGGGCCGTACGCCCCACGACTCGACCAGGCGGAACAGCGCCACCTGCAGGGCGAACAGCGCGGACTGCGTGTACACCGTCCGGTGCAGCAGGGCGGCCGCCTCGGTGCCGTCCGCGGCGAACACCACCTCGCGCAGCGGCAGCGGCACATGGCCGGACAGCTCCCGGTCCAGCTCCGCGCAGGCCGCGTCGAAGGCCTCCGCGTACACCGGATACGTGGCGTACAACTCGCTTCCCATACGTGCCCGTTGACTGCCCTGCCCGGTGAACAGGAAGGCCGTACGGCCCGTCACGGGAGCACCCGTGACGACCGGACCCGGCGTCTCGGCCGCGGCCAACGCGTCCAGCCCGGCGAGGAGTTCGTCCCGGCCGTCCGCGAGGACGACGGCCCGCTCGTCGAGCGCCGCCCGCGAGACCAGCAGCGAGTGCGCGAGGCCGCCGAGGTCCGCCGACCCGTCCCGCACCCACTCGGCCAGCCGGGCCGCCTGTCCGGCGAGCGCCTCGGGGCTCTTCGCCGAGAGGGCGTACGGCAGCACGCCGGCCGGCTCCGGCACCTCCTCCGACTCCGGCTGGTCCGGGGCCTGTTCGATGACGACGTGCGCGTTGGTGCCGCTGACCCCGAAGGAGGAGACGGCGGCCCGGCGCGGACGGTCGAGCTCCGGCCAGGTACGGGCCTCGGTCAGCAGCTCCACCGCGCCCGACTCCCAGTCGACCTTGCTCGACGGCCGGTCCACGTGCAGCGTCCTCGGCAGCACCCCGTGCCGTATCGCCTCGACGACCTTGATGATGCTGGCCGCTCCGGCCGCACCCTGGGTGTGCCCGATGTTGGACTTCAACGAGCCGAGCCACAAGGGCTGTTCTGCGGGCCGGTCCTTGCCGTAGGTGGCGAGCAGCGCCTGCGCCTCGATCGGGTCGCCCAGCGTCGTGCCGGTGCCGTGCGCCTCGACCAGGTCCACCTCCGCCGCGGCCAGGCCGGCGTCGGCGAGGGCGGCGCGGATGACGCGCTGCTGGGAGGGGCCGTTGGGGGCGGTGAGGCCGTTGGAGGCACCGTCCTGGTTGACCGCGGATCCGCGTACGACGGCCAGCACCGGGTGCCCCAGGCGCCGGGCGTCCGACAGCCGCTCGACCAGCAGCAGGGCCACGCCCTCCGCCCAGCCGGTGCCGTCGGCCGCGTCCGCGAACGCCTTGCAGCGCCCGTCGGCCGACAGCCCGCGCTGCCGCGAGAACTCCACGAACGCGTCCGGCGTCGTCATCACCGCGACCCCGCCGGCCAGCGCCATCGTCGACTCGCCGCCCCGCACCGACTGCGCGGCCAGGTGCAGCGCGACCAGCGAGGACGAGCAGGCGGTGTCGACGGTGAGGGCCGGGCCCTCCAGGCCGAGCGTGTAGGAGATCCGGCCCGAGGCGACACTGCCGGAGGTGCCGGTCAGCCGGTACCCCTCCAGCTCGCCCGCGCCGTGCTGCAACCGCAGGGTGTAGTCACGGTCGTTGACCCCGACGAACACCCCGACCCGCTCGCCGCGCAATGCCGTCGGATCGATCCCGGCCCGCTCGAAGGTCTCCCAGGTCGTCTCCAGCAGCAGCCGCTGCTGGGGGTCCATGGCGAGCGCCTCGCGCGGCGAGATCCCGAAGAACCCGGCGTCGAACCGCGTCGCCGTGTCCAGGAAGGCGCCGTTGCGGGCGTACGACGTCCCCAGGTGCTCGGGGTCCGGGTCGTAGATGCCCTCCAGGTCCCAGCCGCGGTCCTCGGGGAAGCCGCCGATCACGTCGACACCGTCGGCGACGATCCGCCACAGCTCCTCGGGCCCGTCCGCACCGCCCGGGAACCGGCACCCCATCGCGACGATGACGATCGGGTCCTCGTCGGCCCCGGCCGACCCGTCCGCACGGGCCGCGACGGCCTGCTGTACGGTCTCCTCCGCGCCGCCGACCAGGTCCTCCAGCAGCTTGTGGGCCAGGGCGGCCGGTGTCGGGTAGTCGAAGACCAGCGTCGCGGGCAGGGTCAGTCCGGTCCGCTTCGCGATCCGGTTGCGCAGTTCCACGGCCGTCAGCGAGTCGAACCCGGCGTCCTTGAACGCACGCCGCTCGCCCACCGCGTCCGGCGAGTCGTGCCCGAGGACGGCGGCCGCCTCGCCCCGGACCAGTTCGACGAGGGTCTGCTCCCGCTCGGCGGCGGGCAGCGCGGCCAGCCGCTGTCCGAGGGTGCCGCCCCCGGGCGCCGGCTCGTCGCCGCCCCGCGCCGCGGCCCGCCGCTGCGGACGCACCAGCGACCGCAGCAGCAGCGGCACCGGCTCGGTGGCCGAGCGGGCCCGCAGCCCCGCGAGATCGAGCCGCGCGGTCACCAGCGCGGCCTCGCCCGACCCGATCCCGGCGTCCAGCAGGGCCATACCGGTCTCCGCCGAGAGCCCGAGCATCCCGTCCCGCCGGTGCCGGCGCAGCGCGGTCTCGTCCAGGTGCGCGGTCATACCGCTCACGTCGGACCAGTAGCCCCAGGCGAGGGAGACGGCGGGGACGCCTTCGGTGCGCAGCCGGCGGGCGTAGGCGTCGAGGGCTGCGTTGGCGGCGGCGTAGTTGGCCTGTCCGGGGTTGCCGAGGGTGCCGGCGGCGGAGGAGAAGAGCACGAAGGCGGCCAGGTCCTGGTCCTTCGTCACCTCCCGCAGATTGCGGGCGGCGTCGATCTTCGCCCGGAACGCGGTGTCGAGGCGCTCGGCGTTCTGCGCGGTGATGATCCCGTCGTCGAGGACACCGGCGGTGTGGATCACGGCGGTCAGGGGGTGCTCAGGGTCGATCTGCCCGACCACCGCCGCGAGTTGGCCGCGGTCGGCGACGTCCGCCGCGCTGACCGTCACCCGTGCGCCGAGCCGGGTCAGCTCCTTGTGCAGGCTCTCGGCCCCCGGCGATGCGAGCCCGCGCCTGCTGAGCAGCAGGAGGTGTCGTATGCCGTGGTGGGTGACGAGGTGGCGGGCGGTGAGGGCGCCTAGGGTGCCGGTGCCGCCGGTGATGAGAGCGGTGCCGTGGGTGTTGAGGGGGGTTTCGCCGGTGACCTGTGCGCGGATGAGCCGGGGGACGGTGATCTGGTGCTGAGTGAGGGCGAGTTGGGCTTCGCCGGTGGCGAGGGCGGTGTCGAGGAGGTGGTGGCTGTCGGGGTCGGTGTCGACTAGGACGATGCGGTCGGGATGCTCGTTCTGGGCGGTGCGGACGAGCCCGTGGACGGCTGCCTGGGCGGGGTCGTTCTGGGCGTCGGTGGTGAGGACGACGAGACGAGTGTCGTCGGGGGCGGTGGTGAGGTGGGTCTGGACGGCGGTGAGGGCTTCGGCGGTGAGGTCGCGGATGTCGGCGCCGGTGCGGTCGGTGAGGTCGAGGACGGGCCAGTCGTGGTGCGCGGGCGTGTCCTGGGAGGCGCGGACGGGCTGCCACTCCAGACGGAACAGCGAGTCACGCAACTCGTCGCTCTCGCAGCCGAGTTCGGCGGGGTCGACCGCCCGGAACGTCACCTCACGCACACACAGCACCGGTGACCCCGAGGGATCGGAGGCGGCCACCGACACCGTGCCGTCGCCCTGCGGTGTGATCCGTACCCGCAGGACGCGCGCACCGGAGGCGTAGAGCGAGAACCGGCGCCAGGTGTGCGCCAGCAGGACCTTGCCGTCCTGCCGGGGCGGCCCCAGCGGCCCGAACGCGGCCGCCTTCAGGACCGTGTCGAGCAACGTCGGGTGCAGCGCGAAGTCCGCCCCGTCGGGCCCGATCTCCGGCAGCACGGCCTCCGCGTACACCTCGTCACCGTGCCGCCACAGCTTCCGCAGCCCCTCGGGCAGCAGCTCGGCCGCGACCGCGTCGGCACCATGGGGACGCCGTACGGTGAAGTCCCCGACGAAGGCCGGAGGCTGGGCCGAGAAGCGGCCCGTCGCGTGCCGTGTCCACTCCTCGGAGCCGTCGGCGCACGCGTGCACGCTCACCGCACGGCTCCCACTGGAGGCCGGCCCGGACTCCGGCGCCCCGACCTGCACCCGGATCCGCACCGAGCCGGACGCGGGGAGCAGCAGCGGCCGCTCGACCACGAACTCGTCCAGCACGCCCGCACCCACCTGGTCCCCGGCGTGCACGGCCATCTCGACCAGCGCGGCCGCGGGAACGGCCGACTCCTCCTCGTCGGCCGGCAACCACGCGTGCGTCTTGCGCGAGAGCCGCCCGGTCGCCAGCACACCACCGGTACCGGGGAGTTCGGCGACGGCGGCGAGCAGCGGATGTTCGTCGGCGGCCAGTCCCAGCGCCCCGGCGTCGGTGCCGCCCGTCGGGCCCTCCAGCCAGTAGCGCTTGTGCTGGAAGGGGTAGGTGGGGAGGTCGGTGTGGGGC
>NZ_RSAJ01000287.1 GCF_003933965.1 Streptomyces sp. RP5T
CGGCTGGATCGTCAACGCGGGCATCTCCGGCAACCGGCTCCTCACCGACGCCGTCGGCGAACACCTCCTCGCCCGCATCGACCACGACGTCCTCGCCGTCCCCGGCGTCAGCCACGTCATCACCCACATCGGCCTCAACGACCTCGGCCTGCCCGGCCACTTCGCCCACCCCGAACCCGCCGAAGGACCCACCGCCGCCGAGTTCAAGGCCGGCCTCACCACCCTCGCCGACCGACTCCACGCCGCCGGACTCACCGTCATCGGCTCCACCATCGGCCCCTACAAGGGCACCGTCCACGAGGGCTACGACACCCCGCGCGGCCAAGCCGTGCGCGCCGAGGTCAACGCCTGGCTCCTCGGCCCCGGCCACCCCTTCGACGGGATCGTGGACGTGGCCGCCGCCGTCGCCGACCCGGACGAACCCGACCGGATCCGCGCCGAGTACAACGCCGGCGACGGCCTCCACGTCAACGACGCCGGCGCGAAAGCCATCGCCGACGCCGTGGACATCACCCTGCTCGACCTCTAGAAGACCGGCGTCCCCTCGCGCGTGAGCCTCCAGTCCACCGACGCGAAGTCCTTCGGGTCCAGCACACCCTTCGCGGTCACCCACTCCGCGATCCGCGTGCGGATCTCCGTCGACTCCGACCACAGCTCGGTGGCGGAGGCCACGTGCGGGAACGCCCCGCCGCCGTTCGCCCGGTAGTTGTTCACCGCGAACACGAACTTCTGCGCGTCGTCCAGCGCGGCACCGTTGTACGTGAGGTTCTTGATCCGCGACCCCGGCGCCTGGGCGATGTCGATGTCGTACGACAGCCCCGACACGTAGTCGTAGTTGTAGTCCGGCCGGTTGTTCGCGTTCGTCAGCTTCTCCACGTCCACGACCGCCCCCGCCGCCGTCCGCACGAAGTACTCCGCCGAGTACTCCAGGTACGCCCTGACCTGCGCACCCGTCAGCAGCTTCGCCACCAGCGTGTTGTCGTACACGTACAGGCTGGACAGATCCCGGATCGTCACGTCGCCCGCCGGGATCTCCGAAGTCCGCGAGAAGGGCGACGCCTGCGCGATCACCGGCAGCGACGCGTACTCCGTGCCCGCCAGCGCCGCCCTGACCACGTCCTCCTGGACCTTCGTGATCAAGTCGATGATCGGCGCGTCCTTGTAGCGCGCCTCGACCGTCGTCAGCGTCTCCGTCGCCGTACCGACCACCTGGTTCACGTACCGCACGACCACGTCATGGTCGGCCTTCAGCAGCTTGGTGATCCTCGGGTCGTCGGCGACGGAGTTCGAGTTGAGCACCTTGGACGCGACGGACTCGACGCTCCAGCGCCCCTTCGTGAAGACCAACTCGATGTCGAACAGCGACAACCGCTCCGCGTACGCCAACGGCTCCGACAGCACGACCGTCTTCCCGGTCTGCGCGTTGGTGACCTTCAGCTCCGGAATCTCCACGTGCGCGTGCCCCACCAGGATCGCGTCGATCCCCGGCACCTGCTGCGCCACCAGTGCCGCCGAGTTCTCCACGTACGGCAACTGGTCACCGTACGACGACGTCCCCGACGAACCCGAGTGCGCCGACACCACCACCACGTCCGCACCCATCGACCGCAGCTTCGGCACCCACTTCGCCGCCTGCTCCTCAAGCCCCGGGAACGTCAACTTGCCCTGCACATACGCCTTGTCCCAGATCGCGATACCCGGGTTCGTCAGACCCAGCACCGCCACCTTCACCGGCGGCGCGCCCTTCACGTGGAACTTCTTGATGAAGTACGGCGGGAAGGCCGGCTTCAGCGTCTTCGCGTCCAGCGCGTTCGCGCCGAGGAGCGGGAAGTCGCACTGCTCCTCGAACTTCCGCAGGGTCTCGATGCCGTAGTTGAACTCGTGGTTGCCCAGCGCCACCGCGTCGTACCCGATGGCGTTCATCGCCGCGGCCATCGGATGCACCGGGCCGCCCTTCGCGGTGATCGGGTCCACCTTCGCGTAGTAGTACGTCAGCGGCGTCCCCTGGATCGTGTCACCCGCGTCCAGCAGCAGCGTGTTGCAGCGGCCCTTCTCCGCACGCACCTGGTTCACCAGCGTCGAGATCCGCGACAGCCCCTGCGCGTTGCCCGCCGCGTCCTTGTACTCCGCGTCCTTGAAGTAGTCCCAGTTGAAGACATGACCGTGCAGGTCGGTCGTGCCCATCACCGTCAGCGAGTACCGCTTTTCACGACCCTTCCCGGCCTCCGCGGCCTGAGCGGCCGGCGCACCCACGGCACCGGCCAGCGCGACACCCGCGCCGGTCACGGCGGACTTCTCCAGGAACTTCCTGCGGTTCAAGGCCATGTCTCGATCTCCTCGGGGAACAGTCAACAACGCGCGTAGATTCTGACCCGCACATGTCGAACGGCAACAGGCCCCGCAGGTTTCGATCTGATGACCCAGCCCACGAAAACTGACACAGTGGGTCGTTATGACCGTTCCTCACGGCACCCCCGACGCACCCCGCATCGCCGTCCGCGGCGAAGCCCACCTCGAAGTCGACCCCGAGATCGCCCGCTTGGGCGTCACCGTCGCCTCCCGCGGCAAGGACCGCCGCACCGCCCTCGACGACCTCACCCGCCGCAACACCGCCGTCCTGGACCTCCTCAAGTCCTACGGCGACGCCGTCGACCGCCTCGAAACCGGATCCTTCTCCGTCGCACCCGAACTCAAGGAACACGGCCGCAGCGAACGCGTCCACGCCTACCACGGCCACGTCCACATCACCGCGGAACTCACCGACTTCACGGCGCTGGGTGAACTGACGACCCGACTGGCCGACCAGGAACTCACCCGCGTGGACGGCCCCTGGTGGGCCCTGCGCCGCGACTCACCCGCCTACCGCGAGGCACGACAGCAAGCCGTACGCGAAGCAGTCCAACGGGCTCGGGAGTACGCCGAAGCCCTCGGCACCTCGCTGACGTCCCTGCTCGAACTGGCCGACATCGGAGCCGAGGACCCCGAACCCCGCTTCGTCGGCAAAGCCGCCCGCGCCCGCTCCATGGCCTACGAAGCCGACGCCGGCACGTCGGCCGCCCCACTCGACCTCGAACCCCAGCGCCAGCACGTCCACGCCCAGGTCGACGCACGCTTCACGATGGCACCGCCGAGCCTGTGAGCAAGCGGCCGCCTGACCGAGGACCCCACGGCGGCCCCGGCCTCCGTGGGGCACTTCGCCGCCGAGCGGACCGGCCTACTTCGACTCGATGCGTCCGACCGGGTCGGCCCCGGTCGTCAACGCCTCGCACGCCGCCTGCCAGGCATGGTCGCCGGGCCGGAACCGCGTGCGCAGGTAGGCCGCGGTGAGACGCCCGAGGGCGGCGACCCGCGCAGGGCTCTCGTCGGTGGTCTCGTCGGCGTCATACCCGGAAATGCCGCCGAGCAGGTGCTCGGCGCCGAACAGGGTCAGCAGGGTCTTGGGCGAGGGGGCGAGGCGGTAGGGGTCGGCGTGCCACTCGGGACCGATGTCGGTGAAGTGCCGGGAGTCGTCCATGTCGCCGGCCACGACCAAGGTGGGTGTGGTCATCGTGGAGAAGTCGGTGGTGTGGAAGAACGGCGTCATCGCGGCCATCGGCCCGTTGAGGATGTCGCCGCCCCTGCCCGGTGCGGCCAGCAGCACACCCGCCTTGATCCGGGGCTCGGTCAGATTCACTTCCTCCCCGGTGTCGGGGTCGGTGCTGCGGGCGCCCAGCAGAAGGCCGGCGGTGTGACCGCCGAGGGAGTGCCCGGCCACCGCGACCCTGTCGTGGTCGACGCGCCCGGCCAGCTGCGGCACGGTCTTCTCGATCTCGTCCAGCCGGTCGAGGATGTGGCTCATGTCCTCGGCGCGAGAGCGCCAGAACAAGGGGGCTCCGGGGGTGTCGGCGAGCCGGTCGCTCAGGGTCCGGGAGCTGAGGTGGGTGGGCTGGACGACGACGAACCCGGCTGCCGCCCAGAGGTTGGCGAGGGGCGCGTACCCGTTCAGCGAGGAGAGGTTGTTGGAGCCGCCGTGGCCGTGGGAGAGCAGGATGACGGGCAGGCCGGTCCCGGTCGCGGGAGCGGAGACGCGTACCTCGAGGTCCACGGGCCGTCCGGGCACGGACAGAACCACAGGGCTGTACGACAGGACGGGGGCGGGCGGGGCGAGGGCGGCGGTGTCGGTGGATGTGCTCATGATGCGGTTCCCTTCTGGGGCCTGTGCCGCTGCGGCTCCAACCGGGCGGCGGCAGGCCGTGGTTGGACGCGCCCGAAGCGGAACGTCGTTCCGCTTACTATCCGGAACGTCGTTCCGCTTTGTCAAACAGGGCGAGCGACTCCCGTTGCGATGCTCCCCGAGGGCCAATTCCCTACCCATCGGTAAGGCCTAATGTCGAAACATGCGCCGAGCAAAGATCGTCTGCACCCTGGGCCCCGCCACCGACTCCTACGACCAGATCAAGGACCTGGTCGACGCCGGAATGGACGTAGCCCGCTTCAACCTCAGTCACGGCAGCTACACGGAGCACGAGGAGCGCTACCACCGCGTCCGCAAGGCCTCCGACGAGACCGGCCGCAGCGTCGGCCTCCTCGCCGACCTCCAGGGCCCGAAGATCCGCCTCGGCCACTTCACCGAAGGACCCGTACTCCTCGAACGCGGCGACACCTTCACCATCACCGTCGAAGAGGGCGCGCAGGGCGACCAACAGTCCTGCGGAACGACGTACGCCGGACTCGCCGCCGACGTCACCGCGGGCGAGCGCATCCTCGTCGACGACGGCAAGGTCTGCCTGGAAGTCACCTCGGTGGACGGCCCCCGCGTCCACACCCGTGTGATCGAGGGCGGCATGGTCTCCGACCACAAGGGCCTGAACCTGCCGGGCGTGGCGGTATCGGTCCCGGCACTGTCGGAGAAGGACGAGGAAGACCTCCGCTGGGCCCTGCGCATGGGCTTCGACGTGATCGCCCTGTCCTTCGTACGGTCCGGCCGCGACATCGTCGCCGTCCACCGGATCATGGACGAGGCGGGACGCCGGGTCCCGGTGATCGCCAAGGTGGAGAAGCCCCAGGCGGTCGAGGCGATCGACGACATCGTGGCCGCGTTCGACGGCATCATGGTCGCGCGCGGGGACCTGGGCGTGGAGATGCCGCTGGAGCAGGTGCCGATCGTGCAGAAGCGCGCGATCAAACTGGCCAAGCGGAACGCCAAGCCGGTGATCGTCGCGACCCAGATGCTCGACTCCATGATCGAGAACTCCCGCCCCACCCGCGCGGAGGCCTCGGACGTGGCGAACGCGGTCATCGACGGCACGGATGCGGTCATGCTGTCCGGCGAGACGAGCGTGGGCAAGTACGCCGTCGAGACCGTCCGGACGATGGCGAAGATCGTCGAGGCCGCGGAGGAGGGCATCCTCGCGAAGGGCCTGCCGCCGCTGACCGAACGCAACAAGCCCCGCACCCAGGGAGGGGCTGTCGCCCGGGCGGCGGCGGAGATGGGCGACTTCCTCGGCGCGAAGTTCCTGGTCGCCTTCACCCAGTCCGGCGACACGGTCCGCCGCCTGTCCCGGTACCGTTCCCCGATCCCCCTGCTGGCCTTCACCCCGGAACCGGCGACCCGCTCCCAGCTCAGCCTGACCTGGGGCGTGGAGACCTTCCTCGGCCCCCAGGCCGACTCCACGGACGCGATGATGAACCAGGTGGACGAGCTGCTGCTGCAGTACGGCCGCTGCGAGAAGGGCGACGTGGTCGTGATCACGGCCGGCTCACCGCCCGGGGTGTCCGGCTCGACGAACCTGGTCCGGGTGCACCACATCGGCGAAGACGACAGTCCGAAGTAGGGGGCGTCAGTATTTGGGGCCCACGTGGGTGTCCATCAGGGCTACTGAGGCTTTGCGGGCGATCGAGATGTTGAAGGGGTCGCTGCCGCGGGCGAGACTCGTCCACTCGACACCCACTCGGTCGAGAGTGTCGGTGAAGAGCCGCCGGATGTCGTCCGACTTGTTGGCGAAGAAGTACCGGGGATATTCGTAGCGCTTGCGCTCACCGGCTACGAGGCGGGTCGTCCAGTTGGTGATGCGGCATCCGTCGGAGTGGATGAGGCCGCGGAGGAACTCCCAGGGGTGCGCGTCGACGATGGCTTGTTGCCAGGGAACGAGAGCGATAGTGCGGTCGTGCTTCTTGCCGGGGCCATGTTGGGGGAACAGGCAGTGCAGGTGCTTCGAGTAGACCTTCACGTTGCGGCAACCGGTCTTACGGACGCGGCAGACGGAGTTGTCGGGGAAGACCGTGCGCATGGTTTCCTCGCAGGCGTCCATCAGGCCCGGCCAGGACTCGTCGCAGGTGATCATGAGGTTCGGCACGCGGTGTTCGGAGTAGTGGCTGATGTGGCCGTCTCCGAGGTAGAGGCCCAGCAGGTAGCTGTATGCGGCCGAGTCCAGATCTCTGCCGTCGCATCGCGGGCACTTCGGATCGCGCTTGCCCGGACACTCGCCGCGCTTCGCCCGGTCGAGATGCTTCCAATAGCTGACCGTGCCTGCCGGGACCTTGAGTTTCCGGGCGACCTCCGCGTTCTTCGCTCCGTCCCGCAGCAGCGTGACTGCCTTCTGTCGAACCTCAGTGCCGTGAAAATTCATACGGGTACTCTGAGTGAGTGATCGTGACTTTGTGCAGCAAAAAGCGGATGTTCACGAGAACGTGGACATCCGCTTCAAGTGCCGGGTATGGGATTCGAACCCACACGTCCTTTCGGACAGAGGTGTTTGAGACCTCCGCGTCAGCCAGTTGCGCCAACCCGGCCTAAGTGCTGTTGAGGAGTGTACCGGGTGACCCAACTGAGTCGCAGCTAGGTACGCTCTTGTCAGCAGTACCCCTGCCCCTGAACGAGGAGCCCCCGTGACCGCCCCCGAGTCGCCCCAGCCCGTAGACGCGCCCGACGACGACAAGTCGCACGTGCCTCCGCTGACGACCCGTGTCGTCATTGCCGAGGACGAGGCCCTGATCCGGCTCGACCTCAAAGAGATGCTGGAGGAAGAGGGCTACAGCGTCGTAGGCGAGGCGGGTGACGGTGAGCAGGCCGTCGAGCTCGCCCGTGAGCACAAGCCGGACCTCGTGATCCTCGACGTGAAGATGCCGAAGCTGGACGGTATCTCCGCGGCGGAGAAGATCGCCGAGGAGCGGATCGCCCCGGTGCTGATGCTCACCGCCTTCTCGCAGCGCGACCTGGTCGAGCGGGCCCGGGACGCCGGTGCGATGGCGTACCTGGTCAAGCCGTTCAGCAAGAGTGATGTCGTGCCGGCGATCGAGATGGCGGTGTCCCGGTTCACGGAGCTGCGCGAACTGGAGAACGAGGTCGCCGACCTGACTCTCCGTCTGGAGACGCGCAAGCTGGTCGACCGGGCGAAGTCGATTCTGCAGACGTCGTACGGGCTGACCGAGCCCGCCGCGTTCCGGTGGATCCAGAAGACGTCGATGGACCGGCGCATGTCGATGCAGCAGGTCGCCGAGGCGGTCATCCAGGACGCGGACGAGAAGAAGGCCAACAAGGGCTGAGCCGAACGCGACAAAGACCGAGGCCCGCGTCCCCAGCAGGGGGCGCGGGCCTCGGTCGTACGGCCGGACGGTCAGTCCTCGCCGAGGTACGCCTTGCGGACGGACTCGTCGTGGAGGAGGTCCTGGCCGGTGCCGGAGAGGACGATGTTGCCGACCTCCATGACGTGGCCCTGGTCGGCCAGGGACAGGGCGGCCTGGGCGTTCTGTTCGACGAGGAGGATCGTCGTGCCCTGGGACTTGAGTTCCACGATGGTCGACATGATCTTCTGCATCATGATGGGGGACAGGCCCATGGAGGGCTCGTCCAGCATCAGGAGCTTCGGCTGGGACATGAGCGCGCGGCCCATGGCCAGCATCTGCTGTTCGCCGCCGGAGAGGGTGCCCGCCGCCTGGTTGCGGCGTTCTCCCAGGATCGGGAAGAGCTCGTAGGCGCGCTGGATGTCCTTCTCGATCCCTTCCTTGTCCTTCCTCAGGAACGCTCCGAGCTGGAGGTTCTCGAAGATGGTCAGGCGGGGGAAGATGTGCCGGCCTTCGGGGGAGTGGGCGAGTCCGAAGGAGACGATCTTGTGGGCGGGGATGCCGCTGAGGGGCTTTCCGTCGAACAGGATCTTGCCGGACGTCGGCTTCAGGAGACCGGACAGGGTCCTGAGCGTGGTCGTCTTGCCGGCGCCGTTGGTGCCGATGAGGGTGACGACCTGGCCGGCTTCGACGCTGAAGGAGATGCCCTTGACGGCTTCGATCTTGCCGTAGGAGACCCGGAGGTCCTCGACTTCGAGGAGTGCGGTCACTGGCCTTCTCCCTTGGTGCTGGTGGTGCTCTGCGCCTCGGCCGCGTCGACTTCGGCGGTTTCGGCCGCGCCGGGGTCGCCCTCGAAGGGTTCGCCGAGGTAGGCGGCGATGACGCGTTCGTCGGCCTGGACGACGTCGGAGGTGCCTTCGACGAGTTTTTCGCCCTGGACGAGGACGGCGACGCGGTCGGAGAGGTTGAAGACGAAGCGCATGTCGTGCTCGATGAGGAGGACGGCGATGCCCTTGTCGCGGATGGCGAAGACCAACTCCTCGGTGGCGCGCGTCTCCTGGGGGTTCATGCCGGCGGTGGGCTCGTCGAGCAGGAGCAGGCCGGGCTCGGAGGCGAGGGCGCGGGCGATCTCCAGCTTGCGCTGTTCGCCGTAGGGGAGGTTGCGGGCGAGGTGGTCGCGCTTGGCCTCCAGGCCGATGAACTCCAGGAGTTCCATGGCCCTTTCTTCGCTGGCCTTTTCCGCCTTCTTGAAGCCGGGGCCGCGCAGGAGGGCGGACCAGAGGCCTTCCTTGGTGCGGGTGTGGCGGCCGACGAGGACGTTCTCGAGGACCGTCATGTTGGCGAAGAGGCGGATGTTCTGGAAGGTGCGGGCGATGCCGGCCTGGGTCACCAGGTGGGGCTTGGGCGGGAGGACGGTGCCCTTGTAGGAGACCGTGCCTTCCGTGGGGACGTACAGGCCCGTCAGGCAGTTGAAGAAGGTGGTCTTGCCGGCGCCGTTGGGGCCGATGAGGCCGACGATTTCGCCTGCGTTGACGGTGAAGTCGACCGAGCGGACGGCGGTGAGGCCGCCGAAGCGCATGGTGACGTTGCGGGCTTCGAGTACAGGTGTCGTCACGGTGCTCACGCCCCCGCCTTGGTGACGGCGGCCGGTTCGCCGGTCAGTGTGGTCGTGTCTGGTACGTCGAGTTGGCCGGTCTCGTGGAATTCGAGTTGGCGGCGGCGGTTGGCGATGATGCCTTCGGGGCGGAAGCGCATCAGCAGGATGAGGGCGATGCCGAAGGCGAGCAGCGACTTGTCCTGGAGGAAGACGAGCTTCTCCGGGAGCAGGTACAGGAGTGCGGCGCCGAGGATGGGGCCTGCCACGGTGCCCATGCCGCCGAGGACGACGGCGGCGAGGAGGAAGGCCGAGTTGGGGGGTGTCGAGCCCGCGAACTGGTACGGCGTCGGGACGACGCTGTAGGTGACGTGGGCGCTGACGGTGCCGGCGAGGCCGGCGAGGGCGGCGCCGAGGGCGAAGGCGATGAGCTTGACGCGGAAGCCGTTGATGCCCATGGCGGTGGCGGCGGTCTCGTCCTCGCGGATGGCGATCCAGGAGCGGCCGATGCGGGAGTCGGCGGCGCGGGTGTAGACCAGGACCACGATGGCCATGATCAGCACCATGAGCAGGTAGTAGTTGGCGAAGCGGCCGATGGTGAAGCCGCCGATGTCGTGGGCCTGGCCGAGGTTGAACCCGAAGAAGTTGAGGTCCGGGATCGACGGGATGCCGTTGGGGCCGTTGGTGATGTCGGGGCCGGATTCGCCGTCCATGTTGTTGACGGCGATGCGGAAGATCTCACCGAAGCCGAGGGTGACGATGGCGAGGTAGTCGCCGCGCAGGCGCAGGGTGGGGGCGCCGATGAGGACGCCGAAGATGAGCGATGCGGCGGCGCCGGCGAGTGCGGCGGCCCAGAAGGGGAAGTGGACGCCGGAGAAGCGGGAGAATTCGGAGCCGGAGACGAGGGCGGCGGTGTAGGCGCCGACGCCGAGGAAGGCGACGTATCCGAGGTCGAGGAGTCCGGCGAGGCCGACGACGATGTTGAGGCCGAGGGCGACGGTGCCGAAGATCAGGATGTTGACGCCGATGTTGGCGTAGTGGTCGTCGGTCTGGGTGAAGGGGAACGCGATCGCGGCGGCGAAGCCCATGGCGAGCGTGAAGCTGCGGTTGTGGGCGACGATCCGGGAGAAGCGGTCCATGAGGCCCGCGGTGTGCAGGGCCCAGACGGCGAAGACGACGACGATGAGGAAGCCGACGAAGAGTTCGCCGTATTCGGTGTCGATGCCGTAGGTGAAGACGGCCAGGCCGACGATGGTGGCCAGGGTGATGATCGCGCGCTCGACCCAGGGGCTGAGGGGTGCGGGTGCGGGGATGCGGTCGGGCTTGGCGAGGTAGGCCTTGAGGTTGCCCTTGGCGTCCGCGGTGCGGGGCTCGGGGAGGGCGAAGGCGCCGATGAC
>NZ_RSAJ01000288.1 GCF_003933965.1 Streptomyces sp. RP5T
GCTTCAGCGTGCTCAGCTACAACGTGGCCGGCCTGCCCGAGGCCATCTCCAGCGCGCCCACGCCCCGCGAGTCGAGCACCACGGCGATCGGCCAGCGCATCGCGCCGTACGACATCGTCCACGTGGAGGAGGACTTCAACTACCACGCCTACCTCTACGCGGCCGACACGAACCACGCCTACCGCACCCCCACGAGCGGCGGCGCCGGCATCGGCAGCGGCCTGAACACGCTGTCCAAGATCCCCTACGACACGGACGACTTCGAGCGGGTGCGCTGGAACTCCTGCCAGATCGACTCGGGCGACTGCCTGACCCCCAAGGGCTTCACCTTCATGCGCGAACGCCTCGCCGAGGGGGTGTACGTCGACTTCTACAACGTGCACACCAACGCGGGCACAAACGACGGTGATCTCGCCTCACGCGCGGACAACCTCAACCAGCTCACCGCGTTCATCAAGACCCACTCCGCCGGCAACGCCGTCGTGGTCATGGGCGACACCAACACCCGTTACACCCGCTCCGGCGACACCATCGCCGAGTTCGCCGCCGCCAACGGCCTCACCGACCCCTGGGTCCAGCTCATCCGCGGCGGCACCCCGCCCGCCAAGGGCAGCGACGCCCTGGTCTGCGACCAGAGCGGCGCCACCGTCCCCAACACCTGCGAGGTCGTCGACAAGGTCCTCTACCGCAGCAGCCCGCTCGTCTCCCTCAACGCCACCTCGTACAACAACGAGCACGCCAAGTTCCTCACCAGCGACAACCTGATGCTCTCGGACCACGACCCGATCACCGTCGGCTTCACCTGGTCGCGCAACTCCGCCTACCAGCTCAGCGACCAGTTCGGCGGTCCGCACGGCGACTACTTCAACGACATCACCGGCGTCCCCGCCGGCGCCCGCGCGACCACCGTCGGACTGCGCAGCGGCTCCCGCGTCGACCAGATGAGCCTCACCCTGGCGAACGGCACGACCCTCGCCCACGGCGGGACGGGCGGCACCGCGTCCTCCCTGACCCTGGGCAGCGGGGAGTACGTGACCACGGCCCAGCTCTGCCAGGGCGAGTACAACGGCCACACGCGGATCTTCTACGCCAAGTTCACCACCAGCCTCGGCCGCACCCTCGCCGGCGGCACCACCACCTCCGACTGCGTGACCCGCACCGCCCCGTCCGGCCGGCAGATCGCAGGGTTCCACGGACGCTCGGGTGACGCCGTCGACAAGATCGGTTTCATCTACACCCAGCGCTGACCCGCCCGCCCGGGGCGCCCCCCAGACGCCCCGGGCACACAGGAAGCACAAAAGAGTGGCGGGGCGATTGACGCGCTCATGCCCAGGGCCTACCTTCTGATCGATTTGCCGAACTGCGTTCGAAATCCCGGTCACTTGAGGTGCCCCCGCACGCCACCCTGGAGAGCAAGATGAGCGCAAACCCCCACCTGTCCCGCCGCGGCCTGCTGGGCATGACGGCCGCCGTGCCGCTCGCCCTGACGCTCGGCGCGGGCAGCGCGCAGGCCGCCGACTCGGCGTACGCGATGGTGTACTTCACCGAGTCGACCAACCTCGGCGACGGCACCGACTACGGCCTCCACCTGGCCGTGAGCCCCGACGGGCTCAACTGGACGCCGCTGAACCAGAACAACCCGCTGGTCACCCCCACCGCCGGCGCCCTCGGTCTGCGCGACCCGTTCCTCATCCGCAAGCAGGACGGCACCTTCGCCGTCCTCGCCACCGACCTCAAGGGCACCGACTGGAACTACAACAGCCAGTACATCCACGTCTGGGACTCCACCGACCTGCGCACCCTCACCGGCTACCGGCGTCTGAAGCTGCACGACATGACGACCCACAGCTGGGCACCCGAGGCCTTCTGGGACGCGGGCCGCGGCCAGTACGCCGTCATCTACTCCTCGGTCAACTCCAGCGGCCACAACGTCATCATGGTCAACTACACCAGCGACTTCGTCACCGCCTCGGCCCCGCAGGTCTTCTTCGACCCCGGCTACGACGTCATCGACGGCGACATGGCCGTCGGCGTGAACGGCTACAACTACCTCTACTTCAAGAAGAACGGGACCCTGGTGGGCGCCAGGTCCACCTCCCTGAACCCGGGCAGCTTCACCGAGTTCAGCACCGCCGTCGCCCACGGCGGCACCGAGGCACCGACACTCGTCAGGTCCCTCGCCTCGGGCACCTGGTACCTGTGGGGCGACACCTACACGCCCAACGGCGTCTTCTACGCCTGGCAGTCCGGCAACCTCGCCGCCGGCACCTGGACCGCCGTGGACCAGAGGACCTACACCCAGCCGGTCAACTCCAAGCACTGCGGCATCGCGACGATCACCACCGCCGAGTACAACAACCTGCTCGCCAAGTGGGGGGCGCCCGCCTGGAACCGGCTTAAGTCCTACAACTACCCGGCCCGTTACATCCGCCACTCCGACTACGTCGGCCGCATCGACGAGTACCCGATCGAGCCGTACAAGGACTCCCTGTGGACCCTCGTCCCGGGTCTCGCCGACAGTTCCGGCGTGTCCTTCCGGTCCGTCAACTATCCCGACCGCTACCTGCGGCACTACGACTACGCGCTCCGGCTCGACGTCAACGACGGCACGTCGACCTTCGCCGGTGACGCGACCTTCTACCGCACGGCGGGCCTCGCGGACGCGAGTTGGGCCTCCTTCCGCTCGTACAACAACCCGACCCGCTACATCCGCCACTCCAACTACGCGCTGCGCATCGACCCGGTCTCCACGACGACGGAGAAGCAGGACGCCACGTTCCGAGTCGGATACTGATGCAACCGAAAAGCCCCCTTGGCGCCCCGCGTTGTATACGCTCCAGGTCTTCACGAGACCTTCACAGGGGGGCTTTTCCATGCGCAGAGGACACATAGCCGCCGTCGCGGCCGCGGGTGCGCTCACGGTACTGACCGCGATTCCGGCCCACGCGGCCGAGTATTCGTCCGCACTCAAGATCAAGGGCGTCCAGTACGACGCCCCGGGCCGGGACTCCAACAGCTGCTCGACCGGCAACACCGACGAGGAGTACCTGACGATCAAGAACTACTCACGGACCGCGACGGTGAACCTCAAGGGGTACGTCGTCAGGGACTCCACCAGCACCAACAAGTTCACGTTCACGAAGAACCACACGCTCCAGCCCGGCGACTACGTGAAGCTGCGCGGCGGCCGCGGCACGGACTCCGACGCGAACAACGTCGTCTACCGCAACAACTGCAACTTCCTCTGGAACAACGACAAGGACACGATCTACCTCTACAAGCCCTCGGGCGCGCACGCCGACACCCACGCGTACACCGCGAGCACCAACGACCGGGACGGCAACGGGTACATCACGTACCACGGCTGAGCAGGCCGCGTCCGCTCACGACGGCCAGCGCGGCGGTCAGGGCGACCAGGGCCGCCGCCTGGGTCAGGACACCCACGCGCAGCACCCCGGGCAGAACGTCGAGCCACGGGTAGACCGCGGCGACGCGGACCACCAGGAGCAGCAGCCCCAGGGCCGCGAGGGCGGCGGCCTCCCCGGCGGGGACGTGCCGGTCGCCCCGCAGGCGGTACAGCAGCCAGGCCAGGGCCGCCGCCAGGTAGCACGTGACGAGGGCCCAGACGGTGTCGACCCCGCCGGGCAGGACCACCACCGAGCCGCCCATCAGCACACAGCAGGCGGCGAAGACCAGACCGGGCGCGCCCGCGGGCAGAACCGCCGGGGGCGCGTCCCGGTGATGGGCCGCGCACAGCGCCAGCGCCGACGACCAGGCGAGCACCGCGGCCGCGACGACGTACGCGGAGTCCGAGGGGGCGAAGTCGAGGGCCCAGAGGTCGACCAGCGGCAGCAGGGTCGGGACGGCCGCGACGAGCGCGCACACCTGGGCGAGGCGGCGCCGGTCACGCAGCAGGGCGAAGTAGGCGACCGTCCACAGCAGCGGCAGGAACCACTGGGCGATCCCCTCGGCACCGGACCACACCCCGTGGCCGGTGAGGCCGTCCGTGAACATCTCCCACTGGCTCCCGCCACGGGTGGACGCCCAGGTCAGCCCGAGGACCCGGTCGACCAGAGCGGACGCGGCCTGGAGCAGGACGGCGAAGAGCGCGAAGAGCCGGACGGCCGAGCCGAGCACGGCGTACCGGCGGGGGGCGGCGGGTGCGCCGAGCCTGCTGCGCACGGCCAGGGCGAGGATGCTCGCGACCTCCCCGAGGGTGGGCCGGCTCTGCTCCTGGGTGTCCTGGTCGACGTCCCAGAGGTAGGTCTCGACCATCTCCTCCTCGCGCTCGCGCCGGTAGTAGGCGGGCAGCAGGCGCAGGACGGCGCGGTAACGGGTTTCGAGCAGCGTCGTCATGCCATACCTCCGGCGAGTCCGGGCCCGGCGGCGGGCGCGTCGGTGATTCCGGGGCTGCGACGCCCCTCGGCGATCCGCTTCTTCGCGGCGCTCGCGCCGGCGGCCAGCCGCTCCGCCTCCGCGTCCAGGGCCGCCGTCCCCTCGTCGGTGAGGCGGTAGTAGCGCCGGAGCCTGCCCTGCTGCACCTCCTCGCGGTCCAGCACTATCAGCGCGTCGGCGGCGAGCCGGTCCAGTACGCCGTAGAGGGTCCCGACGCGCATCTGCACGGCTCCCTCGGAGAGTTCCTCGACCTCGCGCAGGATGCCGTAGCCGTGCCGCGGCTGGTCGGCGAGGGCGGTCAGTACGAAGAACGCCGCCTGTGTCATGTTCCTCGGTGCCATGAACACGAATATATCGGCTCCCGATATATTCAGCGAGCCGAAACGCACGATCGGGTGGGCACGGCGAACAGGGCCCGCCCCAATGCGGATGGCGGGCGGGCCCTGTTCGAGAGGTCATTCTGGTGCGCCGGATCGAGAACCGGGCACGAGTGAAAGCCGGCTGCTCTGTGCGAAACGTGTGCGCCCCGTGTGCGCGGGGCAGGTCACGAAGAGCGTCCCGTGTCGGCGGGCGCCGCACGCCGGACGTGTCCGCCTGCCGGACCCCGCCTGTCCGCACGTGCCGGCGGCGACGATACTTGGCCCTGGCACGCACCACTCCTTCTCACAGATGGACCCATGTCAAGCACTCCCACGGCAGACCCCACGGCCCCTTCCACCGTCTGGCTGGCCCGCGGCCGCCATCTCGGATCCGACGCCGCCGACGTCCTGAGCCGGAACCTGGAGCGGCTGAAGGAGAGCGCGACCCTCGACGACTTCCAGGAGCCGTCCGAGACCGGGGACACCCCGGAGCGGATCTTCGAGGCCCGCTGGCGGGTCGCCGACGAGGTGACCGTCAGGGCCCGGCTCTCGCTGTCCCCCGTGTCGAGCGGCGGACAGGAGTGGTTGCTGGCGGCCGAGGCGGAGCAGCCGTGGGATCTACGCTGGCCCTCGCCCGCGACCATGTTCTGGCCGGACGCCGGGGACGCCTTCTGGGACCGTGACGCCCCGACGGGGCTGCGGCTCAGGGACCTGAACGTGCTGCCCGAGGAGGACAAGGACGTACGGCGGGTGCTCCGGCAGGCCGTGCGCGGCAGCTGGGCGGTGCACGTCGTCGTCCACGAGGCCATGACCACCGACCAGCGCGGCCGCCGCCCGCTGGCGGACATGCTGCCGCCGAGCCTGCGTCACCGGGCGGTCGAGCACCGGGCGCAGCCGCACCAGCTGCGGGTCCTGAACTGGGCCGTCAAGGAGTTCGGCGTGGAGGTGCCGCGCGGCGGTGCCGTGGTACTGCCCGGGACGCCGGTGCCGCCCGGCTACGACGCTCAGGACTTCTCCGTACGCAGTGTGTTCCTCGACGGCTCGCAGCCCACCGAGCTGATCGCGGCCGTGACGCGGTACGCCGCGATGCCCAAGCCGCTGCCCGAGGGCGGGGAGGCCGCGGTGACCGCACTGCGGGAGCAGTGGCAGTTGCTGACCCTGGAGGAGGAACTCGAACGCGAGCGCGCTCTCGTGGCGATGTACGCCGAGGCGCTGGAGGCCATGACGAAGTCCCGGGACCTGTACCGGGAGGCCGCCGAGCGGGCCAACGAGGCGCTGGCGATCTACCGCGAGAACGCCCCGGCGCCGCAGCCCCGCGCGGACCCGGAGGCCACCTCGCCCTTGCAGCAGCTGTCGAAGACGTTCGGGCGCTGGAAGGGCGGTCTGCGGCCCGCGGCCCGCGACGAGGACTCGGACCGGCAGATCAGCTGAAGAGCGGGAAGCGGTCCGCGTCCGCGCCGAGGGCGAGGCGTTCGGCGTCCGTCAGCGGGGTGCGCCCGGTGGCGGCACGGGGGTAGTGCTCGTCGCTCCCGTCGAGCGGGACGGGCCGGCCCAGGAGGCCGCCCAGGGTGGCCCGCACCGTGGCCAGGCCCGCCGGGGACGGTCCGGCGGCCCCCGGCAGCGCGGTGACGAGGTCGAGGTGGTGGACGGTCGCCTCGACGGCGAGGGTGAGCACCAGGTTCCCGGCCGTCAGCACCTGCCCCTGGGTGGAGACCCGCAGCTCCGGGCGGGCGTCCGCGGCGGCGTTCGCGGTGGCCGCGGCGGTCTCCAGGTACACCTCGCGCAGCTGCCGGAAGTCGAGGAACATGCCGGCGCTCACCCGGTTCCAGCGCGGCGCCGAGTGGGACGGCGGCCGGCTGACGGTGCGCACCTCCGCCCAGGGCTCCTCGGTCGTACGCGCCGTCCTGGCCGGCCTGTTCGGCCTCCCGGAGGACCATGTCACCGTCCGCGCGGAGCACGTCGGCGGCGGCTTCGGGTCCAAGGGCACGCCCCGTCCGGACGTGGTGCTCGCCGCCATGGCGGCCCGGCACACCGGACGCCCGGTCACCCTGGCGCTCCCCCGCCGCTTCCTGCCCTCCGTCGTCGGACACCGCGCGCCCACCCTGCACCGCCGATCGCCGCCGACGCGCTCGGCGTGCCGGTGGACCGGGTGCGCACCGAGGTGGGCAGCAGCGAACTGCCCGCCGCGTCGCTGGCCGGCGGCTCGTCGGGCACCGCGTCCTGGGGCTGGGCGGTGCACGAGGCGTGCGCCCGGCTCGCGGAACGTCTGGCCCAAGGCCCGCCGCCCGCGGCCGGGTTCGAGGTCCGCGCCGACACGGCCGGGCGGGCCGACGCCGACAGCCCCTACGCCCGGCACGCCTTCGGCGCCCACTTCGCCGAGGTCGCCGTCGACACGATCACCGGCGAGACCCGGGTCCGCCGGCTGCTGGGGGTGTACGCGGCCGGGCACATCCTCAACGCCCGTACCGCGCGCTCCCAGTTCGTCGGCGGCATGACCATGGGGCTCGGCATGGCACTGACCGAGGGCAGCATGATGGACGCCGCTTTCGGCGACTTCACCGAATCCGATCTGGCCGCGTACCACGTGCCCACGCACGCCGACGTGCCCGACATCGAGGCGCACTGGATCGACGAGGACGACACCCGCCTCAACCCCATGGGCAGCAAGGGCATCGGCGAGATCGGCATCGTGGGCACCGCGGCGGCGATCGGCAACGCCGTCTTCCACGCCACCGGCGTACGCCTGCGCGAACTGCCCCTGACACCGGACCGGGTACTGAGCGGCCTCCGGGGAGGCGGCGTCGGCTAGGTAGCCACCCGCGCGTCGGCTAGGGAGCCACCCGCGCCTCGGCCTCCTCGCGGACGGCGTCCGTGGTCTGCGGCCCCGCCGGGGCGGGTTCCGGCGTCGGTGCCGACGCGAGATGCACCACGAGGGCGGTCAGCGCCGCCAGCGACGCGCACACGGCGGCCGTCCCCACGAGCCAGTGCGGTGCGGGCGAAAGCTCCAGGGCGCGGACGAGCCCGGCCGGGCCGAACCGCTCGGCGAGCGCCTGGCCCGCGGCCACCGCGGCCGGCACGACCACCGCGAGGGCCAGGACCGGCAGGACGGGCCGCAGGGTCAGCAGGGCGAGCAGGACGCACGCGAGCGACACCCCGAGCGCGATGCCGTACTCCTGCGCGGACACTCCGTACCGGTGTGCCGGGAAGCACAGGACACCGCAGACCAGCAGTGCCAGGGCGGCGATCCTGCCCGGCCAGGCAGGTGCCCTCCGGGTCCGTCCCGACGCGGGCGGGTGCGGCGGCGGGGCCGGGAACACGCCCGGCGTCTGCGGTGCCGGTGCCGGCCGCCCCTGGGTGTTGTACGACTCGTGGGCCCCGCCCGGCGGTTGCGGCGGCTCTTCCGTCGCCAGCCGTCCGATGAGCTCGACGAGTTCCTCGACGGGCCTGCCGGTGGCGGCCGCCCGAACCGCCTCCTGTCCGCAGTGCGGCCGCAGTTCCGAGCGGTTCAGCAGGGCCACCAGGCGGGTCACGTCCTCGACGGGGCGGGACTCGGCGGCGGCCCGGATCGCCTCGTCGGCGCTGTCCGCGTCCCGCGGCGGCCGGGTGAGCAGGGAGACGAGCCGGGTGACGTCCTCCACGGACCGGTCCACGCCGACGGCACGGAGGGCCGCGACGGTGGCCTGCGCGTACTCGGGCGACTGTTCCAGCAGGGTGATCAGGTGGACGACGTCCTCCAGGGGGCGGTCGGCCACGGCGGCACGCACCAGGTCGCCGACGGGATCCCCGTACGCCCTCTCCACCGGTATGGCTGCTTCGTTCGGACGGGCTGCTGTCGGGCCGGTGGTCATGCTGTGCTCCAGACAAAGAGTGCGGTCGCTCCCACGCGCCCCCGTCGTGCGACCGCGACATTGAGATGACCCATTCGTAAGCGGGGACACGACGGCGTGCCACTCGGATGAGCCACGGGTGTGAGTGCGGCCCGCCGGGAGCCATAGGGGAGCCGGATGCGGGAATCCGTCAGGGAGCGGGCCGTTCGGCGCCCGGAGGAGGAGGTCGGCCCGTGGATTCGACCACAGCACTGATCGTCGCCGCCGCGGTGCTCGCGGCGCTGGCTCTGGCGGTGGCCGTGGGGCTGCTGGTACGGCTCGTGCGGACCCGGCGCGGTCTGCGGCGGGCGGGACTTCCCACCGGGCCCCGGTGGGTCTTCTGGGGTGCCCTGTTGTACTTCGTCCTGCCGACCGACCTGGTGCCGGATCCGGTGTACCTCGATGACATCGGTGTCCTGCTGCTCGCCCTGCGCACCCTGCGCGGCTCCCCCGCCGACCGGGCGGCACTGCGACTCGACGGGCCCGGAAAGGAGACGGCCCGCCGACGCTGATTACGCAGCGTAAGGAAACCAATCACTCGTTCGATTCGTATAAGTCTCTGGAAGCCGAAGGAAATCGGCTGACCTGACGGCGTCGTGGGGAGAGGCCGTCTGCGAGAGGCAGTACCGGCGAGGGAGAGACGATGCAACCGTTCGCGCTCAACTACGCACGTCCGGCAGCGACGTTGGAGGCGACCACTCCGTACGTCTACGACTCCGGGCTGCAGTTGAACGTGCTCATGGACGGCCGGGTCGCGGCCCGCGACCACGCGCTGATGAGGGAGCTGGGGACCACCACGAGCACGGCGGGCTCCAAGACTCACTTCGACGACTGAACACGGCCGACGTTCGATGACCGTGTTGATTCTTACCTGCGAAGAGGACGTGACGGCCGACATGGTCGTCCTGCACCTCAACGCCACGGGGGTACCGGTGGTCAGGCTCGACCCGGCCGACCTGACCGACGGTGTCGCACTGTCCGGGGAGTACGTGCACGGTTCCTTCCGCGGCCATCTGTCGGTCGGCGGCCGTCTGGTGGGCCTCTCCGGGCTGCGCTCGATCTGGGTCCGCCGGCCCGGCACCCCCGCGGCGCGGGCGGCAGTGCCCTCCGCGTGGCTGAGCGAGGAGTCCGCCCAGGCGCTGTACGGCATGCTCCGGGGCAGTGACGCCCGGTGGATGAACCACCCCGACGCGGCGCTGCGGGCCCGCCACAAGCCGTGGCAGCTGCGGCTCGCCCAGCGCTGCGGTCTGCCCGTCCCGGCCACGATCGTGACGACGTTCCCGCAGGCCGCCCGCGAGTTCGCCGAGCGCTACCCGGACCTGGTGGTCAAGCCGGTGTCGGGGGCGCACCCGCAGGATCCGCCTCGGGCGGTGCCGACCAGCCGGGTCGCGCCGGACGCCGATTTCGCGGCCGTCGCGTTCGGTCCGACGCTGCTGCAGCGGCGGGTGGCCAAACGGGCCGACATACGCCTGACCGTGGTGGGCGAGACGATGCTGGCCGCCCGCAAGGTCTCCGGCGCCGACGACGAGGTGGACGTCAGGTTCGCCCCGCCCACCTCCTCCTGGGAGCCCGTCGAGGTCCCACGACGGGTGGCCGCGGGCGTCCGCGACTATCTCACGGCGGCCGAACTGGCCTACGGGGCGTTCGACTTCGCCGAGGACGGGGACGGGACCTGGTGGTTCCTGGAGTGCAACCAGTCGGGGCAGTTCGGTTTCGTGGAGGTGGAGACGGGCCAGCCGATCGCGCGCACCATCGCCGAATGGCTGTCCCGGCCCGGTCCGGACCCGCGCTCCCGCACCGACGGCGCGAACACCGCGGTGTCCTGAGGTCTGTTCAGTGGATCAGTAGGGCCGAGGAGCGGCCGGCGGCAGGGCGGGCACCCATCCCTGGCC
>NZ_RSAJ01000289.1 GCF_003933965.1 Streptomyces sp. RP5T
GTTTCGGCGCGGTCCTCTCGCGGGCGGACCGCTCGGCGCCCGTGGTCACGGGGCTGTCAGTGCCCCGTGCCATGCTGTACGCGATGGCCAAGAAGACTGCTCATGACGATCTCCTCGCCCCGGTGACCCTTGCCGTGGGGCAGGAGGAACTGCTGCTCGACCGGGCCGTGGGGGAGGTGGTCGCCGCCGCTCGGGCCGCCGACGCGGACACGGACGTGCGGGATCTGACCCCGGACCAGTTGCAGCCGGGGACGCTCGCCGAGCTGACCAGTCCCTCGCTGTTCGCGGAGCGCAAGGTCGTGGTCGTGCGCCATGCGCAGGACCTGTCCGCCGACACCGTCAAGGACGTGAAGGCCTACCTCGGGGCGCCCGCCGAGGAGATCACCCTGGTGCTGCTGCACGCCGGCGGAGCGAAGGGCAAGGCTCTGCTCGACGCCGCGCGGAAGGCGGGGGCGCGAGAGGTCGCCTGCCCGAAGATGACCAAGCCGGCGGACCGGCTGGCCTTCGTGCGGCAGGAGTTCCGGGCGACCGGGCGGTCCGCCACGCCCGAGGCGTGCCAGGCGCTGGTCGACGCGATCGGGAGTGATCTGCGGGAGCTGGCGTCCGCCGTGTCCCAGCTGGTCGCCGACGTCGAGGGGACGATCGACGAGGCCGTGGTGGGGCGGTACTACACCGGGCGGGCCGAGGCTTCCAGCTTCACCGTCGCCGACCGGGCCGTGGAGGGGCGGGCCGCGGAGGCGCTGGAGGCGTTGCGGTGGTCGTTGTCGACCGGGGTCGCGCCGGTCATGATCACCAGTGCGCTGGCGCAGGGGGTGCGGGCGATCGGGAAGCTGTCGTCGGCTCGGGGCGGGCGGCCCGCCGATCTCGCCCGTGAGCTGGGGATGCCGCCGTGGAAGATCGACCGGGTGCGGCAGCAGATGCGGGGGTGGACGCCGGACGGTGTCGCTGTCGCGCTGCGGGCCGTGGCGGAGGCGGACGCGAGGGTGAAGGGCGGAGGGGACGATCCGGAGTACGCCCTGGAGAAGGCCGTGGTGGCGATCGCCCGGGCGGCCCGGTCGCGGGGGCGGGGTTAGCGGGCGAGCGCCGGAGCGTGCCTGGCTTGCCGGAGGGTGAGTGTGCCCGGCAGGGCTGAGTACGCCTGCCCCCGATGGCGATGGCGATGGCGATGGCGATGGCGATGGCGATGGCGATGGCGATGGTGATGGCGTGACGGGACCCTGCTCGCCGTCGTAGTGCGTCTGCGCGTCCGTCGGGGCTGGTCGCGCAGTTCCCCGCGCCCCTTCGGGCGCGCCCCGGACACCCGCCGAGGTGACTCACCCCGCGTCCCGGGAGGACAATCAATGCTGTCAGCCGAACATCGCCGGACAACGGAGAGGTGGCGGTCGTCATGGCTGAACATCCGCATGCTGTGCTCGTACGCAAGGGGTTCGAGGCGTTCAGCCGCGGGGATCTCGACACCCTGCGGGAGCTGATCGCGAAGGACGCCACGCATCACGTGCCCGGCAGTCACCCGCTGTCCGGGGACTTCAAGGGCCAGGACGCGATCCTCGACATGTACCAGCGGCTCGGTGAGGCCACCGGTGGGTCGATGCGGCTGGAGGTGCTCGGGATCGCCGTCGACGGGCGGGGGCACGCCGTCGGGATGTGCCGGGTCACCGCCGAGCGCAAGGGCCGGCGCCTGGACGACACCGGGTGCATCGTCTTCCGGATCGTGGGGGACAAGGTCACCGATCTCGACGAGTGCGTCGAGGACATCGACACGAGCAACGCGTTCTGGTCGGACTGAGACCTTCGTTGCGTGCCGAAGGCCCCGGCCGCCCCGCCCTGGGGAAGGGCGAGGTGCCGGGGCCTTCGGTTCAAGCTGGTCGGAGGCCACGCCCGCGTGGCGAACGCAGGCCGCGCGTGGCTCCTGGGAGCCGGTCGGGAGCGGATGAGAGAGGGCCCGCTCTGGGTCCTTCCGGCAGCTCGGTCCCGCGGGATTCCCTGGGGACCGGTCAGATCAGGGTGTTCAGCCCTGGAGGGACGCGACCTTCGAAGCAAGCGCCGACTTCTTGTTGGCGGCCTGGTTCTTGTGGATGACGCCCTTGGAGACGGCCTTGTCGAGCGCACGCGCAGCAGCGCGCTGGTACTCGGTGGCCTTCTCGACGTCACCCGCGGCAGCGGCCTCACGGGCCTTGCGGATCGCGGTCTTCAGGGAGGACTTGACGGCCTTGTTGCGCAGCCGCGCCTTCTCGTTGGTCTTGATCCGCTTGATCTGGGACTTGATGTTCGCCACGAATGAGCCTCTACAGGTTCAGGCACGAAGCCAGGAGGATTCCGAGCAGAAGAGCAAGGAAGACCCGGGTTCCGTACCAGGTGATTTCTTGGAGTTGTGCCTCGCGCTGAGAGGGCATGAGACACAGCCACCCAGACTACCAGCGGCCCAGCGAGTGGCCCAAACCGGTCGCCGGTCCCCGCCCGTGGGACCATGGAGGCTACGTATCGATCCGACCCGAGACCGCAGACACTGCGGACGCCTCAAGAATCAGGACCCTGCGTGCCCGCGATCCCCAGCCACGTGCCCGAGCCGAGCCGTACCGACCCGGCTCTGATCCGCAATTTCTGCATCATCGCGCACATCGACCACGGCAAGTCCACGCTCGCCGACCGGATGCTCCAGCTGACCGGTGTGGTCGAGCAGCGCCAGATGCGTGCTCAGTACCTCGACCGCATGGACATCGAGCGTGAGCGCGGAATCACGATCAAGTCGCAGGCGGTGCGTCTGCCGTGGGCCCCCACCGGCGACAAGAGCAACACGCACATCCTCAACATGATCGACACCCCGGGGCACGTCGACTTCACCTACGAGGTCTCGCGGTCGCTCGCCGCGTGCGAGGGCACCGTCCTCCTCGTGGACGCCGCCCAGGGGATCGAGGCCCAGACTCTCGCCAACCTGTACCTGGCGATGGAGAACGACCTCACGATCATCCCGGTGCTCAACAAGATCGACCTGCCGGCCGCGCAGCCCGAGAAGTTCGCCGAGGAGCTCGCGAACCTCGTCGGCTGCGACCCGTCCGACGTCCTCAAGGTCTCCGCCAAGACCGGGCTCGGCGTCGACGCGCTCCTTGACCGGGTCGTCAAGGAGGTCCCGGCCCCGGTCGGTGTCGCCGACGCCCCCGCCCGCGCGATGATCTTCGACTCGGTCTATGACTCCTACCGCGGTGTCGTGACGTACGTCCGTGTCATCGACGGCCAGCTCAACAAGCGCGAGCGCATCAAGATGATGTCGACGGGCGCCACGCACGAGCTGCTGGAGATCGGGACGAACTCGCCCGAGATGCTGTCCGCCGACGGCCTCGGTGTCGGCGAGGTGGGCTATCTGATCACCGGTGTGAAGGACGTCCGCCAGTCCAAGGTCGGTGACACCGTCACCAGCCAGCAGAAGGGGGCCACGGAGGCGCTCGGGGGATACAAGGACCCCAAGCCCATGGTCTTCTCCGGTCTGTATCCACTGGACGGCTCCGACTACCCCGAGCTGCGCGAGGCTCTCGACAAGCTCCAGCTCAACGACGCCGCCCTGGTCTACGAGCCGGAGACCTCCGCGGCCCTCGGCTTCGGCTTCCGCGTCGGCTTCCTGGGCCTGCTCCACCTCGACGTGATCCGCGAGCGCCTGGAGCGCGAGTTCGGGCTCGACCTGATCGCCACCGCGCCCAACGTGGTCTACCGGGTCCTGATGGAGGACGGCACCGAGCACGTCGTCACCAACCCGAGCGAGTTCCCCGAGGGCAAGATCAACGAGGTGTACGAGCCCGTCGTACGCGCCACGATCCTCGCCCCGACCGAGTTCATCGGCTCGATCATGGAGCTGTGCCAGACCCGGCGCGGCACCCTGCTCGGCATGGACTACCTGTCCGAGGACCGGGTCGAGATCCGCTACACGCTCCCCCTCGCGGAGATCGTGTTCGACTTCTTCGACCAGCTGAAGTCCAAGACGCGCGGCTACGCCTCGCTGGACTACGAGCCCACCGGTGAGCAGACGTCGTCCCTGGTCAAGGTGGACATCCTGCTGCACGGCGACAAGGTGGACGCCTTCTCGGCGATCACCCACAAGGACGCGGCCTACGCCTACGGTGTGCGGCTCGTCGCCAAGCTGCGCGAGCTCATCCCGCGGCAGGCCTTCGAGGTGCCCATCCAGGCGGCCATCGGCTCCCGGGTCATCGCCCGCGAGACCATCCGCGCCATCCGCAAGGACGTCCTCGCCAAGTGCTACGGCGGTGACATCTCCCGTAAGCGGAAGCTGCTGGAGAAGCAGAAGGAAGGCAAGAAGCGGATGAAGATGGTGGGTTCCGTGGAGGTTCCGCAGGAGGCCTTCATCGCGGTGCTCTCCAGCGATGACAGCGCGGGATCGGGCAAGGGCAAGAAGTAACCGCGGGTTACAGCCGGTTGCCGGTTGAATCGGACGGAAAGGGGGCCCGTCGTGCGAAAGTGCGACGGGCCCCTACGCGTGCGTAACGTCGCGCTCTGTAGGAAGTGACAGGGCGCCTCCCCTTACGAACGGGTCGGTCGCGCTTTACTCTGATCTCTGCTCGATAGTTACTCGCGAGTTAAACAACAGCCGCAAACCTGAGAGCCAGCCGCACTGTCGCGGGCCCGGAGGATGTCGTGAGCGACACACAGACACTGATCGAGAACCGCCCGCCGAGTGTGGCGACCCTCTTCCTGGAGCGCGTTGCGAGCACACCCGACGCCGAGGCGTACCGCTACCCGGTGCCGGCGGCCTCCGGCCAGGGCCCGGACGAGTGGAAGTCGCTGAGCTGGGCGCAGGCCGCCGAGCGGGTGCACGCCATCGCGGCCGGGCTGATCGAGCTGGGGGTGCAGCCCGAGCAGCGGGTCGCCCTCGCCTCCTCGACCCGCATCGACTGGATCCTCGCGGACCTCGGCATCATGTGCGCCGGGGCCGCCACGACCACGATCTACCCGCAGACCAACGCGGACGAGTCGGCGTTCATCCTCTCCGACTCGGAGAGCCGGGTGCTGATCGCGGAGGACGCGACGCAGCTCGCCAAGGCGGTCGAGAAGCGTGGTGAGCTGCCCGCGCTGACCCATGTCGTGGTGATCGACCCGGCGGGCGTGGAGAGCGGCGACTTCGTGCTCACGCTCACCGAGCTGGAGGCCCGGGGCGCGGCCCGTCTGGAGAAGGACCCCGAGCTGATCAAGGAGCGGGTCGGCGCGATCACCAGGGACCAGCTCGCCACGCTGATCTACACCTCCGGCACCACCGGCCGTCCCAAGGGTGTGCGGCTGCCGCACGACAACTGGGCGTACATGGCGAAGGCGATCGCCGCGACCGGGCTGATCAGCGGCGAGGACGTGCAGTACCTGTGGCTGCCGCTGGCGCACGTCTTCGGCAAGGTGCTGACCTCCGGGCAGATCGAGGTCGGCCACGTCACCGCCGTGGACGGCCGCGTCGACAAGATCATCGAGAACCTTCCGGTCGTCAAGCCGACGTACATGGCGGCCGTGCCGCGCATCTTCGAGAAGGTCTACAACGGGGTCGCCGCGAAGGCCCGGGCCGGCGGCGGCGCCAAGTACAAGATCTTCCAGTGGGCCGCCGAGGTGGGCCGCGAGTACGCCAAGGCCACCCAGGACAACTTCCGACGCACCGGGGTCGCCTCCGCGCCCTTCGGGCTGAGCGCCAAGCACAAGGTCGCCGACACGCTGGTCTTCGCGAAGATCCGGGAGGCGTTCGGCGGCAACCTAAGGGCCTGCGTCTCCGGCTCCGCCGCCCTCGCGCCCGAGATCGGCTATTTCTTCGCCGGCGCCGGCATCCACATCCTGGAGGGCTACGGCCTGACCGAGTCCTCCGCGGCCTCCTTCGTCAACCCCGGCGAGGCCTACCGCACCGGTACGGTCGGCAAGCCGCTGCCCGGCACGGAGGTCCGTATCGCCGACGACGGGGAGATCCTGCTGCGGGGCCCGGGGATCATGGAGGGCTACCACGGCCTGCCCGAGAAGACGGCCGAGGTGCTGGAGGCCGACGGGTGGTTCCACACCGGGGACATCGGTGAGCTGTCGCCCGACGGATACCTGCGGATCACCGACCGCAAGAAGGACCTGATCAAGACGTCCGGCGGCAAGTACATCGCGCCCGCCGAGGTGGAGGGGCAGTTCAAGGCGGTGTGCCCCTACGTGTCCAACATCCTGGTGCACGGGGCGGACCGGAACTTCTGCACCGCGCTCATCGCGCTCGACGAGGTGTCGATCCTGGAGTGGGCCAAGGAGAACGGCCTCGAAGGGAAGCCGTACGCGGAGGTCGTCGCCGCGCCCGCCACGGTGTCCATGGTCGAGGGGTACGTGAAGCAGCTGAACGAGGGCTTGCAGCGGTGGCAGACGATCAAGAAGTTCCGGCTGCTGCCGCGGGATCTCGACGTGGAGCACGGGGAGATCACGCCGAGTCTGAAGCTGAAGCGGCCCGTGGTCGAGCGGGAGTACAAGCATCTGATCGATGAGATGTACGCGGGGTCTCGCGAGGCGTAACGCGTGAGTGGAGGGGGGCGGGGGCTGCGTGGCGGCTTGCGGTTCGTCGTGGCTTGTCGCGCAGTTCCCCGCGCCCCTGAAAAATGCGAACTCACCGTTTCTCCAGAAGGCGCCGGAGTTCCTTGACCTGGACAAGCTGGGCCTCCGTCAGCTCGTCCTCCAGGGCCGCCAGTCGCCTGCTCACCTCCTCGTAGTCCGACCGCTGCCGGGCCAGCAGCCGTTCCAGCTGCTGGTTCTTCCTGTGCAGGTCCAGGAAGACGCTGACCTTCGCGCGCAGCACCCACGGGTCGAACGGCTTGGTCAGGTAGTCGGCCGCGCCCGTCGCGTAGCCGCGGAAGGCGTAGCCCGAGTCGTCGTCCGTGCCCGTCAGGAAGATGATCGGGACGTCCTTCGTCTGGTCCAGGCGTTTGATGTTGGCCGCGGTCTCGAAGCCGTCCATGCCCGGCATGCGCACGTCCAGGAGGACCAGCGCGAAGCGGCGGCGCAGCAGGGCCTTCATCGCCTCCTCGCCCGAACGGGCGCGGATCAGCGGTTCGTTGAGGGACCCCAGGACCGCCTCCAGGGCGATCAGGTTGTCCTCCATGTCGTCGACCAGGAGGATGCCGGCACCGTCGTCGGTCCGTGCCTCAGCGTTCATCTGACTGCCTCATTCAGTCGTCGGTGGGCGGTACCACCGCCTCCTCGGCTTCGGTCCGCTCCCGCGTCGGGGCGCCCTCGGGGTCGAGGAGCTCGCACACGACGGTCAGCAGCTGGTCGACGTCCACCGGCTTGGGTACGTAGTCGTTGGCGCCGCGCGCGATGGACTTCTCGCGGTCGCCGGGCATCGCCTTGGCGGTGAGCGCGACGATGGGCAGTCCGGTCCAGCGCGGGGTGCGGCGGATGGCGGCGATGGTCTCGTAGCCGTCCATCTCCGGCATCATGATGTCCATCAGGACGAGTTCGACGTCCGGGTTGCGCTCCAGGGTCTCGATGCCCTCGCGGCCGTTCTCCGCGTACAGGACGGGCATGCCGACGCGGCCCAGCACATGGGTGAGGGCGAAGACGTTGCGGATGTCGTCGTCGACGATCAGCACCCGCCTGCCGGAGAGCACCTGGCCCGCCCGGCCCGACCGCCACGCCTCCAGTCTGGTGGGCGCGGGCCACGAGTCCTCGGCGTCGTGGGCGGTCGGGTACGGCTCGGTGGACAGGTCCTCCGGGGCCGGCAGGGGGTGGTCCTCGGTGGTCGGGCCGGTCGCCGTGTGGCCGGGGCTGACGACGGGGACGTAGAGCGTGAAGGTGGAGCCCTTGCCCGGTTCGCTCTCGGCGACGATACGGCCGCCCAGCAGGCCCGCGATCTCCCGGCTGATGGACAGGCCGAGCCCCGTGCCGCCGTACTTGCGGTTGGTGGTGCCGTCGGCCTGCTGGAACGCCTCGAAGATCACCGGGAGTTTCTCCCGCGCGATGCCGATGCCGGTGTCGGAGACCGCGAAGGCGACCACGTCGTCGTTGTCGCGCAGGCCGCCGCTCTCGACCTCGCTGGCGTGCGCGGACCCCCACCGGTGCTCGGGGTCCTTGACGCGGGTCACCCGCAGCTCGACCCGGCCGCCGGCGGTGAACTTGATCGCGTTGGAGAGCAGGTTGCGCAGGATCTGCTGGAGGCGCTGCTCGTCGGAGTACATCTCGCGCGGCACGTCGTCGCCGACCGTCACCTCGAAGGCCAGTCCGCGGTCCAGGGTGAGCGGGCGGAAGGTGGCGTGGACGTAGTCGAGCAGCTTGATGAGCGGCAGCTTCTTCGGGCGTACGTCCATCCGGCCGGCCTCGATCTTCGACAGGTCCAGGATGTCGTTGATCAGTTGCAGCAGATCGCTTCCCGACCTGTGGATCGTGGTGGCGAACTGGACTTCCTGGTCGGAGAGATGGCCGTCGGGGTTGTCGGAGAGCAGCCTGGCGAGGATCAGCAGGGAGTTGAGCGGGGTGCGCAGCTCGTGCGACATGTTCGCCAGGAACTCCGACTTGTACTGCGAGCTGGTGGCCAGCAGGGCCGCCTTCTCCTCCAGTTCGGCGTTGGAGCGCTGCAACTCGGCCTGCTGCATCTGGAGTTCGTCCGAGCGCTCCTGGAGCTGCATCGCCAGGCGCTGGGACTCGCCCAGCAGGGACTCGGTGCGGGAGTTGGCGATGATGGTGTTGATGGCGACGCCGATGGTGTTCACGAACTGGTCGAAGAACGCCAGGTGGACATCGGAGAAGCGGGAGAAGGAGGCGAGCTCGATGACGCCGAGGAGCTTGTCCTCGAAGAGGATCGGGATGATGACGACGCTCGCCGGGGCCGCCTCGCCCAGCCCGCTGTTGATCTTGATGTAGTCCGGCGGCGCCTCCTCCACCAGGATCCGCTTCTTCTCCCGGGCCGCCTGCCGGACCAGACCGTGCACCGGCATGCCGCCGGTGTCGACGGTCGCGCCCTGGGCCGAGCCGTAGCCCGCGATGAACGCCAGTCCCTTCGCGGGAACGGTCGTGCGCAGAGAGGCGCCGTCCTCGTCCGGGTCGGCCAGGAAGAACGCGCCGTACTGGGCGTTCACCAGCGGGGTCAGCTCGCGCAGGATCAGGTCGGCGACCTCCATCAGGTCCCGGTGGCCCTGCATCAGGGCGGCGAGACGGGCGAGGTTGGACTCCAGCCAGTCCTTCGCGCGGGTCGTCTCGCGGAGGTTGGCCACCATCAGGTTGATGTTGTCCTTGAGCTCGGCGACCTCGCCCTGCGTCTCCACGGTGATCGAGCGGGACATGTCGCCCTGGGCCACCGCGGAGGCCACCTCGGCGATCGCGCGGACCTGGGTGGTCAGGTTGGAGGCGAGCTCGTTCACGTTGGTCGTCAGCCGCTTCCAGGTGCCGTACACGCCCTCGACCCGTGCCTGGCCGCCGAGCCGGCCCTCGGAGCCGACCTCGCGGGCCACGCGGGTGACCTCGGAGGAGAAGGAGGAGAGCGTGTCGACCATGGTGTTGATGGCGGTCTTCAGCTCCAGGATCTCGCCTCGCGCGTCCACGTCGATCTTCTTGGAGAGGTCGCCGTTGGCCACGGCGGTGGTCACCTGGGCGATGTTCCGGACCTGGGACGTCAGGTTGTCGGCCATGTAGTTCACGTTGTCGGTCAGGTCCCGCCAGACCCCGGAGACGCCCAGCACCTGGGCCCGACCGCCCAGCCGTCCGTCGGTGCCGACCTCGCGGGCCACCCGGGTCACCTCGTCGGCGAAGGCGCGCAGCTGCTCCACCATCGTGTTGACGGTGTCCTTCAGTTCGAGGATCTCGCCGCGGGCGTCGACCGTGATCTTCTTCGACAGGTCGCCGTTGGCGACGGCGGTGGTCACCTGCGCGATGTTGCGCACCTGCGAAGTCAGGTTCAGAGCCATGAAGTTGACGTTGTCGGTGAGGTCCTTCCAGACCCCGGACACGCCCCGCACCTGCGCCTGGCCGCCGAGGTTTCCCTCGGTGCCGACCTCGCGGGCCACGCGGGTGACCTCGTCGGCGAAGGCGGAGAGCTGGTCGACCATGGTGTTGATCGTGGACTTCAGCTCCAGGATCTCGCCCTTGGCCTCCACCGTGATCTTCTTGCCGAGGTCGCCCTGGGCCACGGCGGTGGACACGAGCGCGATGTTGCGGACCTGCGAGGTCAGGTTGTCCGCCATGAAGTTGACGTTGTCGGTGAGGTCCTTCCAGACCCCGGACACCCCGCGCACCTGGGCCCGGCCGCCGAGGTTTCCCTCGGTGCCGACCTCGCGGGCCACGCGGGTGACCTCGTCGGCGAAGGCGGAGAGCTGGTCGACCATGGTGTTGATGGTCGACTTCAGCTCCAGGATCTCGCCCTGCGCGTCGACCGTGATCTTCTGCGAGAGGTCGCCGTTGGCCACGGCCGTGGTCACCTGCGCGATGTTGCGCACCTGCGAAGTCAGGTTCGACGCCATGAAGTTGACGTTGTCGGTGAGGTCCTTCCAGACCCCGGACACCCCGCGCACCTGGGC
>NZ_RSAJ01000028.1 GCF_003933965.1 Streptomyces sp. RP5T
CATCCTCACCCGGCCACGCCCCCTCACCCCCATCACCGAACTCCGATGACCACCCCGGGCCGCACGGCCCGCCGGCCTACACCTCGATGTAGGCGACGACGACCACGGTGCGCAGGGCGGTAACGAAGTACAGGACGCGGACGTGCTCGATGTCGTCGGTGTACTGGCGCAGCTGCGGGGCCGGTCGAGGTGCCGGAATGCCGGGTGCCGGCGTCGGGGTGGGGGCCGACGAAGAGGAAGACCAAGGCATGGGGAGCAGGCGCCATCCGTGGGACGCGTAGTCATTCGAGTGGGACCAACTCAGGTCCCCTCCGACATTGCCGTAATCCGCCTCTCCTCCCGTCTGCTGTCGGCGCCACCGTCGCCGACCTGCGGTCGGCGGATCTGCCGCCAGGCCGTACACACCCTCCCAGCGCATGAACAGATCAGCGTGTCACGCATCAATAAGGCCGACCCTCTGCTACAACCGCAAACATGTCTCAAGAGGACCCAAGAAATTTCAACCCATCTAGCCTGATTTCCAGCCTTCCTAAGATTGCATTCAGCCTTCCCACATTTGCCACTATCACGGCCGCCACGGGCTTCGTTTTGTTCGCAGTACTCAATCGCTTCGGCGAGCAGTTTTACAATCCGCTCAACATCGACCCTATCGAGGTCGGCATCGGATACCAGGAAACACTGTTTAGGTCTTACGGCTTTCTTGCGGTGATTCTTCTGGGTTCAGCCCTACTACTGGCAGCCCTTTCCCTCTACGTCATGGCGTTTCTGGTGATTACGCTGATCGTTTGGCTGAGCACTAGAGGGAAACGGTCACCAAAAAATAATAGAAACGCCACAAGGAATTCAAGAAGGAGAGAGTGGTGGCGGAATGCCGCCAAATGGAGCTTGGCTGCATACGGAGTTGGGTTTGTAATTTTCTCCTTCACGCATGTCTACTTCAGGGCAAGTGACTACGTCGCAGCCAGTAGAGAGTCAGTACGACACGGCCGTGAAGTCGCGCCGCTAACCATGTGCAAATTCACAGCACTTGATCTTTCCGCGCCAAGGGCGACGGTCCGCGATCGCCAATCAGGGGCCACGCTGCACCAAAATCTACGTTTGCTCTACATGGGAACCAGTAACGGAATCTCCCTCTTCTACAATTCCACCAATAAGAAGGCGATTCGAATTCCTTCCTCGAGCATCACTGTCGAAACATCTGGAAATGGCGGCACTCCTTCATGTAGCTTCCCTTGGGTGTGGTGATACTGGGGCAGTAGCCGCCGAATGAATCGCAGAAGCGCGTTAAAGCCAGACCCCTGCATGCGATGCGAGAGGAATCGACAAGAGCACTCCCCAGTCGAATGCGCGCCCCCATCTCCTACAGCGCGCCCTAAAACACCTCAAACAAGCTGTTCCACTCAAGTGAGATTGATACAGCCACGCAAAGTGCGGTTGTACGTCAACACCAGGACCCTGACCGTGCCGTCGATGAAGCCGTCACGGTGTCGGCGCTGCCAGAAACCGACCGTGAACCGCAGCCGGAACGGAGCCGTCGTCGTCTTCCCGCTTCCCGCGGCGCCCCTCACGACGAACACGCCCGGCTTGTAGTTGTTGATCACTGTCAGTTGCTCACTCGTCGGCTTCGACGGCCGCAGCATCTTCATCCCGAGCGTCCCCTCCCCAAGGATCCTCGCAAGTGACGCCATGTTAAAAGCCGTCGTGATCAGCCGTATTGGCAAGTGATGCCGGCAGGGACCTGCGCGCCGAGCTCTCCGCGTACATCCCCCGGTAGGCGGGCCGAAGAGCGGAGGTATCGGGCTGATACGAGCAGCATGAGCACCCCCCCCCGCCGTACGCCGGGGCCTGGCCCGGGCGGCGCCGAGCTCACCGGCGTTGACCAGAGCCATCCTCAACTCGATTACGACATCGGTAAGTTCAACCCGGGGCTGAGCCGTCGCGGTGTCCAGCAGCGTACGGGCATGCCGTCGTACAGCCGCATCCCGCCACGTCCCCGCAGGCCTGCTCGCGGCACAGGAGCAGCAGTTCATCCTTGGCACCGCGACGGGCGGCGGCGCGCTCGGCGACCAGTCGCCATCCATCAAGGGCGGGGAATACGCGGCGTTCGCCCGCATCAGCTCCAGCCACACCGTATCCTCGACGGCCGCGTCACTCAGGGCGCCCGCGACGGGCGGCAGGCGGCTCGCGCGCGGCCCGCCACAGCACCACCACCGCCCCCGCCATCTCGGCGGCAGCCGAGCGACGCCGTCGACCGCGCGGGGCATGGCCGCCGATCGCCTCCAGCAGCCGGGAGAGACCGCGGCAGGGCGCACAACGTCGGCCCTGCGCACCCTCATCGCCAGCCCCTGCCGATGGGTGCCGCGGGCCAGCCTGTGCAGGCTGGGCTTGCAAGGTCCCCGGGCGGCATCGATCTCGCCGGGCGGCGGCCGATGTCCGGCGTGGCTGTTCGGTGCTGACGAGCGGTGATGCGAGTGGACGCCGGGCGACGCCGGGGGGGGACTACGGCTCGTCGACGTAGTGCAGGACGACAGTGCGCCGGACACCGGCCTCCAGCATGGCCTGGGCCCGGTGCTGGCCGTTGATGTAACCGGTCTGGCTGGCCGGCTGGATCGCGTTGGAGACGCTAAACAGCGAGGCCAGCGCCTCGGTATGCCACTGGGAGGCTACGGCCGCGTCCGCGTGGGCGATGGCGAACTCCTCCATGCCGTCGGGTTCCACGGACTGCGCGCGGGCCCGCTCGAGGAGCTCCAGCGCCATCGCGTTGACCGCGTGCCAGTCGCCGCCGTGGTACCAGCAGCAGGTACGGGCGGCCCCGCGGTCCGGCCGCACCTGCCGTGTCCAGCGGCGCCACCAGGGCACCCCGGCCGGCATGCACGCCGGCTCGCGGAACGGCTTCGGGCGGGCGAGACGGGCCACTGCGAACTGGGCGAACACCAGCCGCGGTTCCGGCTCGACGGCGCGCGGCACGTAACCGGTGCCGCGGTCCGTGGCGACCGTCGCACCAACCAGGTCCTGCAACTGCTCGTGGGTGATCACCGACCAGCGCGGGCCGTGCGGGCGGTAGCGGTCGACGCCGGCGAACACCACGTGCCGAATGCGGCTCTCCCGCGGTACCCCTTGTGCCTGTGCCTCCAACTGCTGTTCCACCCACACTGGCGGCAGGTCCTGGTCGGGGCAGTGCCGCTCCCACACCGCGCCCGCGAACCTCTCCACCCCATTCATCAGGCTCATGCCCTCCTCGCCGGCGATCTGGGTCGCCACCGCGACCGGGCGCGCCCCGGGAGCGGTGAACAACTGCAGCCGCAACGTCCCCGGCAGGGTGGGGGCGGTGAACATGTGGTCGTCCACGCTCAGCCGACGCGCAGCTGCCAGGGCGCGAAGGTCGTCCTGGTCGCCAGGGCGCGATGCCGGCTCGGGGGCTGGGCTGGCGGGAAGGTCATCGGTCATCCCCCGATCATTCCCGACCTGGCGGACCTGAACATCCGGTACATCCGCACCGACGTCGTGCACGTCGACGGCACCGCGCGCGATCAGCGGTGAGTACGCCGCCCTCGTCGTCGGCAAGTCGACGCCCGTCCCGCTCCGTGGAGCCGGTTTCACCGCGACCACGTCGGCGCCCCTCAGGCCAGCTTCCGCCTTGCCCGTCTCTACGGCGCAGCTGGCCGGCATCACGACGTCCTCCACGCCTTCCAGGAGTATCGAGATCACCGCCGCCCTCGACCAATCTCACCCCGAACGCGGCATCAAGAACACCGTCGTACGCACCACCGTCGAAAACCTCGTCGCCAAGGGCCAGGCCCAGCGCACCAAGCAAGGACGCTCCGTCTACTACACCGCCCCCGATGCACCCCAGACCACGCCATCCGTCCCGGCCGAGTCACACCAACAGGAGGCTCAACCCGAGAAAGCCCCGTAGCCGTCCCAGCCCGCAGCCAGCACTGGCGGTTTTGCGTTCTGGCGTCGCATGCGCCTGATATTTAGGGTGCATACGGGGGCTTGCGTGTTTTGTGGGGATGTTTTGTATGTGATTGCCCAGCAGGCCACACTGGCGGGCCGGACCGACGGACGACCCTGCGTCGCAAGTCAGGCCGCTGCTGGCGCTAACGATGCAGATCAGGCAGTAGGTGTCCGGCGCGTTTCGCCATGATCTTCGATGTCAGGGAACGATCCATCCTCGCAGCCCTCGAAGACGGCGAGTCCACCCGCTCAGCTCGCACGGATCTTCCCCTCCAGGGCCGCTGGACATGAATCGGCGGAGTTGGGTGAACGCCTGGCCGTGACCTTGCTCGGCGGCTTGCTCTGCCTGACCCCATACCTTGCTGACTGGCCATTGGTCCACCTGGGTCCGCATCCCCTTCCGCCAGATGTCCCACGTGGCGTCGCTGATCCATCCGGAGGCGCGCAGATCGAGCTCGTCCTCGCAGAGTGACAGATAAGCCAGCAGTGCCTTGTGGTCCTCCTCCTCGAGTTCTTCGCCGTCATCGTGCCCTGTGGTAGCGCGGAGAGAGAGGCGGTCCAGAAGCATCCAATAGCGGCTGACACAGAAGTCCTCGAACGCGCGATCCGTTGGCGCTGGCCCTGCCGCAGCCCTCCGACCGCCAGCAGCACACCCACCGCCGTCGCGATCCCGGCGATGTCGCTGATCATCTGTTCTCCCCCGTCGTCACCTGAGTTGGTAGCTGCAGGCCGTCAGGAGCGGGAGCCGGAGTAGCCGAGCAGCAGGTGCCGCCGGTTGGGCTGGCGGTCCCGGATGACGAGGTAGAGGACCTTCAGGGCTGCTTCCTCATTCGGGAAAAGTCCCCGGCGCCTCGTCGCCTGGCGGAAGCGGGAGTTGAGGGACTCAATCATGTTGGTCGTGTAGACGATCTTGCGGATCTCGGGCGGGAACCGCAGGAACATCACGAAGTGTTCCCAGCTGCGGCGCCAGACCCCGATCAGGGCCGGGTAGCGGGCGCCCCAGATCTCCTCGAACTCGGCGAACCGCTGCTCGGCGGCGTCGACGGTGGCAGCCGTATAGACCTGGCGGAGTTCCTTGGCGATCTGTGACCAGTGTTTGGTCGAGGCGCACTTGAGACTGTTGCGGACCATGTGGACTGCCCATCAGTGATCCTTCCCGGCAGAGACCGCATCTCATGCCAGACGGGTCATACCGGGGCATACGCAAACTTCAGGACAGTCCCGACCACGCAGCCCAGAAGCGTTGTCCGGACAACTCATGAGACACGGTCTGCCCACCATCGCCGCCCGCAACACGGCCCTGTTCGGCATGGCCGGGGAACTACCGCCGATCGTCATCAGCGATCTTTTCGGTGTCCACAGGAACACCGCGAACCAGTGGGCGGCGCTCGCCCAGGACAGCTGGGCCAACTACCTCGCGGCCCTCCGGAAAATCAAATAGACACTTCAGGCCAACAACCTCCGTTTCCTGTGACAGCACGGGCCACTCGGCGCAATCTAATGCGTTGCACATTGGATGACGGTGCGTCAATCGAAAAGGCTGTCGAACGTGTGCCTTGGGTGCATGCTGGCACGATTGATGCAAGAGGGAGTGAAAATTCTGGTCGGCCCTCGGAGCGCCTCGAAGAGACGCATAATGCTGTAGAGCAGGAATCGTTAGGTCTGCGGTCTGGGCGTTTTGCATCGGGGGTGCTGTGTTGAGCCGCAGGAGATACACGCAAGACCAGCCCTACGACCTGTATGTGCTTCACCGGGACGTTGGGCTGGCTGTCCAGCAGGGGGCGAGCAGTCCAGAGGACTTGGTGCGTATCGCTTCGGTGATTCTGGATGGCCTGGGGTGTGCCACTGCGGACGAGGCATGGAACAGACTGTGCGCGGATTTCAGGGCAGGCGCGAGAGGTACACCCTCGTCCGGCTGGCAGGCCGCGATCATTCTGAAGATGATGCACTACCTGGGGTTCGTGGGGAGGCTGTCCGATGAATACGCGCGCATCGAACTCTGCGAAGAGGTTCTCCGCCATGGTCAGGCGGCATGGCAGGCAACCGCTGTGCTCTTCTCGGCGTCACGTGGCATGCGCTTAGGGATGGGCAACCCGGCCGCCCTTCAGGTGGAGCTTGATATCGTTGAGCGGGCACGTGGAACTGCGTCTGGCGACACGCCGGAACTCGACCTGGTGCGGGCATTCTTGCGTTTCCACCTGGGTCTGTTCGGCGGCGCTGATGACTTCGACGCCGCGATTGAGGAGTTGAACGCACTCCGAGGAACCCGTGCGGCCCGCGCCGAGAAAGATCATCTGTTGGATGCGGTGATTGCCTTCCTTCGGATGCAGCAGGCATCGAGGAGGGAAGACGAAGGTGCCCTTGTGGCCAGGATGGTCGAACTGGACACCGTGCTGGACGCGTCGCCTCTCAATGGGCCAGTGCGGCTGCGGATGGAAGCCTGGCGCGAGTTGGCCTGGGAGACGTTACAGGGGCTTCGTGCCGCACGGGGCGAGGGACGTGACACCGAGGGCGAGCGTTGCGTGCATTCCGCCGACGCGGTGAGGGACCAGGCACGGGCGCTCCCCGCGTATATGCGTCTGTCCGTGTTGTGCGAGACGGGTGTAGCCCGTCTGCTTCGCGCGGTGGCGACTGACGATCCAGCAGGGGCACGGGAGGCCCTCTCCTTGCTCGGCGAAGGTATCGAACTCCTCGAGCTGGACGATTGGCGCTGGACCCCCTACGTCTACCAGTTTGGGTGGGGTCACTTCTGGATTGCTGAGCGAGATGGTATTGGCGAAGGCCATCAGCCGGGTTCGTTCGACCTTGGGATCGACTGGCTCACTCGTGCTGTGCGGGCGTCCGAGCAGTGCGAGCATCCGATGTGGGCCGACATGTCCTTCACCCTGGCCCTGGCCCTGTGGGCCAGGGGCGAGGTGTTCCCGCACGAACCCTCCGGCCGCGCGGACCTCGACGCCGCCCGACGTACTGGCCTGGATGCTGTGACCGGCGCCGTGCGGAGCGTCCTGCTCCAGTCGGGTACACCCCATGCGGCGGAGAACGCCCAGGGGGTCGGGCAGCGGGCCCTCACCGTTGCTGGCTGGTGCCTGGGTGCCGATGCGCTTACTGACGCCGTCCGCGCGCTGGAGGCGGGTCGAGGACTCACCCTGCACGCCGCCACTGTGTGGGCGTCCGTGGAGAAGATGCTGGACGCACTCGGCGAAGGCGAAGAGGAACAGAAACTTGCCGACGAGTGGCGTACTGCGGGTGATGTTCTGCCCGGAAAACCATGGAGCGCCGCCCATGCCGCAGCGAGCGCAGGCCAGCCAGTTCAGTCGAGCCGTCTACGCAGACGAGTGCTAAAGGCGCTGGAGAACTCCCCGCACGGGGAACGGATGCAGGATGTGCCGGAACCCGACCGGATCGGCGTTGCGCTGCGCACCATGGGCCGGACAGCGCTCGTCTACCTGCTGCCAAAGACGGAAAGGCAACCCGGGGCCGCGCTGGTGATCACATCAGCCGGCGGCGTGCGGGCCGTGCGGCTGCCCTCCCTGAACCTGGCCGCTCCCGAACTTGTAGCCTATCGCCGCACCGGGAGCCCAGGGCGGGACGCGGGCGGGCCGCCCACGGAGGACTCAGTCCCGCCGCCCTACGATCCTGGGGCGTTGGGACTGCTGTGCGACTGGGCAGGGCGGGCTGTGATGGAGCCGCTGCTCAGGGAAGTTCCGGGGCCTGAGGGGAAGGAGCCATCGCTGGTCCTGGTGCCGATGGCGGAGCTGAGTGCCGTGCCCTGGCACGCGGCGCGGCTGCCGGGCTCCGGGCGGTATGCGTGCCAGGAGGCGAACATCTCGTACATCCCCTCGGCCAGGCTCCTGTGCGAAGTGGCCGAACGCCCGGCAACGCGGATGCACCAGACGCTCGTGGTCGGCGATCCGGAGCGAAACCTTCCGCATGCGGGTGAGGAGGCAAACGCCATCCTCAAGACGTTCTATCCGGGCGGTGATCTGCTCGGGCCTGGAATCGCTACACCGGCGGCCGTGAAGGACTGGCTCGGACGCCAGCGGGGCGGAGTGCTGCATCTGGCCTGTCACGGGATGGTGGAGCAGGGCGAGCAGGTGGAGCAGGGCCAACGGCACAGCTCGTATCTCAGGCTCGCCGACGGGCGCAGGTTGCCGGCCGAGGAACTCACGGAAGGGTCAGCCCGGTACCCGGGGCTGGAGTTGGTGGTGCTGGCCGCATGCCGGTCTAACGTGTCCGGGCGCGGGTGGGATGAGGCCTACAGCATGGCAACCGCGTTCCTAGTTGCCGGCGCCCGGTCGGTCGTCGGGTCACTCTGGCCGGTCCCCGACGATACGACGTCATTGCTCATGTACATGACTCACCACTACCTGAACCAGGAGGGACAGACACCAGGGACGGCCCTGCGCAGCGCACAGACGTGGATGCTGGATCCCATGCGCGTGGCGCCCCCCGAGATGCCGACCCCCATGAAGGAGCGAGTGCCCCAGCTCAGGGAATCGGATCTCGTGGGATGGGCCGGTTTCACGCATCTCGGGTGGTGAACCGTCATGGCACTTCGGTGCGGATCTCCACCGAGGCTGTACCCCACAGCGCGATCCTGCTGCCGGATGGCCCGCCCATGTCCCGCTTGTCACGCTGTCCCCTCATCACACGCAGCACACGGTCGAGGTCCTCCCCAGAGCCCGGAGACGCAGGGCCCCGTCCTGGCTGGTCGGGCGGCCACGCGGGCAGCTGGAAAGGTTCCGTGTTCAGAGGGTTCTCCGCGACGATCACCCTGAGCACGTCTTGAGCCGCGGCGCCGCTCACGATTTCCCGCCCCGGGGGCAGGCGCAGCCACACCGGTTCACCGCGCCGGGCGGTGCCAGCGCACCCGGGGCCGACGAAGTCGCCGTCGAAGAGGTTGACAGAAGACGCGTAGCTGTCGGTCAGGTTCAGCAGCACGCACCACAGCCTGGTTCCCGACTGATTATGGATCCGCACTCGCACCTGCGGCTCGCCGCCGTCCAGTGTGTACGAGCAGACGATGTCGCCCGTCTTGCTGGGCTTAAACCCGCCGACGAGCGGCTCGATACTCACGCGCACCATCGAGGACAGCGAGCTGTCCGGATTGGTGAGGTCGCGCAACTGGTGCCAGCGGGCGATGTGGGCGCAGCAGTCCGCAATGTGGCGGGCGTCGGCCGCTGTCAGTAGTCGCAACCCGGTGATGGAGTGGCCCGCGCCTCCGGAGACCTCCGCCCAGCCGCCGCCCGCCTTCACGAACAGGACCAGACCCCGACCGGTGGGCGGCGGTTCCTGCCCGCTGGTGGTCAGCAGGGACGAAGCCGCGACAGCTTCCTCGACGAGGCGGACCTCGTCCGCCGACCCCGTGACGGTCACTCGTGCAGCCGGGAAGGCAAGCGCCGACGGAGTGACCGTGTACGCGGTGTTCGTGTCCATGTCTGTCGGCTGCCACGCCACGGGGGCGACGATCGAGGTCTCCGCCCGCACCTCGCGCACGGTCACCACTCGCGGCTGCAGAACGTCCGGTTCGAGAAGGATGAACTCGGCGCCCGCCGCGCGCAGACCGTGGGCTGCACCGCAGTCCACCTCCCAGCCCGCAGTCGTGTACCGGAGCAGGAAAGGAGAGCTGTCCGTCTTTTCACCGAGCAGGAAGCGTTCCGTGGCCGGGCCCCGGAACACGGGATGCTGGCCGCGTTGGCGGGCTCGGACGCGTTCCTCGACAAGGGCATAGGCCGCGCCATATGTCGCGGCGGGGCCGAGGCGATCGAGCGTGTCCAGCAAGGAGTGAGAGAAGCAGCCGCGGCTCTCGTCTTCGATGAACTCCTCGTACGCCTTCTCGTGCGGGCGGCAGGCAGCGACCAGTACGTGCTCGGGCGTCAGGCCCGGGGCAGTTGCTCGGACGCCGGCACCGCGGCTGTTCTGGTGGCTGCCGCTGGTCTCCTGCTGCCACCACGACTTCCATTCGACCGCACGCACGGTCGCGTCGCGGGACTCGCTTCTGTCTTCGCCGCGGGTCGCGCCTCCTGCATGGCAGCAGTCGAGCACGGCGAGGACATGGACGCCCTTGCGGGCGATCCTGTCGAGCATGACGCCGAGTTCACTGTCGAGCAGCGGTTGACCGCCGTTGGTGAGGCTGTCGTGGCACACCAAGGCCTGGCTGGTGCCGGTCGGCGCGAAGGGGTTGTCGGTGGGGCGTTCACTGCCGTGCCCGCTGAACCAGAACAGGGCCGTGTCGTCCGGTTCGCTGCTGCCAAGATGCTCCTCGATGCCCTTCCTGAGAGCGGATCGGGTGGCATCCGCGTCGCGCAGACACTCGACCTCGGGCCACACATCAGGCTGTCTGCGCAGCCACTGCTCGGCGGCCACCACGTCGTTCACGCAGCCAGCCAGGGGAGACACGGGATAGGCGTCGATGCCGACAAAGAGGGCGTACACAGTCCGCATGTGGCGATCCTGCCAGTCGGCGGGGTGACGTGCGGGTGCATTCCGGTAGTTCATGGGACAGATCGCGTGCGTCATAGCGGAGTGCCGACGCAGCCGTTGTCCCCCCACCACAGACAGCGCACGGGTGTGTTGGGCTTCCCCCGCCAGCCGAATAGCGCAGCCCTGGAACATTGCCCCTTCACCAGTAGTTCTGCCCCGCCGCTGCATGCCGGGGAACAGCGCATACTCAACCCCTGGGCAAAGCCCGGCACTGTGCCCGCCGTTGACACACCACGGCGGATCCGCAATGGAGCTCGGTCGGGCCGCGCTGTTGCACCTGCTCCTCCCCCACCGTGTCGTGGGTAAGCAGGGAGCTCGGCGGAGCACTCGATGCGCCGTGCCGACGGTGCCGGCCTCGATGCCGACGCCGGGCCGCCTGAAAGACAGGACAAGGTCAGCCGTTCTGCGCGTCCAGCAGGGCACCCAGGTCCGTGGTGTCCCCGGCGGACGGGGTGGTGACGGTGACCGGCTCATTGATCCGGAGGAAGGCGACGGTCATGTCGACGGGATCACCGACGTCGGCTCTTCGCCGGCGTTGACGGGCAACTTGGAGGTGGCGCCCCGCATGCGGAACTGCCTGGTGCGCCCGTCGTCGTCGATCCACAGATCCATGGTGAGGTTCTTGTCGAGCTCCAGCGCGATGAACTGGTCAAGGCTGTGGGTCTGGCGTTCCCGGCTGGCCTTGTCGGTGGCAGCATCCTGGGCGTCCCGCAGTCCGTCGAAGGTGACGGTTCCGCGGTAGTGCGTGGTCCGGGCGCCGAGAATCGTCTCGGCCCCGATCTTCCTCGTGTCCTTGGCGCCAGTCAGCAGCGTGGACTGGACGATCGGGCTGCCCTCGACCTGATGGGGCAGGATGCCGTAGGACTGGTTGTTCACGGAGATGAGACCCCAGGCCGCCGGCTCGACGCGGAGCCAGCTCTTGCCGTTCAACTTGTCGGGGTCCAGGTTCGCGGATCTCCCCAACTTGCGGATGTCGAGCGCGCCACCGCCGACGTACATCGCCTTACCAGCGAACCGGATGCTCAGCGGGCGCTTCGCGCGCTGGTCCGGCATCGTCAGTTCCATGGTCATGGACAGCGGCGCCGTGCTCATGGCTGCGTCGACGGTCAACCGGCCCCGATCCGGCACGGATCCGGTGATCCGGTAACGGAGGGACGTGATGTCGGCGGAGTCCTCCGCGGCCTTCGCCACGGCCTCGGCGGGCGTCAGGGCCGGCGCCGGCGGCTGCGCGGACTTGCCGGAACTGCTCTCGCCACCCGTCCCGCAGGCCCCGGTTCCTCCGCTGAGCAGCACGCACCCGAGGGCTGCACTCGCCACTCTCCGCGACACGGACCGGCGTACGGATATCCCCATGATTTCCCCCGGAAGAAGGTCGGAACAGGAAGCCTGGAACGAGAAATTGATCAGGCAAGGGTGCGAGGGTATCCCGGGAGGGAGGAGCTGATCCGCCGGATTCCCGCACGTTCGGCCGCTCATAGCCACGAACAGCTGAGGAGCTTCCCGTCATGCACGTCCTGGGCCTTCCGCTCCCGCGACGGCTGCAGCAGACCGTGGGTATCCGAAGTAATTCCCACCCTCATGACGGAGACGGCCCTCGAGAGGACTCCGACGGGTGGCAGAATCGGCGCGTGATCACTCGGCTCGGTCGAGTGGCACACACGGGTCAGGCTCGTACGGCGGGATCGTCCAGCGCAGTACCGCTTCGCCTGCGCGACGGTCAGAGCCCCGGGGCAGGGGCTGCGGTGCGGCCAGATACTGAACGACCCAGACTCCGCCGGGGCCACGCAAACCTGCGCCGTTCGTGCGCCGGCGGATCGTCGTGGGCCTCGCCGCTCAAGCCAACGACGCCGCGCCGGGCAGTTTCCCCGGTGACGGGGCTCAAGCGCTAGATCCCCGCCCAGCCGGGCGGGGATCCACGCTGCCAGGCCGACTTCCCAGGACAGGTGTGTAATGGGAAGTGAGGGGCTCCAGGCAGAGAGCAGAGCCATGAGCGACCGCACACCCAAGCACCAGCTGCCGCCGGCGCACACCACGACGGACTGGAGGGCACCCCAGTGGGGTGCCGACGTTCCGGCCCGGGAGGTGTTCCCCGGCTACGGCGGGCCCATCGATCCCGGGCAGCGGGAAGCGGAGCTGACGCGGTTTGTCGGCGCGATGGCGGCGCGCGGGTGGACCGAGGGAAGTGACCGACAAGTCGGTTCAGAAGGGGTAGTGCGCTTGCTGGGTGGCGATGGTCACCCAGCGGGTGTTGGAGAACGCCTCGATTCCCCAACGGCCGCCGAAGCGCCCGAACCCGGAGGCTTTCGCCCCACCGAACGGGGCTTGCGGCTCGTCGGCCACGGACTGGTCGTTGATGTGCACGATGCCCGTACGGATCCGGCGCGCCACCGTCAGTCCGTGGGTGGCGTTCTCCGTGATGATGCCGCAGGTCAGGCCGTTGTCCGTGTCGTTGGCGAGGGTCACCGCGGTGTCGTCGTCGGTGAAGGTCTCAATGACGCAGACCGGGCCGAACGCCTCCGCGTGGTACAGGTCCGCGTCCCTCGGGACCTCGGTGAGGACGGTCGCCGGGTGGACCGCGCCGTCCGGTTCACCACCGCCGACCAGGACCTTCGCACCCTTCGCCACGGCGTCCGCGACCAGGTCGGCCACCCGCCGTGCGGCCTGTGCGCTCACCAGCGGGCCCACGACCGTGTACGGCTCCCCGGGGTCGCCGGCCGCCAGCGAGTCCGCCTTCGCGGTGAACTTCCGGGTGAACTCCTCCGCCAGGGACTCGTGGACGAGGATCCGGTCGCCGGACATGCAGATCTGCCCGGCGTTCATGAACACGCTGAACGACACCGCGTCCACGGCGTAGTCCACGTCCGCGTCGTCGAGGACGAGCACCGCGTTCTTGCCACCCAACTCCAGCAGGGACGGCTTGAGGTGACGGGCTGCCAGCTCTCCGACGGTCCTCCCGACAACCGTGGAACCGGTGAAGTTCACCGCCCGCACCCGCTCGTCTGCGATCAGCGTCTCGGCGATCTCGGCCGCGTCCTCACGGGCGTTGGTGATGACGTTGAGCACTCCGTCCGGCAGCCCGGCCTCCCGCAGCACGTCGGCGACCAGCAGCCCGCAGGCGATCGGTGCGTCCTCGCTCGCCTTGACGACGACCGTGTTGCCCGCGGCCAAGGGCGCCGCCACGGCGCGCACGCCCAGGATGACGGGTGCGTTCCAGGGAGCGAACGCGGCGACCACGCCCAGCGGTTCGCGCACCGCCAGGCCCAGCGCACCATGTTCCTGCGCGCTGAGCACCTCGCCGCGCGGGGCGGTGATCGCGGCCGCGGCCTCGCGCAGGATGTTCGCCGCCAACCCCACGTTGAAGAACGCCCACGGCCGGGTGCCGCCCACCTCCTGCGCCATGAGGTCGGCGACCTGTGTGCCGCGTCCGTCCAGCAGGTCGGCGGCCCTCAGGAAGATCGCCCGACGGGCGAAGGGGGCCAGTGCAGCCCACTCCTCGAACGCCGCGTCGGCTGCGTCCACGGCACGCACGACGTCCTCGGGACCGGCGGCGGCGACGGTGGCGTACACCTCCCCGGTGAAGGGGTTGATGTCGTCGGTGGTGCGGCCGGAGGCGGCGGGCACGTCTCTGCCGGCGATGTGCAGGTCTCGGGTGATGGCCATGGGGTCGTTCTCCTTGCTACGTAGCGTCGTTGATACGTGGTGGTGCGGGTGAGCGGTGTCAGGACTGCCGGGCCACGACCTGGTCGGTCAGTTCGGAGGCGCTTGCCTCGACACGGGCCGCGGCCCGGACCATGCCGTCCGCTTCCTCCTCCGGCAGGTCCCAGGCCGCTATGCGGCGTACGCCTTCGGGCCCGAGTTCGACGGGCACGGTGAGGCTGGTGCCGTGCACGCCGTACTCGCCGTCCAGCACGACAGAGGCGGGGACAAGGGTTCCGGAACCGGTGGCGATCGCCTCGATGAGGCGGGCGGTGCCCAGGCCGGTGGTCCAGGTGGAGGTGCGGCCGGAGTCCAGGGCGACGTGCTTGGAGTACCAGGTGTCCACGTACTCCTCGGCGGCCGACCGCTGTTCGTCGCTGAGCACGACGGGCTCCCCGCCGACCGTGACCCGGCTGTACAGCGGGACCTGGCCCTCGCCGTGCTCGCCGAGCATCCAGGCGTCGACGTCCCTCGGCGGCACGCCGAGTGCGAACGCGATCCCGGTGCGCAGCCGGAGGCTGTCGTTGAGGGTGTAGCCGATCAGCCGCTCGCGGGGCAGCCAGCCCTGCCGCTGCACCCAGGTCAGCAGCGGGTCGACGGGGTTGGTGAGCAGGAGCACCAGTCCGACGAAGTCCGCTCCCGCCTCCCGCAGGGGACGAAGGCACTCGTTCACGATCCGCGCGTTGTCGGCGAGGAAGACCGAACGGGAGGAGTTCAGCCGCAGGGGGACGGCGGCGCTCAGCACGACCACGTCCGCGTCGAGCGCGTCCTCCGGGGTGCCGCCCCGGACGGTGTCGGCGGTGGCGCCGAGGCCGAGGGCGTTCTCCAGGTCCATGGTGTGGCTGGTGATCATGTTCGGGCGGGTGTCGACGAGCACGATCTCGTACGTCCCCTGCGCGGAGAGCAGATTGAACGCGGCGGAGGAGCCGATGCCGCCGGCGCCTCCGATGATGACGACCTTCACGTGTTGTGCCTTCCGTGCTCGGCGGGACAGTTCAACGGGTCAGGAGGAGTAGTGGGCGTCGGCCTCGACGGTGACCTCGAGCACGAGCGGCTCATGCCGGTCCGCCAGCGTAGGCAGGACCTTGTCCAGTACGGACAGCAACGCGACGTGGTCCTCGACCCGTTCGGCCGGGCAGCCCAGCCCCCGGGCGAGGGTCGACACGCTCAGCTCGGTGAACGCGGGCCAGGCCGGGGCCGCCGAGCCCTCACGCTCGGAGAGGCGGTCCATGATCGCGTAGCGGCCGTTGGCGAGGACGACGAACAGGACGCCGATGCCGTAGTGGGCGGCGCTCCACAGGGCCTGGATCGAGTAAAGGGAGGAGCCGTCGCCGAGCACGGCCACGACGGGCCGGTCCGGGGCGCCGTGGCGGACTCCGATCGCGGCCGGCATGGCGAAGCCCAGCCCGCCCATGGCCGCGCTGAGGAAGCCGAGCGGCGCGCGGGCGGGCAGCAGCCGGTGCAGGTCCGGGCGGCTGGAGGGGGTCTCCTCGACCACCACGGCCTTCGGATCGAGCCGCTCGGCGAGGGCGGCCAGTACGTGAGCGGCCCGCAGGGGCTCACCGGGCGCGGGGGACTGGGGCGTTGTTGGCCGATTCAGTACCGAGGAACGCGGCACGTCGGGCACCAGTGGCGCCAACCGGCGTACGGTGTCGGCCGGTTCGGCGAGCAGGATCAGCTCCGCCGGGCTGCGGTGAGCCTCCTCCCGATCGTCCGTGATGACGGCGACCCGGGTGCCCGCCACAGTGAAGTCGCCCGGAGCGTAGGTGTATTGACGGAACGCGGCGGCTCCGACGGCCAGGACCGTGTCGTACGGGGCGAGCGCCTCGCGCAGTGCGGGGCGGACCGCGGGGAGGTGGCCGGCAAAGAGACGGTGGTCCTGGGGGAATCCCGCACGGGCGCCGAACGGCTCCTGGTAGACCGGGCAGTCGAGGCGCTCGGCCAGCGTGACGAGCGCCTGCCAGCCGTCCGCCGAGTCGTTGCCGGCGCCCGCCACGAGACAGGGCGATTCGGCGGCCGTCAAGAGCGCGCCGAGGTCGGCCAGAGCGTCGTCGGAGGCCGTACGACTGCCTCGTACCGCGAGCGGCTCGCGCGGCGCACCCGGAGCGACATCCTCCTCGGCCTCGGCGAACCAGTCGTCCATCGGGACCACGACGACCGCCGGGCCACGGCCTTCCTGGGCCTCGTGCCAGGCGCGGGCCACGGCGCCGGGGACATCCTGCGGACGGGCCGGCGTGTGCTGCCATACCGGGTACTCCCCCGCCAGGCCGTCCAACCTGCCGGCCAGGAAGGGCTCGTGGGCCAGATGCCGGCGGTCCTGCTGGCCCACGATCACCACCAGGGGCGCGCGGTTCGCGCGGGCGGTGGCCAGGGCGCTGACGGCGTTGCCGTATCCGGCGGTGGTGTGCAACAGGACGAGCGCGGGGCGACCGGTGGCCAGGGCGCTGCCGGAGGCCATCCCGACGACCGAGCCCTCGTGCAGGCCGAGCACGAAGGAGATGTCGGCCGGCAGGTCGGCGAGGAAGCCGACCTCGGTGGAGCCCGGATTGCTGAAGAGGGTGGTGAGGTCGTACTCGCGCAGAACGTCGAAGGTCTGTTCCTTGACGGTCCTGGCGTGGGCGGCCGTGGTCATCTCTGGTCCCCTTTCTGACAGGACGGGACGCTAGGCCGTGCATCCCCCGCGAACCACAGGCACGTTCGCTATGCGAAACGAGTCGTACCCGCGTAAGCGGACACGTCATTCGACCCCGGGCAGAACCGCTCCAGTGGACAGTTCGCCGCGCAACCGGCCGGTGATGCGGCGGGCTGTGTCGAGGACGGCCTCGATCTGTGGCGGGCCGGGGTGTTCGACGGTGAAGGCGATCGACACGGCGGCGACGGCGTGGCCGGGCGCCGACACGACCGGTGCCGAGATCGTCCCGAGGCCGCGCACGACCTCGTTGCGTGTGGTGGCGTATCCGCTGGCCCGCGCCCGGCTGATCTCCGGTCGCTCACCGAGCAGTTGGGGCTCGGCGGACAGCATGGCAATGCCCGGGGAGCCCAGGGTCAGCGGATGCCGGTCGCCGGGGCTGTAGACGGTGCGCGAGCGCGTGCTCTCGACCTCGACGGAGACCAGCGTCACCGCTTCTTCGCCGTCCCGGACGACGAAGAAGGAGGTCAGGCCCACCCGCGCGGCCAGCCTGGCGATCTCCGGTTTGGCGATCCGCTGGAGCATGGGCAGGGTGCGCCGGCCCAGTGACTGGGCGCGGGTGCCGATGACGTACCCGTGGGTGGTGTGCGCGACCAGGTGGTGGTCCTGGAGGGTGCGCAGCAGGCGGTAGACGATCGAGCGGTGCAGCCCCATCTGCTGGCTCAGTTCGGCCAGTGTCAGCGGCACGTCCGACAACGCGATCACTTCCAGGAGCCTGAGCCCCCGGTCCAGGGTCTGAACGGAGGGCCGGCTCGGCGGGGGGTCTTCAGCGGGTCGGGTCATGGTCCGATGATCTCGTCGTCCAGCGCCGGGAACACGCTCTCGGCGGGAACCGCCTCACCGAGCACGGGGCGGCGGGCTTCGCGCCGGTGAACGAGGTACGTGGCGTCGGCGCGTGCGTAGTGCCCGGCCGGGTCGTAGGCGTTCTTCGCGAGGTCGATCTCGTCGAGGTCGATGTCGGCGTACACCAGTGCCTCCTCGCCCTCGTCGACGTCCTTGGTGAGGGTACGTCCGTCGGGGCCGAAGATCCGTGAGCACCCGCCGCCGGCGGTGAGCAGGCGGCGCTGCTCGGGCGTGGACGCGAAGACGTCGATGCCGGCCGGGGAGATGACCTGGGTGGCCATCAGGACGAAGGCGCTGCCCTCGATGGCGTAGACCTGGGACGCGGCGATGTTGGCCTCGGCGCTGAGCTGGAAGGCGAGGTCGCGGTAGAGACCGAAACACGGCCAACTGGCCACGTGCACCTGCTCGTTCTGCGCGTACAGGGCGTACTTGCTGAGCGGCTGCAGGTGTTCGGCGCAGTTCAGGGCCCCGAGCCGGCCGAGCGCGCTGTCGACGACCTTCAGGTCGCTGCCGTCGCCCTCGCCGAACAAGGTGCGCTCGACGTGGGTCGGCTTGAGCTTGCGGCGGTGCAGCAGCACGCTGCCGTCGGCGGCGATCACGGTCTGGGTGATGTAGAGGCTGCCGTGGTCCTTCTCGCTGTATCCGAGCGCGACGGTGATGCCGTGCTGCCGGGCGGCGCGGCGGATGGTGGTCAGTCCGTCGCCGTCGGGGGCGAGCGAGGCGGCGTGGTAGCGGCCGACGAAGGGGACCTGGTCGGCGACCGCGCCCAGCCACAGGAAGTGCGGGTAGCCGGGAATCCACACTTCCGGGAAGGCGATGAGCGAGGCACCGCCCCGGGCCGCTTCCGCGATCAGGTCGACGGTCTTGGCGACCCCGGCCTCGGCGTCGAGCCAGGCGGGCTCGGCCTGGACGGCCGCGGCCTTGAACCGGCGGATGGTGTCTGTCATGTCCGGTCGTCTCCTTCTCTTCATGCTCCCGCTTCCAGGAGCTTTTCGACCAGCAGGCCGAGGCCCAGGAGCCGTCGGTCGGTGTTCCAGGGCGCGTCGAGCGCCACCCCCACCGGAAGTCCCGGGCCCGCCGACCGGACGGGCACGGTGAGGCCGGGAACAGCGGCGACGCTGCCGGGTCCCGTGTTGCGGATGTAGGTGGGGAAGGACGGGCGCAGGACACCGTCGAGCCGTACACGTTCGGTGTCGGTGTCGATGCGTCCGGCGGGCAGGGGGGTGGTCGGGAAGAGCACGGCATGGGCTCCGGTTTCGCGGAAGATCCGCCGGTAGCCGTCCACGAGGACACGGTCGCGGACCTCGATGGCGACCTTGTACGCCGTCTCGGTGACCGCCTGCGGGAACACGACCCGCTCCATGGTCGTGCGTACGTCCGGGTGGGTGATGCGGGTCAGGAGTTCCGCCGGATCGATGCCACCCGTCGCCGTGCTCAGATACTCGGGCAGCTGCCTGGCCGCCTCGTAGAGGGTGATCGGGAATCCGGCCCGTTCCTCGGCCGTCTCGACCTCCGGCAGCCGTACCGGCACGAGCCTGACCCCGGCACTCCTCAGGACGTCCAGGGAGTGCTCCCACATCTCGGCGGTACGGGGATGCAGGGGCTCGGTGAAGTGGTGCTCGGGTACTGCGAGCACGACATCGCGCGGGTAGGGTTCCTCGGCCTGGGCGTGGTCGGCGGCGAGGACGGCATCCAGCAGGACCAGGTCCGCGACGGTCGGAGCCATGGGTCCGATGGTGTCGCGGGTCCACGACAGCGGGGTCACTCCCCCGGCCGGGTAACGGCCCGTGGTCGGGCGGAGACCGGCAATGCCGGTGAGCGCGGCCGGGACGCGGACCGAGCCGCCGGTGTCGGTGCCCAGCCCGGCCGGGGCCAGACCCGCGGCGACGGCCGTGGCCGTGCCGCCGCTGCTTCCGCCCGCGAAACGGCTGGGGTCGGCCGGATTGCGGGCGGGGCCGTACGGGCCGCCCGCGGTGGTGGCTCCCAGGGCGAGCTCGTGCATGTTGGTCTTGCCCAGCACGATCGCGCCTGCGGCGCGCAGCCGGGTGATCGCCTGCGCGTCGCGGTCCGGGACGAATCCGGCGAGCGCCTCGCAGCCCGCGGTGTTGGGGAGTCCGGCGACATGGATGTTGTCCTTGACCGCGATCGGCAGCCCATGCAGCGGGCCCCGCGCGGGGCCACGGTCCGCCGCTGCGGCCTCGGCGAGAGCGCGGTCGGCGTCGAGGGTGACGTAGGCCCCCAGGTTGCCGGCCCGCTCGGCACGTGTGAGGAGTTCCTCGGTGAGCGAGACGCTGGTGGACGTCCCGGCGGCGAGCCGGGAGAGGGCGGTGTGCATGGGCGGACCATAAGGGCCTCGCCGCTGCCGGTGAACAGGGCTGTTTCGCAATGCGAGACTCCAGACAGGTCTCCGGGAGCCCTCGCGACCCCGTGATGGACGTGTCGTATCGCCTCCACGCCCCCTGCCTGCAACTGGACGTCTCATTGAGGTCACCGACGGCTCAGCTGTCTCGCATATCGAATCCATGCCCTGTCCAGGCTCCGACGGCGGGCCTACGTTCGCGGCCACATCCTCCAGCCGCCGCAGTCCGCGACCCGCGGCTCAAGGCCTTCCGGAGCCCGCAATGAAACACCCCGCGATCAAGCCCTCCCGCCGCAGCGTCCTCAGAGGCCTCGGAGCCACTGCCGTGGCGGCCTCCCCGATCCTCTCCGCCTGTTCCTCCGGCCTCAAGGGCTCGGGCACCTCGACCGGCGACACCATCAAGATCGGCTACGTCAGCCCGCGCACCGGCGCCTACGCGGCCTTCGCCGAGTCCGACGCATACATCCTCCAGCAGGTGCGTGCCTTCTTCGCCAAGGGGATCACCCACGACGGCAAGAACTACGACGTGAAGATCCTGGACCGCGACACCGGCTCGGACCCCCAGCAGGCGGCCACCATCGCGGACGAGCTGATCTCCCAGCAGCAGGTCGACCTGGTCCTCGTCACCGCGACGCCGGACACGATCCACCCGGTGGCGGCCAAGTGCGAGAGCGAGGGCGTGCCCTGCGTCTCGACCATCGAGCCCTGGCAGGCCTGGTTCTTCGGACGCGGCGGCACCCCGAAGAAGACCTTCACGTACACGTTCCACTTCTTCGACGGCATCGAGCACGTGGCCAGGGTCGAGAGCGACATGTGGCGGCAGCACGCCACCAACAAGAAGGTCGGCGTGCTGTGGCCCAACGACTCCGACGGCAACGCCTTCCGCGACAAGACCACCGGTTACCGCGCGCAGCCCCCGACCAAGGGCTTCACCTTCGTCGACCCCGGTTCCTACGAGCCCGGCACCAAGGACTTCTCGTCGATCATCGCGGACTTCAAGAAGGAGGGTGTCGAGATCCTCGCCGGCGTGCCCTCGCCGCCCGACTTCGCGACGTTCTGGACCCAGGCCGCGCAGCAGAACTTCAAGCCCAAGGTCGCCACCATCTCCAAGGCCATCCTCTTCGAGTCGACGGTGGCCTCCCTGCCGAACAACCTCGGCAACGGCCTGTGCACGGCGAGCTGGTGGGTGCCGCAGTTCCCGTTCACCTCCACGATCACCGGTCAGACGGCCACCGCGCTCGCCGACGACTACGAGAAGTCCCCGCTGTCCAAGGGCCGTTCGTGGAACCAGGGGCTCGGCCCCAACCACGCCCTGTTCGAGGTCGCCAACCACGTCCTGCGCAACACCAACCCCAAGGACCGCGAGGCCGTCGCCGCCCAGATCGCGAAGACCAGCCTCGACACCGTCCTCGGCCACCTCTCCTGGACCGGCGGCGGTGCGGCCAACCCGGTCAAGAACGTCGCCACCATCCCCATGGTCGGCACCCAGTGGGTCAAGGGCAGCGGTGAGGCGTACGAACTGAAGGTCATCAGCAACAGCTTGCTGCCCGAGGTCAAGCCCGACGCCGATGCGGCGGAACTGTGACCGGCCCCCTGCTCGAAGTGGACCATCTCGCCGTGCACTTCGGGGAGTTGCGGGTCCTGGAGGACGTCGGGCTGACCATACCCCGGGGGCAGGCCGTCGGCATCGTCGGCCCGAACGGCGCGGGCAAGTCGACCCTGCTCAGTGCGATCTCGGGCGTCGAGCGCGCGACTGCGGGTTCCGTGCGGCTGGCGGGCCGCGATGTCACCCGCACCTCCGCGGCGCAGCGATGCCGGCTCGGCGTCGGCCGCTCCTTCCAGATACCGCGCCCCTTCGGCGACCTGACCGTGTTCGAGAACGCCCTGGTCGGCGCCGAGCGGGGAGCCCGGCTGCGCGGCGCCTCCGCCCGCGAGCAGGCCCTGCGCGCGCTGGAGACCGCCGGGCTGCTCCACCTCGCCAACAAGCCCGCCGGTTCCCTGCCCCTCCTCGGCCGCAAACGGCTGGAGCTGGCGCGGGCGCTCGCCACCAGCCCCGACCTGCTCCTCCTCGACGAGATCGCGGGCGGCCTCACCGAGGCCGAGGCGGAGGAACTCGTCGCCACCGTGCTGTCCCTGAAGGAGTCCGGCGTGACGATCCTGTGGATCGAGCATGTCGTCAAGGCCCTGGTCCAGGTCGTCGACCGGCTCGTCTGCCTCGCCTACGGCCGGATCCGCGTCGACGGCGACCCGCACGAGGTACTGGCCAGCGACGAGGTCGCGGAGGTCTATCTGGGAGGTACGGCGGCATGAGCACGCTGCTGCGAGTCGACTCCGTCGATGCCGGATACGGCGACTTCCAGGCCCTGTTCGGCATCGACCTCGACGTGGCCGAGGGTGAGCTGCTCGCCCTCGTCGGCGCCAACGGAGCAGGAAAATCAACCCTGTTGAAAACCATCGCGGGAGCCCTGAAGCCCTTCCGCGGCACCGTCGGCCTGGCCGGTGAGGACGTCACCGCCGAGCCGGACATCCGCCGGGCCCGCAAGGGTGTCTGTCTGGTCCCGGAGGGCCGCCGGCTCTTCCCGTCGCTCACCGTGGAGGAGAACCTCCAGGTGGGCGCAGCCACCGGGCGCAAGGGCCCCTGGAACCTGGCCAAGGTGTACGAGGCGATGCCGCTCGTCGCCGACCGCCGTACCCGCAAGGCGGCCCGACTCTCCGGCGGTGAGCAGCAGGCCGTCGCCATCGGCCGCGCCCTGATGGGCAATCCGCGTCTGCTGCTGCTCGACGAGGTCTCCCTGGGCCTGGCCCCGCTCGTCGTGGACCAGCTCTACACGGCGCTGCCCGGTATCCGCGCCGAGGGCGCGACCGTGATCCTGGTCGAGCAGGACCTGAACCGCACGTTCGCCGTGGCGGACCGCATCGCGTGTGTCCTGGAGGGCCGGATCGTGCTGACCGGCCAAGCGGCCGGACTGACCCGCGACGAGGTGACCGCCGCGTACTTCGGCACCGGTGCCTTCCCGGAGGTGAAGACCCCATGAACTGGCTCAACGCAATCCTGCAGGGCGTCCTGCTCGGCGGCATCTTCGCCATGGCCGCCGCGGGACTGTCCCTCGTCTTCGGCGTGATGCGGATCGCCAACCTCGCCCACGGGGACCTGATGATCCTCGGCGGTTACGTGGCCTCGGTGACCGCTGCCCACTACGGCGTCCCGGTCCCCGTCACCGTCGTGGTGTCGATGATCGCGGTGGGCGGGCTCGGCTACCTGGTCCAACGCTCCCTGCTGGACCGGGCGATGGGCCTCGGCGAACTCGCCCCGATGCTGGTCACCTTCGGTATCTCGGTGATCATCCCGAACGTCCTGGTCCAGGTGTTCAGCAGCGACGCGCAGCCCCTGCCCATCGGCTCGCTCGGCACCGCGAGCATCGACCTCGGCGCCGGCCTGGCCATCGGCTGGTTCCCCCTGATCACGGTGGGCGCGGCGGTGGCGGTCCTCTCCTCCCTCCACCTCTTCCTCTTCCGCACGCAGCCCGGCCGCATAGTCCGGGCCACGTCCGACGACCGCGCGGTGGTCCGCCTCATGGGCGTCGACAACCGCCGCGTGTACGCCCTGACGTCGGTCATCGCCTTCGCGACGGTGGCCCTGGCCGGTGTCCTTTACACGATGCGGCAGGGCGGAGTCACCCCCTTCGAGGGTCAGCTCACCGTCCTGTTCGCCTTCGAGACGGTCATCATCGGCGGCCTCGGCTCCCTGTGGGGCACGCTCGCGGGTGGCGTGGTGCTCGGTGTGGCGCAGTCCGTCGGCGCCCAGATCTCCCCGGACCTTCCCCTGCTCGCGGGGCACGTGGTCTTCCTCCTGGTCCTGGTGTTCCGCCCGCAGGGCCTGTTCGGCAGGAGTGTCCTCGCATGACCGTCCAGACAGCCCCCGCCCCCGAGGCGACCGCACTGCCGGCCGTACACCGGGGTGGCCGCGCGACCGTCCTGGGCCTGGCAGGAACGGCCGTCGTCCTCCTGACGATGGTGGCCCTCCCCTACGTCGTCGAGTCGGGGGTGACGGCCCAACTGGTCAAGCTCTGCTACCTGGTGGCCCTGGCCTCCATGTGGAACCTGCTCGCGGGGTACGCGGGCATGATGTCGATGGGCCAGCAGGCGTTCATCGGCATGGGCGCCTACCTGCTGTTCGTCGTCAACGACCACGGCGTGAACGTCTACGCCGGCACGCTCGTCGTCTCCGCCGCGGTGGCTCTGCTCGCCTGGCCGGTGTCCTACCTCGCCTTCCGCCTGCGCGGCGGCTACTTCGCCGTCGGCACCTGGGTGATCGCCGAGGTCGTCCGCCTGATCGTGGTCCGCTTCGACTCCCTGGGCGCTGCAAGTGGACGCACCCTCTCGGACGTCACCACCGATCCGGTGCTGCGGCGCGCCTTCACCTACTGGCTGGCGCTCGCCGTCATGGCCGCGGCCGTGCTCGGCACCTACGCCGTCCTGCGCAGCCGCCTCGGCCTGAGCCTGCAGGCCATCCGCGACGACGACACCGCCGCCGGTTCCCTCGGCGTGAACGTCACCCGGGGCAAGCGGACCATCTACATCACCGCGGCCGCCGGCTGTGCCGCCGCCGGTGCGGTGATCTGCGTGAACAGCCTGGGGGTGGCGTCACCGACGCAGATCTTCGGGGTGCAGTACTCGGCCCTGATGGTCTTCATGGTGATCATCGGCGGCATCGGCACGATCGAGGGCCCGGTCATCGGCGCAATCGCGTACTTCCTCCTCGACAAGTACTTCGCCCAGAGCGGCGTCTGGTACCTGATCGTGGTGGGCGCGGCCGCGATCGTGGTCTCCCTGTATCTGCCGCGGGGGTTGTGGGGGACGCTGGCCCACCGCACGGGCTTCGCCGTCTTCCCGGTGCGCCATACGGTCCGGTCATAGGTCGGCCTAGGCGTAGGCCCTCGTGCTCGACGGAGAGCTCGTCGTACCGCCGCTTCGGTGAACTTTCGAAACCGCGCCGTCGCAGCGCCGTCCGGGCTGCGGCTGTCCGCCCGCCCAGTTGATCGATTTCGACGTGCTTGAGGCCGCGGGAATCGGGTGGGAGGACCTCTTCGCCCGCGCAGTGCTCGCCGCCCCGTTCCCCGTGTGCCCGTCCACGACCGACCGACCGGGCGACCGCGTGGGTCGGCCGGACCCGGTCCGGGGCACGGTCGGCATCGAGGGCGTCGTGGTCAGGGCAGCCCATGACAAGCGGCCGGCCAGGACCCGGGATGGGTGATCCGCGGGCAACGCGCGTCCGCACACGTTCCTGGAAGACCGGCGGACCAGGGCAGCCGGCTCTCGCCCTGCCCGGGTCCGCGGTCACGCCGGCATGAGGACCGCGCGGGCGAGTTCGCGCGCTTCCTGCGGATCGACGGCCCTCATGACGTTCTCGGCCGCCGCCCGGCACTGCTCGGCGGTCACGCTCTCCGCTTGGACGCCGACGGACGGTACGGCCGCGGGTGCCATGGACAGAGAGGTGACGCCCAGGCCGACGAGGACGCAGGCGAGGAGGGGGTCGGCGGCAGCTTCACCGCACACCCCCACAGGCTTGCCGAGCCGCCGGCCGGCTTCGGCCGTCATCGCCACCAAGCTCAGGACTGCCGGCTGCCAGGGGTCGGTGAGGTGCGCGAGGTCCGCGGCCAGGCGATCGGCGGCCATGGCGTACTGAGTGAGGTCGTTGGTGCCGATGGAGACGAAGTCGACGACGTCGAGGATCCGGTCGGCCAGAAGTGCCGCCGCGGGTGTCTCGACCATGATGCCGGCGGTGAGTCCACGGGAGCGGACCTCGGCTGCGAAGCCGGCCGCCTCGTCGACGGTCGCGACCATGGGCGCCATCACCCAAGGGGAGGTCCCTGTCATCGCGGCGGCGAGAGCGACGGCGTCCAACTGCCGCTCCAGGAGGCCTGGGTTGCCGAACGAGAGGCGCAATCCCCTGACGCCGAGGGCGGGGTTGTCCTCGCCTGCCGACGTGGCGTAGGGGATGGGCTTGTCGGAACCCGCGTCGAGGGTGCGGATCACCACGGTGCGTCCCGTGTCGAACGCGGCGAGCACCTCGGCGTAGATCGCCGCCTGTATCTCGACGTCGGGCTCGGTTTCGCGGCTGAGGAAGCAGAGCTCGGTCCTGAACAGCCCGACACCCTCAACGGGCGTCGGGGCCGCGGCGCGGGCTGACCGGCCGTCGGCCACGTTGGCGAGCAGCTTTACCGGCGCCCCGTCGCCAGTTCTCGCGGGGCCGCACCAGGTCGCCAGCCGCTCACGCCACGCGCGGCCCTGCGCGACCCGCCGGTTCGCGTGGGTCGCGTCGGGCTCGGACTCGATGGTTCCTGACGTGCCGTCGACCAAGAGCCGTGTGCCGTCCGGGACAGAGGTGACGCCGGACGCTGCGACGATGCAGGGAAGCCCCAGCTGCCGGGCGATGATGGCGGTGTGGCTGGTGGGGCCGCCCCTCTCGGTGACCAGGGCGAGAATGCGCCCAGGGTCCAGACCGGCCGTGTCGGCCGGCGCCAGATCCTCGGCAACGAGGACGCTCGGTTCGGCCGGGAGCACGAGCCCCGGCTCCGCCACCCCCACGATCCGCGCGGTGATCCGCCGCTCGATGTCCTCCAGGTCGGTGACCCGTTCGGCCATGAGGCCGCCCATCTTGGTGAAGAGGACGGTGAACTCCTCCACGGCCCCGGAGACCGCGGTCAGCAGCGGCTCGCGCGCCTCGAGCCGCTTGTGTACAGCGTGACGCAGGCCCTTGTCCCGGACGAGTCCGGCGGTCGCAACGAGGACCTCGGCCGCGCTCCCGGAGGCGTTGGCGGAGCGGGCGTGCAGCGACTCGGCCACCCGCGCCACCGCACTGTCGTACGCGAGGAGGAGTTCTTCGGGGTCGCCCGGCGGGCGGCGGCGGTAGGCGTCAACGGCACTGAGGGCAATCTCGTTGGTGATCCGCGCCGCCGGGCCGTAGACGACACCGGGCACCACAGGCGTGCCGCTGAGGATGTTCGACGTCATGGTCATCATCGCTCCTCAGGCATCCAGGTCGCGTGCGATCAGGTCGGCGATCACATCGATCGCCGCCGGATCCTCACCGGCCACCTCTACGGTGTCCCCCCGCTGGGCGCCAAGGGTCATGATCAGCAGCGCCGAGGAGGCGTCAACCGCTTCCTCGCCCGGCTTGGCGAGTGTGATGCCGGCGTCGTACTCGCTCACCGCTGCCGCGATGAGTGCGGCAGGACGGGCGTGCAGTCCGACGGCGGAACCGACGGTCACAGTGCGGGAGGGCATATCGGACCCTTTCGAGACGTGTTGGCCTGCCGGTTCCGGCACTCGACGAGCATCCGGACGACGTGCAGATGAGGGGGGCGACCTCGCCCTCGGTGAGCGGCTCTCCCGGACGGAACTCCAGGACCTGCAGCCGGGAGCGGCTCGTCAGGCTGAGGTCGGACGGTGCGCGTGGCGGTGCTCTGCCGGTGCGATCGCCCTTGCGCTTGCGGCCGTTGGGAGATCGGACGAAGAAGTACCACAGGACAGTGATGAATTGCGCCGCGTCGACCTGTACCTGTGAGCGGTCCGTCCGCTAGACCGCTCACAAGGAGGTCGAAGCGCTACTGGAGAAACCCGCCCGTCCGACCGGCGATGACCCGCTGGGGCGGCAGCCAAGGTAAAGCGGGACACCCGCCACACGCAACTGTGACGCAGACCACGTCACCCGGGGCCTCGCTGCGCGCGGAACGCCCACCTGCCGGCATGGCCAGCGTCTTGCCGGCGTCGGCCAGGTCCGGCGGTCACGGCCGTGGAAGGAACAACTCGCGTGCCCCGCGCGGGCCTTGACGCGCTGTTCGCCGGCACCCTCGACGACCTGACGCGAAACGTGCCGCCTTGTTTCTTCCCGCTCTATTGACACCTCTGTCACCTTCCTGCAACCTGTCGCCAGGACATGTGACTGGTCATGCAGGCAGGATCCGAGCGGAAAACGCGTAACCGAACGCGTTTGCCGCCGGGTCCTTTTTTGTTGCCCGAAAACACTCTGCCTCCCAGATCAGTCGCGTACCGGGCCACAGGCGCAAGGAGTATTGGTATGGACGTGAACGGGAGCGCGAAAGCGGTTCTCGACGCCCTGGGCGGCGCGCAGAACGTCGCCGCCCTGCAGCACTGCTCGACCCGGCTGCGCTTCACCCTGGCGGACGACGCGAAAGTGGACGCACAACGCCTGCGGGCCATCCCGGGTGTGGTGGGGGTCGTGACCGGCCCGCCGCAGACGCAGGTCGTCGTCGGCAGCAAGGTCATCGACTTCCACAACGCCTTGAGCAGGCTGCTCGGTGACCGTGACGGGGATGGTGGGGCGGTGCCCACCGCCAAGACGCCCTGGACCTGGAAGCGCCTGGGCGGCACGGTGATGGACTTCGTGGTGAGCGTCTTCACCCCGGTGGTCCCGGCCATCGCCGGCGCGGGCGTACTGAAGTCACTGCTGCTTCTGCTGACAACGATCCACTGGGTGTCGGACACCGATCCGACCTACCTCCTCTTCGCAGCCATTCCGACAGCGGTCTTCACTTTCCTGCCACTCTTCGTCGCCTACACGACGGCGCGGAAACTCAACGTGAACCGGCCGGTCGCGCTGGGCACCGTCGGAGTGCTGCTGCATCCCGGATTCACCGAGCTGATCACGCGAGAGGGTGGAATCTCGATGTTCGGGATCCCTGTGACGAACGTGCCTTACAACGCGCAGGTGTTCCCCGCAATTCTCGCCGTTCTGTTCCTCGCGATCGTCGAGCGGTTCTTGAACAAGTACACGCCGGGGCCGATCCGGGTGTTCTTCGTACCGATGATGTGCTTCCTGATCGTCGTGCCGGTGACGATGCTGGCGCTGGGCCCCCTGGGTTACGGCATGGGCACTCAGCTCACCTCGGCGATGCTGTGGATGCACTCAACGCTCGGCTGGGTCGCGGTCGCACTGCTCGCCGCACTGCTTCCCTTCGTGATCTCGGTCGGCATGCACAAGGCGTTCATTCCTCCGACGATCAACACCATGACCGCGACCGGCTCCGAGAGTCTCTACAACCCGGCCTCGCTGGCGCACAACATGAGTGAAGCGGGTGCGACCCTGGCCATCGCCCTGCGCACCAAGAAGCAGGAACTGCGCGCCACCTCCCTCTCTGCCGGCGTCTCAGCGCTGTTCGGCATCACCGAGCCCGCTCTCTACGGCGTGACCCTGCAGAACAAGCGGACCCTGGTAGCGGTGGTCGCCGGGGCGTTCAGCGGGGGCGCCTATGTCGGCATCACCCACGTCTCCTCCTACGCCGTGGTCGGCCCTGGTCTGGCGAGCATGTCGATGTTCGTCAACGCCGACGATCCGTCCAACATCGTCAATGCGGTCGTAGGCCTGCTGGTGGCCTTTGGGGTCGCCTTCGCCATCTCCGCGCTGACCTGGAAGGACTCCACGTCCGCGGCCGTCGCCGAAAAGACCCGTCAGGCAGGTCCCGAGTCCGTGTCCGCCGGGGCGCCGGGCGCCGGCGAACTGCTGATCACTCCGGTCAGCGGCGTCGTGGTTCCGCTCTCCGAGGTCGGAGACCAGGTGTTCAGCTCGGGAGTGCTCGGTGCGGGAGTGGCGATCGAGCCGACCTCCGGCCGGTTCGTCGCGCCCGTGGACGGCACCGTCACCTCGCTGCTCCCCTCCAAGCACGCCATCGGCATCACCACACCGTCAGGCGCCGAGATCCTGGTCCACATCGGGATCGACACGGTGAAGCTGGCCGGTGAGCACTTCACCGCGTATGTCGCCCAGGGCGACGCCGTCACCGCGGGCCAGCTCGTCGTGGACGTGGACATCGAGGCGCTCAAGGCCGCAGGCTACGTACTGACCACGCCGGTCGTGGTCCTCAACTCCGCCGACCACCCGCTCTCCGACATCGCCGACGGCCCGGTCGGGACAGACGGCCCGCTCGCCACCCTCCGCAAGAAGGAACTCTCCGATGCCGCTGCCTGACAACTTCCTCTGGGGCGGCGCCGTGGCCGCCAACCAGGTCGAGGGCGCCTGGAGCAAGGACGGCCGAGGTCCCGCCGTGTCCGACGTAGCCGCCTACAAGCCGCACCTGTCTCCCACCGAGTACGCCGCCTTCCACACCTGGACCCGGGACAGCGTCGAGAAGGCGATCGCCGACACCGACGACTCCCGCTACCCCAAGCGGCGCGGCATCGACTTCTACCACCGCTACCCCGAGGATCTGGCTCTCTTCGCCGAGATGGGATTCAAGACGCTGCGCGTCTCGATCTCCTGGACCCGGCTGTTTCCGACCGGGGAGGAAACGGAACCGCTGCAAGCCGGCATAGACCACTACCGGGCGATGTTCCAGGAGATGCGCCGCCTCGGCATCGAACCGCTCGTCACCCTCTCCCACTACGACCCGCCGCTGCACCTGGCGCTGAAGAACAACTGCTGGGTCGAGCGCTCCACGATCGAGCTGTTCGAGCGCTTCGCCCGGGTCTGTTTCGCGGAGTTCGGCGCGTACGTGAAGTGGTGGCTCACGTTCAACGAGATCGACGGCATCCTGCGCCACCCGTTCACCTCGGGCGGCATCATCCCGGACACCGTCGAGGGCAGCCTCGACCAGGCCTGCTACACGGCCCTGCACCACCAGTTCGTGGCCGGTGCCCGCGTCACCGCACTCCTGCGCGAGATGGTCCCGGACGCCCGCATGGGCTGCATGCTCACCATGCTCCTGACGTATCCGAACACCTGCCGGCCCGAAGACGTCGCCGCCACCCAGCTCAAGGAGCGTCTGCTCTACCTGTGCACGGACGTGCAGGCCGACGGCTCCTATCCAAGGCTGGCCCTGCGCGCCCTGCAAAGCAAGGGGGTGACCATCCCCTTCCAGGACAGCGACGAGGAACTGCTGGCCACGCACACCGCGGACTTCATCTCCTTCTCCTACTACAACTCCTCGACGGAATCCGTCAGCCCCGACGCCGAGCGCACCCCCGGCAACACCATCCTCGGCGTGAAGAACCCCTACCTCGACTCCACCGAGTGGGGCTGGCAGATCGACCCGGTCGGCCTGCGGATCGCGCTGATCTCCCTCTACGACCGCTACCACCTCCCGCTGTTCATCGTCGAGAACGGCCTCGGCATGCGGGATGAGCTGACAGCAGACGGAAAGGTGCACGACCCCTACCGCATCGATTACTTCCGGGCCCACTTCGCGCAGATGATCCAGGCCGTCGACGAAGGCGTGGACCTGATGGGATACACCAGCTGGGCGCCGATCGACGTGATCAGCTCGTCCACGTCACAGATGTCGAAGCGCTACGGGTTCATCTACGTTGACCAGGACGACGAGGGCAACGGCAGCCTCAACCGCTACCGCAAGGACTCCTTCGACTGGTACCGCAAGGTCATCGCCACGAACGGAACGGACCTGACCTGAACCCGACGGTCCCCACCCTGCCCGTGCCGACCGTTCCAGTGCGGGTAAGGCCGCCCCACCCGCTTTCACCCCGTTGAGGATGCAGACAGTGTCGTCTCGCCAGACCATCAAGAAGGTACTCAACTCCAGCGTCGTCCTCGTGGAGGACGACACCGGGGTGGAGCGGGTACTGCTCGGCAAGGGCATCGGCTTCGGGCACAAACCGGGCGACACGGTACCGCCCAACGCCCCCGACCGCATCTTCGTCCCCCTACCGGACGACGACCGCCAGCACCTCACCGAGCTCCTGGCCGCGATACCGCCCGGCTACATCGAACTCACCCGGGAGATCGTCGCGCTGGCCGCAGACGAAGGACTCGACCTCGACCCGCACATCTACCTGGCCCTCACAGACCACCTCCATTTCGCAGCCGAACGGACCAGACAGGGACTGCGGGTCGCCAACCGCTTCACATGGGAGATGCGCACGCTCTACCCCGCACAGTGGACGATCGGGGTACGCAGTGTCGAACTCCTGTGGGAACGATTGGGGGTTCAGCTGCCCGAGGACGAAGCGGCCAACGTCGCGTTCCACTTGGTCAACGCGGACACAGGAGCCGAGCAGGCCGACCCGATGCGCGTCGTTCAGCTGCTGAACTCGGTGCTGCAGATCGTCACCCACACCACCTCGGCCCGGTTCGACGAGGACGATCTGCACAAAGCCCGGTTCATCAGCCACCTGCAGTACTTCGCTGAGCGGCTGTTCAGCGGAAAACTCCTTACCAGCACCGACGACTTCCTCTACACCCAGCTCGCGGGCCGATACCCGCGTGCGGTGGACGCGGCCGGCCGCATCGCCACGTATGTGCGGCAGACCTACGGCGCGGAACCGCCCAACGAGGAGATCGCCTACCTGGCACTCCACATCGCCCGAGTGGCACCAGAGTAGGAAAGCCCCCGCCCCACCCTTGAGGCGACTTGGCATGTGAACGGGTTTCCGGGCACTCACCCGCCTACGTTTGGGACGCGCGGCATTGGCTGCAGACCCAGTTCTCCGCGGATGGCATTGAGAAAGCCCTGCTCCGCTTCCCAGAGGCTTCGGAACAAGTCCGACGGTAGATCGGCGGCACTGCACGTCGCACGCGCCGCGGCCAACTGGCGTGCGTCCGTGACCATCTGCACGGCCGTACTGACCGTGT
>NZ_RSAJ01000290.1 GCF_003933965.1 Streptomyces sp. RP5T
CCACGGGGGTGACGTCTGTGGCCGGTTCCGAGGTGGACGGCGACAGACGAAACGTTTCCGACGTGGTGGGCGTACTGGTGCTCGGCGCCTGTGCCGCCTGGTCGCTGATCACCGCGGCCGCACACGACGGGCGCCCGGAGGGCGTGCTGCTGGCCCTGCTGGCCGTCGCGGCCGGGTACGCCGCCGGCCGCATCTCGGGGGCGCTGCTGCCGGTCGCCGCCCCGTGTGCCGCCGCGCTGGCCGGACTGGGTCTGACGATGGGACTCCCCCAGTTGGCGCCCGGACCGGAGATCGTCGGCCCGCTGGGTCACGCGGGCGCCACCGCCGCGCTGCTGACGCTCGCCACGGGTGCCGCGTGCTGCGCCGCCTGGACCACCGGGTCCCCCGCGCTGCGCGTCCTGCTGCGACTGCTGGCCGCAGGCATCGCGGTGACGTCGGCCGTCCTGGGGTCGGTGTCCGGGCTGGTCAGCTGCGCCGCGGTGCTGCTGTGCTCGCTCGCCGCGGGCCGGATGCGCCACCGCGGCCCGGGCGTCGCCGGTCTCGCCGTCGCCGCGACCGCGGTGACCGGCCTGACCTGGGCGGTGGCCGGGAACGCGGTACCGGACGGCCTCGCCGGGTCCCTGCGCGGCCGGCTCACCCCGCACCGGATCGACCTGTGGCACGACGCGCTCCGGCTGGCCCGCGAGGACACCGCCCTGGGGGTCGGGCCGGGCCGCTTCGGGGAGCTCAGCACGACGGCGACCCAGTCCCTGCTGCCCGACGGGAAGCCGCACTCGGCACCGCTCCAGATGGCCGCCGAGCAGGGGGTGACCGGGGTGCTGCTCCTGGCGGCGGCCTTCTGCTGGCTGCTGTACGCGCTGTGGCGCTCTCCCCGCCCCACGCCGGTCGTCCTCACCGCGGGCGCGTCCCTGACGGCGCTGGCGGGGATCGCCGCGGTCGGCAACGCGCTCAGCTTCACGATGGTGTCGGTGGGCGTCGGGTTCCTGGCGGGCCTGACAACGGCCCGCCCCCTCACCGAGGAGGCGCCCCGGAAGTGAGCGCCGGTCTCAGTGGAGGGGACCCGAGGCCCTGGGCCGCAGCCGGTCGCGGATGATCCGTACGGCCGCCTCCGCGTCGTCCACGGTGATCGTGAACGTGTGGCCGTCCCACAGTTGCAGGACCACGCCCTCGCCCCGGCGTACGACGACGGCGGTGCCCTTCTCGGGGCGCCAACGGTAGCCCCAGCCGCCCCACTGCCGGGGAGTGACGTGCGGGACGAACTCGGCCCCGGCGACATGGGCCAGCGGGATTCGGCGGCGCGGCACGCCGATGTGGCCGCAGCGGACCTCCAGGGAGTCCGTGTCGACCTTGAGGGCGACATGGACGAAGCCGAGCGTGAGGAAGAGGACCAGCAGCCCGGCCGCGATGCAGCCGACCACCGACATCACCAGCGGGGCGACGCCGGAGGTCCATGCCGAGTCGACGGCGAGCTCGATGCCGAGCGCCACGATCGCGGCGCCCGCGAGCGCCGGCAGCCACTGGACCCGGTTGGAGGCGCGGCCGGTCCAGACGTCGGGGTGGTGCGAGGTCTGCTCGCCGTGGGGGTGGTCCCTCATGCCTATGAGATTACGCAGGTTTCGCCCTGCGGGTACCTCGTCGCACAGAGTGACTGCTCCGGGCGAGGCATTCCGGCCGCCCGCGGCACGTAGCGGACCGATCCGACGCAGCGCCCGCGCGGCGACCGCACTCGCCAAGCCGTGCCAGAGGAGCGGCGGACGACCAGGGCGCTGCACGGCGGCGCGGATGTGCTCAGCGGGCCGGCGTGGCCGTCCTCAGCAGCCTGCCCTCCGCGTAGGCCAGCGCCGGCGCGGGCAGGGCGGCGCCCTCGCGACCGCTCAGCAGCACCGTGAGGGAACCGGTGGCCGCCGCCTCCGGCGCGGGCTGCTCACCGATCCGGCGCAGCGCCTGCGCGGCAACCGCACCCGCCGAGCCGTGCAGAACCAGCGGCGGACGACCGGGGCGCTGCACGGCGGCGCGGATGCGCTCGGCGACGAGTTCGTAGTGGGTGCAGCCCAGGACGACGGTCGTCACGTCCGCGGGGGTCAGGGCGGCGGCCGCGACGACCGCGGCGTCGATGGCCGCCTCGTCGGCGTGCTCCACCGCCTCGGCGAGACCGTGGCAGGGCACCTCGGTGGCTCGCACCCCGTCGGCGAACTGCGCGAGGAGACCGCGCTGGTACGGGCTGCCGGTGGTGGCCGGGGTCGCCCAGATGGCGAAGGGGCCGCCGGCCGCCGCGGCGGGCTTGATCGCGGGCACGGTGCCGATGACGGGCAGGTCGGGTTCGAGACGGGCGCGCAGGGCGGTCAGGGCGTGCACGGTGGCGGTGTTGCAGCCGATGATCAGGGCCTCGGGGCCGTGCGCGGCAGCGGCCTCGGCGAGGGTGAGCGCACGCGAGACGATGTCGTCCGGTGTCCGCGGACCCCACGGCATGCCGTCCGGGTCGAGGGAGAGCACGAGATCGGCGTCGGGGCGCAGTCGCCGTACCGCGGCGGTGGCCGCCAGCAGACCGATTCCGGAGTCCAAGAGCGCGATCTTCACCCGGCCACGATAGACGATGAGCCATCGGGGGCCGGTTCCGTGGGGCAGACTGCGCGCGTGAGCGCCATCGCGTGGACCGCCGCCGTATCCCTCGCCGCCTGGCTGTGGCTGTTGCTCTGTCAGGGCTTCTTCTGGCGCACGGACGTGAGACTGCCGCCGCAGCGGGATCCGGAGACCTGGCCCTTCGTGGCCGTGGTGGTGCCGGCTCGTGACGAGGCCGGCGTGCTGCCCGCGAGCCTCCCCTCCCTCCTGGCCCAGGAGTATCCGGGGCGGGCGGAGGTCTTCCTCGTCGACGACGGCAGCACGGACGGCACCGGAGAGCTGGCGCGCGAGCTCGCGGACCGGCACGGCGGACTGCCGCTCACCGTGTCCTCACCGGGGGAACCGCCCGCGGGATGGACGGGCAAGCTGTGGGCGGTACGCCACGGCATCGGTCTGGCACGCGTGCGTGGACCCGAGTACCTGCTGCTGACGGACGCCGACATCGCCCACGAGCCGGACAGCCTGCGCGGGCTGGTCGCCGCCGCGCACGCCGGGGGCTTCGACGTCGTCTCGCAGATGGCGCGGCTGCGGGTGGAGAGCCTGTGGGAGCGGCTCGTGGTGCCGGCGTTCGTCTACTTCTTCGCGCAGCTCTATCCGTTCCGCCGGATCGGCAGGAGAGGTTCGCGGACGGCGGCCGCCGCGGGCGGTTGTGTGCTGCTGCGCGCCGAGACCGCCGAGCGGGCGCGGATCCCGGACGCGATCCGGCAGGCCGTCATCGACGACGTGGCCCTCGCGCGGGCGGTCAAGGGCGGCGGCGGTCGCGTCTGGCTGGGTCTGGCCGAGCGGGTGGACAGCGTGCGCCCCTACCCCCGGCTGCACGACCTGTGGCGGATGGTGTCGCGCAGCGCCTACGCCCAGCTGCGCCACCAGCCCCTGGTGCTGCTGGGCACGGTGGCCGGGCTCGCCCTGGTCTATCTCGTGCCCCCCGTCGCCGTCCTCGCCGGCCTGGCGACGGGGAGTGCGGTGACCCTGGTGCCGGGTGCTCTCGCGTGGCTGGTCATGACGGGCACGTACGTCCCGATGCTCCGCTACTACCGTCAGCCGCTGTGGCTCGCTCCGCTGCTGCCGTTCACCGCGTTCCTCTACCTCCTCATGACGGTCGACTCGGCGGTGCAGCACTACCGGGGGCGCGGTGCGGCCTGGAAGGGCCGCACCTACGCGCGCCCGGAGGCCGTCGCCGGCGAGGAGCGCTGAGGTCTCACTTGCGGCCCGGTGTCCAGTTCATGCCCCAGCCGTAGACCTGGTCCACCGTCCGCTGCGGGCTCACCCCGCGCTCGGGCACCAGATAGCGGGCCTCTCGCTGGACGACCAGGTCGTCGCCGGTACGGGTGATCAGGGCCAGCGCGCACACCGTCGAGGGGACCGTGCACTCGTCGAGGGAGAAGTCGATGGGGGCGCCGTGCTGCGGCTGGAGGGTGACCGTGGCGTGCAGGTCGGCGAAGGAGCGCGCGCCCTCGTAGATCGTGACGAAGACGAGGATGCGCTGGAAGTCCCTCTTGTGGTCGAGGTTCACGGTGAGGTTCTCGCCGCTCGCGACGGCGCCGGTGCGGTCGTCGCCGTCGAGGTGGATGTACGGCGGCTGGTGCAGGGCTCCATAGGCGTTGCCCAGCGCCTGGACGACCCCTTTGCGGCCGTCGGCGAGTTCGTACAGCGCGCACAGGTCGAGGTCGAGGTCGGCGTGCATGGCGACCGCGCGGCCGCGTTTGCTGCCCCAGCCCGAGAACTGTTTGCGTACCTCCCAGTTGAGGTTCACGCGCATGGCGCCCGAGGTGCCGCCTTGTTTGGCGAGGGAGACGGACGGAGCCGACTTGGTCAGCGTGACCTTGGAAAGGCGGACCGGTTGCGTGGAGGGGGGCGGCGGAGGCGCGACGGGTGCCGTCTGCTGAGGCTCGTCCACGGTGATACCGAAGTCCGTTGCCAGACCTTCCAGTCCGCTGTCGTAGCCCTGACCGACGGCACGGAATTTCCACGCACCCTGACGCCGATAGAACTCCCCGAGTACGAAAGCGGTTTCTACGGTCGCGCCCGTACTGTCGAACCGCGCCGCCACCGTGTCCCGCGCCGCATCCCGCACCTCGATGTAAAGATCCGGGACACCCGCGAAGGTCCCGCCGTCGGCGGAAGCGGCGAGCACGACGGTCTCCACGGACGGCTCCACGCGCGCGAGATCGACGTACAGCGTGTCGGTCACCCGGCCGCCGTCGGTCCGTTTGCCCTCGTGGCGGACGGCCCCGGAGGAGTGCTGCGGCTGGTTGTAGAAGACGAAGTCGGCGTCGGAGCGGACCTTGCCGCCGACGAGGAGCAGGGCCGAGGCGTCCGCGTCGGGGACCCCGGGGCCGGTGCGCCAGCCCAATTCGACGCGCAGTGCCGTCGTGGGCACCGGAGCGTTCGCACCTTTCGACATTGACATGTCCGCCCCCTCAGGTGTCGGCAGGCCAGGACGCTCCCCGGCGGCCCTTCGAGTTCTACCCGCTCAACCTATTCCCCACGGGCGGCGAACTCCCATCCCGCGCGCACGAAGATCACCGGCCAACCTCCGGTAACCCCCTCGGAACTCGGCCTTTACAAGGATGGGACCTGGATTGGCGTCCATTTTTGCCGAGTTCGCTCGCATTGGGGATCCCACACCACTGCCGACACGGAAAACAACCCTCTTATCGGTCTCCCCAACCAGCACATCGTGGGCTTAACTTATGTGCCATGACCTCCCCCCGCTCCACTTATGGCGGCGGCTACTACTCCGCCTCCTTCCCGGACACCCCGATCTACGACTCACTCGTGGCCGAGCGGGGCACCCCGCAGATCGCCCCGATCCGGGTCCCGGCCGCGTACGACGTTCCGGCCAGTCATCTGCCGGCGCTGCCGTCCGCACTGCCCGCTCTTCCCGCGGGTCCCTCCCAGTCCTCCTACGGCTACCCGCAGGCGCAGCAGCCCTCTCCGCTGCAGCAGGCGCCCGGCGCGTACATCCCGCAGCAGGCCGCCGCGCCTCGCGGGTATCCCGGTCCGCAGCAGCAGCGACCGGTCGGCCCCGGCATGGGCACGGGCTACGAGGCGATGCGCCCCGCGGCTCCCCGGCCCGCCCAGGCGGCTCCCTACCAGGATCCGTACAACAACCAGCAGTACCGCGGGTACTGATTCCCTCCCGGGTTGTCGGTGCCGCCTGGCACGATGGCCCCATGGGGAATGCGCAGCTGCTGTCGATTCATGTCCATCCGGTCAAGGCGTTCCGGGGTCTCGCGCTCCAGGAGGCCGAGGTGGAGCCCTGGGGGCTGGCCGGAGACCGGCGCTGGACGCTGGTCGACGACGGGGGAAAGGTCGTCACCCAACGCCAGCAGCCACGCCTCGCGCTTGCCGCCGCCGAGCTGATGCCCGGCGGCGGCCTCGTGCTGTCCGCGCCCGGCATGGATCCGCTGACCGTGCCCGTCCCCGAGGCGGGCGAGACCGTCACGCTGGACATCTTCGGGGACAAGGTGGAAGGGGTGCCCGCCACCGACGCGGCCGCGCACGCGTGGTGCAGCGCGTACCTCGACGCGCCCACCCGCCTGGTCCACATGGACGATCCCGCCACCCGCCGCCCGGTCGAACCCGAGTACGCGCTGCCGGGCGAGACCGTCACCTTCGCCGACGGATACCCGCTGCTGCTCACCTCGGCGGCCTCCCTCGACGCCCTCAACTCCCTGATCTCCGAAGGCAGGCACGCGGCGGAGGGCCCTCTGCCCATGAACCGCTTCCGGCCGAACGTCGTCGTGGGCGGCACCGAGGCGTGGGCCGAGGACGGCTGGTCGCTCGTCGCGATCGGGGACGTCACCTTCCGGGTCGCCAAGATGTGCGGGCGGTGCGTGGTCACCACCACCGACCAGGACCGGGCCGTGCGCGGCAAGGAACCCCTGCACAGCCTGGGCCGGCACCGCCGCTTCGACGGCAAGCTCGTCTTCGGACAGAACCTGGTGCCCCGCTCCCGCGGCACGATCCGGGTCGGCGACCCGGTCACGATCCTCGAATAGGCGGCGCGCGCAGGGACATGGGCCGACGCGGCGGCCGGTGGACAAGTTTCCGTCAAGGATCCGCCCGGTCCCGGGTCGCGGGAACACCGCCCGGGGACCCGCACGTTGGGGCCTTCATGAGGAGTTCATGAGAGGACCGGGCCGCAGGTGATTTCGCTCTCTCTTCGGCCGGTCCCGCGCGTGAACGCCTCTGTCGGGGGTTATCACGGAGCGGGAAGGGGGTGCGGACGGTGCGAGCGATCAGTGGACTCTGGCGTTGGCGGCGCAATCCGCTGCGCCGCGCGACCGATCTGGCCGAGGCCTGGGCCGGCCTGGTCGCCCTGCTTCTGCTCCTGGTCGTCGCACCGGTCGTCGGCTCGGCCACCGGGCACGCGGCCCAGGGCGCGCTGCAGCAGGCGGTCCGTGAGCAGCACGACACCCGCCGGCTGGTGACGGCGACCGTGATCCGCGCACTGGACCGTTCACCGCTGGACGCCGACCCCGAGGCCGCCTCCGGGCGGGAGTTGCGCACCCGGGTGGTGGCCGACTGGACCGCGCCGGACGGCACCACGCACCGGGGCGCGGTCCTGGCCGCCCTCGAAACCCCGCACCGCGGCGACCACTTCACCCTGTGGACGGACCTGCACGGCGGCCCGGCGGCCCGGCCGCTGGACTCGGCCACGGCCACCACCCACGCCGTTCTCGCGGGCATCGGGGCGGCGCTGCTGACCGCGGGCCTGGTCGAGGGCGCCAGGCGGCTCGCCGTCTGGCGCATGGTCCGTCGCCGGTACGCCCGTTGGGACAGGGCCTGGGAGCGCGCGGGCCCGGACTGGGGCCGGACCGGCACCGGCAGCTGACGGCCTTACGGCTCTGGTCAACCCACCACCCGCGCGCACGCTACGGTGGACCGGCCGAGGTTCCTCGGCAGCACAAACCCGCGTACTACGAGGTGGGGGCACGGCAACGCCATGGCACAGGGCACGGTCCAGGTGACGCACACCGGCACATCGAGGTGGCGGCGCCGCACAGGTGAGTACGCGTCGCTCGCCGCTGCCCTGGAGGCCGCGGCGGACGGGGACGTCCTCACGATCGCGCCCGGCACCTACCGGGAGAACCTCGTCGTGCAGCGGCCGGTGACCCTGCGCGGCCCCGAGGGTTCGCCCGGCTCCGTGCGGATCGCCCCCGTGGACGGCGTGCCGTTGACGGTGCGCGCCTCCGCCGTGGTGCAGGACCTGCACGTGGAGGGCCAGGACGCGGCCGCCCCCGCCCTGCTCGTCGAGGAGGGCACACCGGAGCTCACCGACATCCGGGTCGTCACCCGGTCCGCGGCCGGCATAGAGGTGCGCGGCGGCGCGCGCCCGACCGTGCGGCGCTGCACCGTCGACAACCCGGCCGGTATCGGCATCGCCGTACTGGACGGCGCGGGCGGGGTGTTCGAGGAGTGCGAGGTCGTGGCGGCCGGTCAGTCCGGTGTCGCGGTGCGCGGTGGTGCCCACCCCCGCCTGGAGCGCTGCCGCGTCCACCACACCGCGGGCGCGGGACTGGCGGCGACCGGCGAGAACTCCGCGCTGGAGGCCGTGGGTTGCGAGGTCTACGAGGTCCGCGGCAGCGGGGTCCAGATCACCGGCCGGGCCACCGCGCATCTCACCGACTGCGATGTGCACCGCACCACCGCGGACGGCGTCACGCTCGACACCGACGCGGTGCTGACCCTGGCCGACTGCCGCATCCACGACATCCCGGAGAACGCGGTCGACCTGCGCTCCCGGTCGGTGCTGACCCTGACCCGCACGACGGTCCGTCAGTTCGGGCGCAACGGCCTGTCGGTGTGGGATCCGGGCACGCGCGTGGACGCCAACCAGTGCGAGATCTTCGACAGCACGGGCGACTACCCGGCCGTCTGGGTCAGTGACGGCGCCACCGCCGTACTGGACTCCTGCCGGGTGCACGACGTGCCGGACGCCCTGTTCGTGCTGGACCGGGGTTCGCGCGCGGACGTCGTCGACAGCGACATCTCCCAGGTGCGCAACACCGCCGTGTCGGTGAGCGACGGCGCCACCGCGCAGCTCGACGACTGCCGGATCCGGGACGCGGCGACCGGCGCCTGGTTCCGTGACCACGGCAGCGGCGGCACCCTCAACAGCTGCACGGTGGACGGCACCCAGACCGGCGTGATCGTCACCAAGGGCGCCGACCCCACGATCGAGCGCTGCACGGTCGACTCCCCCGCGGAGGCGGGCTTCTACGTGTCGGCGGGCGGCCGCGGCAGTTTCCTGAACTGCCGGGTGACGGGCAGCGGCGGGTACGGCTTCCACGTGATAGACGGCTGCCGTACGACGCTCAGGAAGTGCCGCACGGAGCGCTGCGCGCGCGGGGGCTACGAGTTCGCGGACGCCCCGGACGCGGCCGCCGGAGCCGGTCCCGTCGTCGAGGACTGCACGAGCGACGAGAGCGGCGGCCTCACCCCGCCCGCGGCCCGGGAGACGGCCGTGCAGACGGAGGCCCGCTCCCCCGGCCTGCTGGGGTCGATCCCCGGACAGCGTGCCGCCGACCAGGAACCGCCGGCCGTCCCCGCCGAGCCGGTGAAGCCCTCGCGCACCTCGAAGGACGTCCTGGGTGAACTGGACGCCCTGGTGGGCCTGGACAGCGTCAAGCGCGAGGTGCGGGCGCTCACCGACATGATCGAGGTGGGCCGGCGCCGCCAGCAGGCGGGCCTGAAGGCCGCGTCCGTCAAGCGGCACCTGGTCTTCACCGGCTCCCCCGGCACCGGCAAGACGACGGTCGCCCGGCTCTACGGCGAGATCCTCGCCTCCCTCGGGGTGCTGGAGAAGGGCCACCTTGTCGAGGTGTCCCGTGTCGACCTGGTCGGCGAGCACATCGGTTCCACCGCGATCCGCACCCAGGAGGCCTTCGACAGGGCGCGCGGCGGAGTGCTGTTCATCGACGAGGCGTACGCGCTGTCGCCGGAGGACTCGGGCCGGGACTTCGGCAAGGAGGCCATCGACACGCTGGTGAAGCTGATGGAGGACCACCGCGACGCGGTCGTGGTGATCGTCGCGGGCTACACCGCCGAGATGGAGCGCTTCCTTTCGGTCAACCCCGGTGTCGCGTCCCGCTTCTCACGGACCATCACCTTCAGCGACTACAACCCCGAGGAACTGCTCAGCATCGTGGAGCAGCAGGCCGAGGAGCACGAGTACCGGCTGGCGCCGGGGGCGGCCGAGGCCCTGCGGAAGTACTTCACGGTGCTGCCCAAGGGGCCCGCTTTCGGCAACGGCCGTACCGCCCGACAGACCTTCGAGGCGATGGTGGAGCGGCACGCGAGCCGGGTCGCCCAGGTGGACGACCCGACCACGGACGATCTGACCCTGCTCTACGCCGAGGACCTGCCCGGCTCGTCCTGAGCCCGCGGCCCCGGTACGTCCGGCTGGAGCCGGCCCAGTAGTCTCGCCCGCTCCTCGGCGAAGACCGGGTCGGCCTGGTAGTCGGAGTGGCCGAGGATCGGCGCGGGCAGCGGGTGCAGTTCGGTGCGGCCGTAGGCGAGCGGGTCCTTGAGGGGTTCCCGGTCCACCTCGGGGCCGCAGTCGCCGGGCAGCCGCACCGGGCCGCCGATGGGGTCGGTGAGCCGGTAGAGGTTGCGCCAGCAGTCCACGTCGTGGTGCAGGGCGGTGAGCGCGGCCGGGCCGAAGTGGGCCGGGAACCAGCGGCCGTAGAGGCGCTCCAGCGGGGAGCCGTAGGTCAGCAGGGCGACCCGTCCCCGGACCGACGGCTCCAGCTGCCAGGCCGCGGCGGCCGCCAGCACGCTGCCCTGGGAGTGTCCGGAGATGACCAGCCGGCCCCGCGTGGCACGGATCCAGGTGGCGATCCGCCAGGTCAGGTCCGGTACCGCGCGCTCGGCGTAGC
>NZ_RSAJ01000291.1 GCF_003933965.1 Streptomyces sp. RP5T
GTGGAGGCCGAGGGCTTCTTCTTGTGGGCCTTGGCGGAGTCCTGCGGGAGCGGGGAGCCGGGCAGTTCGTTGCGCGGGGCCTCGCCGGGGCCGGGGACGATGACGCGGTCGGCGTCGCGGACGGCGCCGCCGAGGACGGAGCCGATCAGGAGGGTGAGGCCGGTGACGATGGCGGTGATGAGGGCGCCGCGGCGCAGGACGTAGCGGCGCAGTTCCCAGATGTCGGAGAGGGGTCCGAGGCGGCGCCAGGCGCTGCCCGCGAGGCGGCCGTCGATGGAGTAGACGGGGGCGCCCGCGATGATCAGCGGGGACCAGGCGGCCAGGTAGATGATGTCGGGGGTGTCGTAGGCGGGGACGCTCTTCCAGCTGACGGTGACGAGGAGCGCGGCGGAGAGGCCGGCGCCGACGACCGCGGCGACACGCTGCCAGCAGCCCAGGATCGTGAGGACGCCCACGATGACCTGGAGGAAGGCGATGACGAGGCCGGAGCCGACGGGGTGCTGGAGGGCGAACTGGCGCAGTGGTTCGGCCACGTCCCAGGGGTGGAGGGTGTTGAGCCACTTGACCATGGAGCCGCGTTTGCCGCCGTCGAAGTAGACGGGGTCGCACAGTTTGCCCATGCCGGCGTAGATGGAGATGAAGCCGAGGAAGATGCGGAGCGGGAGGAGGACGACGCCGAGGTTCATGCGGCGGCCGGGGTAGTAGGCGTGCCGCGCGGCCTCGTCGCCCTGTCGCCTGGTGGCGCGGTCGGCGCGGGCCTCGTCGAAGCCGTCGTCGAACTCGTCGCTGTCGTAGGCGGGTTCGTCGTAGGTGCTGCCCACGGTGCGCATGGGGGGCAGGAGTCGGGTGCCGTCGCCGTCGGGGGTGCGCTGGGCGCCGACGACCGGGGTCTCCATGGTCTGGGCCAACTCGCCGGCGTAGTCGGCCTGGTAGCCGTGGTCGACGTCGACGCGGGGGATGACCTGGGTGGCTCCGGCGTCGGCGGCGGGCGCTTCGGCGTGGCCGACGCTGCCGCCCCGTACGGCCTGCAGCAGACGGTGGGCGCCGGTGTCGTCGGGGGCGGACCTGCCGCTCCACACGACGGGCCGGCGGCGGCCCGCGGCGCCGGCGGCCGGCATCCGGGCGGTGTCCTCGGCGGCGATCAAGTGCCGTGCGACCCGCGGGGATTGGGCGCGTCTCGTCGACGCGCCCAACTGCACGCGGAAGCTCGCATGATTGACGATGATCTGCGCCGGATCGCTCGGCACCTTCACCATGCTCAGCGCGGGAGCGTCGTCGAATCCCGACGGGCCGTCCCCCGTGGGTGTGCGGGGTGTTCTGGTGTCCACACTCATCTAACCGAGTGACGTGTGGTTAGGACACTGCTTTGACTCGCCGGATCTGTCCGGACCCCGTCAAGCTTGCCCGGTACGCCGTGAACACCCCGTGTGGGGGACTGCGCCGAACAGTCGTTCAGCCTCGCTTGCGGGCGGCCTCGTACAGCACGATTCCGGCCGCCACACCGGCGTTCAGCGACTCGGCGCCGCCCGGCATGGGGATCCGCACGCGGTAGTCGCAGGTCTCGCCCACCAGGCGGGACAGGCCCTTGCCCTCGCTGCCGACGACGATGGCGACCGGGCCGCCGAGGGCCTGGAGGTCACCGATCTCGTGCTCACCGTCGGCGGCGAGGCCGACGACCACGATGCCCTGCTTCTTGTACGCCTCCAGGGCGCGCGTCAGGTTGGTGGCGCGGGCGACGGGGGTGCGGGCGGCGGTGCCGGCGGAGGTCTTCCACGCGCCGGCGGTCATGCCGGCCGCGCGCCGCTCGGGTACGACGACGCCGTGGCCGCCGAACGCGGAGACCGAGCGGACGACCGCGCCGAGGTTGCGGGGGTCGGTCACGCCGTCGAGGGCCACGATGAGCGGGTCCTCGCCGTCGTCGTAGGCGGCGTTGGCGAGGTCCTCGGGGTGGGCGTACTCGTACGGCGGGACCTGGAGGACCAGGCCCTGGTGGTTGAGCCCGTTGGTCATGCGGTCGAGCTCGGGGCGGGGGGCCTCCATGAGGTGGACGCCGCCGCGGTCGGCGACGAGCTGGAGGGCCTCACGGACCCGCTCGTCGTTGTCGATGAACTGCTGGACGTAGAGCGTGACCGCGGGCACGCCCTCACGCAGCGCCTCGACGACGGGGTTGCGGCCCACGACCATCTCCGAGGTGCCCTTGCCGCCCCGGCCGCGCGGCGCCGGACGGCGCACGCTCTGCTTGGCCTTGGAGTTGGCGATCCGGTTCTTCTTGTGGCCCTTGCGCATCTCGGCGGGCGGGGTCGGCCCCTTGCCCTCCAGGCCCTTGCGTCGCTGGCCGCCACTGCCGACCTGCGCGCCCTTCTTGCCGGACATGCGGCGGTTGTTGGCTGCCATGACCTACCTGTTCCACGTCGTTCTGCGTCGGTGCGATGTTCGTACGTCTATGCAGTGTGCCGCCCGGAGGGCCGGGCGGCACAATCGATCTTCGAGATCGGGAGGGGTTCAGCGCGGTCCGAGGGTCCAGCGCGGTCCCTGCGGGCTGTCCTCGATGCTCAGTCCCGACTGGCCGAGCTGGTCGCGGATGGCGTCCGCGGTGGCCCAGTCCTTGCGGCCGCGGGCGGCCTCGCGCTGGTCGAGGACCAGGCGTACGAGGCTGTCGACCACGCCGTGCAGGTCGTCGCCGCGGTCGGTCTCGCCGGCCCAGTGCTCGTCGAGCGGGTCGAGGCCGAGGACGCCGAGCATGGCGCGCAGCTCGGCGAGGCGGGCGACGGCTGCTTCCTTGTCGTCGGCGGCGAGTGCGCTGTTGCCCTGCCGGACGGTGGTGTGCACGATGGCGAGCGCCTGCGGGACGCCCAGGTCGTCGTCCATGGCCTCGGCGAAGGCGGGCGGCACCTCGGGGGCGGGCTGCACGTCGCCGGCCTTCTCCACGACCCGCTGTACGAAGCCCTCGATCCTGGCGAACGCGGACTCGGCCTCGCGCAGGGCGTCCTCGCTGTACTCGATCATCGAGCGGTAGTGCGGGGTGCCGAGGTAGTAGCGCAGCACGATGGGCCGCCACTGCTTGACCATCTCGGAGACGAGCACCGAGTTGCCCAGCGACTTGGACATCTTGTCGCCGGCCATGGTGACCCAGGCGTTGTGCACCCAGTACCGCGCGAACTCGTCGCCGTAGGCCTTGGCCTGGGCGATCTCGTTCTCGTGGTGGGGGAAGATCAGGTCGAGGCCGCCGCCGTGGATGTCGAAGGCGGTGCCGAGGTACTTGTGGGCCATCGCCGAGCACTCCAGGTGCCAGCCGGGGCGGCCGGGCCCCCAGGGCGTGGACCAGGTCGGCTCGCCGGGCTTGGCGGACTTCCACATGGCGAAGTCGCGCGGGTCGCGCTTGCCGGTCTCGCCCTCGCCGGAGGGCTGGAGCAGGTTGTCCAGCTCCTGGCGCGAGAGCTCCAGGTAGCCGGGGAAGGAGCGCACGTCGAAGTAGACGTTGCCGTCGGACTCGTAGGCGTGGCCGCGTTCGATGAGGCCCTGCATCATCTCGACCATCTCGGTCACGTGGCCGGTGGCACGCGGCTCGTAGGTGGGCGGGAGGCAGCCGAGGGCGGTGTAGCCGTCGTTGAAGGCGCGTTCGTTCTCGTAGCCGATCGACCACCAGGGGCGGTTCTGCTCGGCCGCCTTGGCGATGATCTTGTCGTCGATGTCGGTGACGTTGCGGATGAACGTGACGTCGTAGCCGCGGTACTCGAACCAGCGGCGCATGATGTCGAAGTTCAGGCCGGAGCGGATGTGCCCGATGTGCGGGGCCGCCTGCACGGTGGCACCACACAGGTAGATCGAGACGCAGCCCGGCGTGAGCGGGGCGAAGTCACGGATCTGCCGGGCGCTGGTGTCGTACAGGCGAATGGTCACGGGTCCAGGGTAGTGGGCGATGTGTGGTGCCTTCGACGGGTTGTGGATAACAGTCAGCTCGCGGTCCTGACCACCAGCGCGGTCGCCACCGCCATCAGGCCCTCGTCCCGGCCGGGGAACCCGAGTCCGTCCGTCGTCGCCCCGGACACCGACACCGGTGCCCCGGCCGCCTCGGACAGGAGCTTCTGTGCCTCGTCCCGCCGCTTGCCGATCTTCGGGCGCGGTCCCACCACCTGTACGGCGATGTTGCCGATCCGGAAGCCCGCCTCCCGCACGATCCGGGCCGCCTCCGTCAACAGCGTGACGCCGGATGCACCCGACCACTCGGGGCGGCCGGTGCCGAAGTGCTGACCGAGGTCGCCGAGCCCGGCGGCGGAGAAGAGGGCGTTGCAGGCGGCGTGGGCGACGACGTCCGCGTCGGAGTGGCCGGCCAGACCGGTGCCCTCGCCCTCCCACTTCAGGCCCGCGCACCACAGGTCGCGGCCTTCCTCGAAGGCGTGGATGTCGGTGCCGATGCCGACCTGCGGCAGCACGTACTCAGAAGCCATCGTTGAGCCTCCTGCGGGCCAGGACCGCCTCCGCGAGGACCAGGTCGAGCGGGCGGGTCACCTTGAAGGCCTCCTCGTGGCCGGGCACGACCACCACGGTGAGGCCCAGCTGCTCGACCATGCTCGCGTCGTCGGTGACGTCCTCGATGACCGTCTCGTGGGCGCGGATCAGGGTGGCCCGGTCGAAGCCCTGCGGGGTCTGCACGGCCCGCAGGCGCGCGCGGACGGGGGTGGCCACCACGGGCTCGGGGGCGCCGGGGGTGCTCGCCGGCTCGACCTCCTTCACGGTGTCCGCGAGGGGCAGCGCCGGGACGACGGCGGGCGCGCCCTCCCGTACGGCCTCGATGACCGCGTCGACGGTGTCGACCGGGACGAGCGGGCGGGCCGCGTCGTGGACGAGGACGATGTCGAAGTCGGAGGGCAGGGCGTCCAGGCCGAGCCGGACCGATTCCTGACGGGAGTCGCCGCCGGGGACGACGACGAAGTCGGTCCGCTCGGGCAGCGCGTGCGCGTCGAGGAGGGACTTGACCTCGCCGGCGCCGTCGGGCGGGGCCACGACGACGACCAGGGAGACCGCTCGGGACGCGGCCATCGCGCGCACGGCGTGGATCAGCATGGGGGTGCCGTTCAGCGTCCGGAGCGCTTTGGGGGCGCCCGGACCGAGGCGTACGCCCCTTCCGGCGGCCGGAATCACCACGGCGGTGCGGGCCTGCGCACGTGCTTCGGCGGGCGAAGGGCGCGAAACGTCAGACATCGGTTCCTGTCAGGTTTGTGTGCTCGGCCAACGTGGGTACGGAGACAGCGTGCCGGGCGCGACGCCTTGACCGGACCCTTCCGTGACACCGGTCGAGCCAGCTGCCCGGGCCCGGCACGCCAAGTATCGGGGGATCTTCCTCCGAGAGGAACAGGCGCACGGCACTTCGGGGTTCGGCATCCGGAGACAGACATGCCGCAGCGCCCGGCGACAGCTTTCGCGTCATCGGGCACCGCGGCATTTCAGTGCGGCAATTCAGATTCAGTGTGCTGAGCTGAGCGGGCAAGGTGCCTGCACAGGGACGCTCAGGACGCGAGAACCTCGTCGAGCAGCGCCTCGGCCTTGTCCTCGTTCGTGTTCTCCGCGAGAGCGAGTTCACTCACCAGGATCTGCCGAGCCTTGGCGAGCATGCGCTTCTCACCTGCGGAGAGTCCGCGCTCGCGCTCACGACGCCACAGGTCACGCACGACTTCCGCGACCTTGATGACATCGCCGGAGGCGAGCTTCTCCAGGTTTGCCTTGTAACGACGGGACCAGTTAGTGGGCTCCTCGGCGTACGGCGCGCGCAGCACCTCGAAGACCCGGTCCAGCCCGTCCTGACCGACCACATCCCGCACGCCGACGAACTCCGCATTGTCCGCTGGCACACGTACCGTCAGGTCACCCTGGGCGACCTTCAGCACCAAGTAGGTCTTGTCCACGCCTTTGATCTGGCGAGTTTCGATAGCCTCGATCAGCGCGGCCCCGTGATGGGGATAGACCACGGTGTCGCCAACCTTGAACGTCATGTGACAGGTACCCCTTCCGTGGCTATCCAGGGTAACACGGAAACTGCGGGTTCTGAATGGCGTTTTCGCAGGTCAGGGCATATCTCGGGGCTTGACAACAGCAACAGGAACGTGCTGCGGAGGTCGGGCGGAAGGGGGAATTCGCAGGTCGGAGCGGCTCTCCGGGCGGGGTGAAACGCGTACGTTACACGCATCCGGAGCCCCCTCCAGGTGGGCTAACGTCCCCAAATGTCCGGTTCCAAGTGTGCGACTTCCGCTACTCCGTTCGGTGTCCGCAGTCACTTCCCCGCCGAATCCGGAATTGATCACGCGCGGCCGGCGGATCGGGTGGTGATCAATTCCGGGGGTGATCGCGCATTCCTTCACGGAAGTTTTGCCACGGGCCGCCGAAGGCGCTTATGTGAATGCCCGACGAGCGCCGGAGTGCGGGGTACAAGTGACTCACGGGTCACAGGTGAACCAGGTGACACGCCTCTTGGGGAGGGTCGGGTGCGGCCCATCGGGAACGGCTCGGTAACCTAAGGCCGCTGACAGACACTTAGCGCGGCTTTACGGGCCGCCCCGCTCAAGTCAAGGAGTTGCCGCCGCCGTGAGCAGCAGCCTTCGACGCGGCGCCCTCGCCGCCGCCTCCCTCGCGTTCTCGGTCGCCGCGCTCTCCGCGTGCTCGGCCGGCAACAACGCCCAGACGCTGCAGGTCAAGCCGGACAACGCGGCGACCAAGATGGGCGACATCGCGCTCCAGAACGTCGTGGTGATCACCCAGCCGACCCCCGAGGCCTCCGGCGAGACCACGGGCCCGGCCACGATCTCCGCCACCCTCTTCAACACCGGCGACAAGGCCCAGACGCTGGACTCCGTGAGCATCGACGGCGCGGGCAGCGCCGCGCTCACGCCCGCCAAGGGCAAGGGCAAGGTGACCGTCCCGGCGCACGGCTCCATCATCCTCGGCGGCAAGGACAACGCCTCCGCCGCGGTGAGCGATCTCGGCACGAGCGTCAGGAACGGCAACGCGCAGAAGGTCACCTTCACCTTCAGCACGACCGGTGACGTGAGCCTGCGCGCCTTCGTGGTGCCGGCCGACAGCTACTACAGCAAGTGGGGCCCGAGCGCGGCCCCGTCCGCGCCTCAGACCTCGGCCACCCCGACCGGCTCCGCGACCCCGACGGGTTCCGCCACGCCGAGCGGCTCCGCCACCCCGACCGGCACGGCCTCCGCGAGCGCGACCGCGAGCGCGAGCGGCTGAGCAGCCGTACGGGACGGTCGTAGCCGTCGTACGACACGAAGGGCGGGACCTCCGGGGAGGTCCCGCCCTTCGACGTACGGCAGCGGATCTTTACGGCTCGAACTTGTAGCCGAGGCCGCGGACCGTCACCAGGTACCGCGGGGCGCCCGGGTCGGGTTCGAGCACCCCTCCTTGACGCACCTCTCGCACCGCTTCGCGGGCTTCGAGATGCTGCGCCGGACTCCGTCCGGCGGCTCCTGTCAGCGTCGGTCTACGGCTCGAACTTGTAGCCGAGGCCGCGGACCGTCACCAGGTACCGCGGGGCGCCCGGGTCGGGTTCGATCTTGGCGCGGAGGCGCTTGACGTGGACGTCGAGGGTCTTGGTGTCGCCCACGTAGTCGGCGCCCCAGACGCGGTCGATGAGCTGCATGCGGGTCAGGACGCGGCCCGCGTTGCGCAGGAGCATCTCCAGCAGGTCGAACTCCTTGAGGGGCAGGTCGACCTTGGAGCCGGAGACCGTGACCACATGGCGGTCCACGTCCATGCGGACCGGGCCGGCCTCCAGGGCCGCCGGGGTGACCTCCTCGGGCTCGCCGCGGCGGCGCAGGACGGCGCGGATACGGGCGACCAGCTCGCGCGAGGAGAACGGCTTGGTGACATAGTCATCGGCTCCTATTTCCAGGCCGACGACCTTGTCGATCTCGCTGTCCTTGGCGGTCACCATGATGACGGGGACGTTGGAACGGCCGCGCAGCTGGCGGCAGACCTCGGTGCCGGGCAGGCCCGGCAGCATGAGGTCGAGGAGGACGAGGTCGGCGCCGTTGCGCTCGAACTCGTCGAGTCCGTCGGGGCCGGTGGCCGCGATGGCGACCTCGAAGCCCTCCTTGCGGAGCATGTACGACAGGGCGTCGGAGAAGGACTCCTCGTCCTCGACGACGAGCACTCGGGTCACGGAAGGACCTCCGGGGCGGGAAGCGGGTCGTAAGAAGTCGACTCGGTGGTGGAATGCCCGTCCTCGTCGTCGAGGTCGGGGTGCTGGAGCGCGCGGTCGCGGGCCGCGCCCGCCTCCGGCAGCCTGAGGGTGAACGTGGAGCCCTGTCCCTCCGAGCTCCACACCGTGACCTCCCCGCCGTGCGAGGCGGCCACGTGCTTGACGATCGCGAGACCGAGGCCCGTGCCGCCGGTCTGGCGGGAGCGGGCCGGGTCGACGCGGTAGAAGCGCTCGAAGATGCGCTCCTTGTCCTTGTCGGAGATACCGATGCCCTGGTCGGTGACGGCGACCTCGATCAGGTCGCCGCCCGGCGCGGACACCCGGCGGGCGGCTATGCCGACGCGGGTACGGGCGGGCGAGTAGTTGACGGCGTTCTCGACGAGGTTGCCGAGCGCGGCGGCGAGCTGGCCGCGGTTGCCCCAGACCCGCAGTTCGGCGGCGCCGGCGGCGGCCATGGTGATCTGCTTGGTGCCTGCCTGGTGCCGGCAGCGGTCGATGGCCTCGGCGACCAGTTCGTCCACGCGGACCGGCTCGGCGTCCTCCAGCGGGTCGTCGTTCTGCACCCGGGAGAGGTCGATGAGCTCCTGGACCAGGCTGGTCAGGCGGGTGGCCTCGATCTGCATGCGGCCGGCGAAGCGCTCCACCGCCTCCGGGTCCTCCGAGGCGTCCATGACGGCCTCGGACAGGAGGGAGAGCGCGCCGACCGGGGTCTTGAGCTCATGGCTGACGTTCGCGACGAAGTCGCGTCGTACCGCTTCGATCCGCCGGGCCTCGGTGAGGTCCTCCACGAGGAGCAGCACCAGCCGGGAGCCGAGGGGCGCGACACGGGCCGAGACCGCGAGGGCCTCGCCGCGTCCGGTTCCCCGCCTCGGCAGGTCCAGCTCGACCTGGCGTATCTCTCCGTCCCTGCGGGTGTCCCGGGCCATCTGGAGCATGGGCTCCACGGAGAGCTTGCCGCCGCGGACCAGCCCGAGGGCGTACGCGGCGGAGCTGGCCTTGACGACGGCGTCGGCCTCGTCGAGGACGACGGCCGAGGAGCGCAGCACGGACAGGACGGTGTCCACGCCCGGCGGAAGCACCGGGTCCGTGTGCAGGGAGGTGCGGGTGGGGCGTTTCTGCTCCCGCTCGCTCCAGCGGAACGCCAGCATCGCGATGACACCGGTGAGCACACCGGCGATCGCTGCCGCTGCGGCGACCGCCGCGTTCACGTCCATGCCAACAGGTTAGGCATGGGATCCGTCCTGGCCACAGCCGTCCGAGTGCGAGCTCGAACACTCGTCGCCCAGAGTTCACCTTGGAGCCAGTGTTGGTTCATTTGGGAGGGCGGAAACGGACGCGTAGGGGGCAGATCGTGGGAGCGTGGGGTACGCAGCACCGGTTTCGCGGCCGGTTTTGGCCCCTGGAACCCACAGGAACGACGTACGAGAGGGAACCCAATGCGGGACGCGTACCACGAGGAACTTGATTCGATCGGCGACGGTCTGGTGGAGATGGCCCGGCTGGTCGGCTCGGCGATCGGACGCGCCACGACGGCCATCCTCGACTCCGACCTGAAGCTGGCCGAGAGCGTGATCGAGGCCGACCAGAAGGTGGACGACCTCCAGCACGACCTGGAGGCCCGGGCGATAGCGCTGCTCGCCCGCCAGCAGCCGGTGGCGACCGACCTCCGTATCGTCGTCACCTCCCTGCGCATGTCGGCCGACCTGGAGCGCTCCGGCGACCTGGCCCAGCACGTGGCGAAGCTGGCCCGGCTGCGCTTCCCCGAGAAGGCCATCCCCCACGACCTGCACGCGACCATCCTGGAGATGGGCCAGCTCGCCCAGCGCCTGATGGCGAAGGCGGCGGAGGTCATCATCACCAAGGACGTCGACCTCGCGCTCCAGCTGGAGCAGGACGACGACGAGATGGACCTGCTGCACCGCACGCTGTTCCAGCACCTGCTGGACGACAAGTGGAAGCACGGCATCGAGACGGCGGTCGACGTCACCCTCCTCGGCCGCTACTACGAGCGCTTCGCCGACCACGCGGTCTCGGTGGCCAAGCGGGTGGTGTACCTGGTGACGGGTGAGCACGCGGACGAGCTCCAGCAGGAGATCCAGCCGGTGACGGGGGTCGAGGGGGCCTGAACACCGGGAGGGGTGAACACCGGGAGGGGTGAACACCGGCGCCTTCGGTCCGTCGAGGCGTGCGCGAGCCTCTGTGCGCCGTTGATGCGCCCAGCGGGGCGGGCATCCAATGG